>NZ_OZ026452.1:948979-1265305 GCF_964019515.1 Serratia symbiotica (Periphyllus acericola)
TAACGATATTCTGACTGTCCAAATTAGCCCCTAGCCTGCGCAAGACCTGCGTTAATGGCGCTCACTATGCCTGTTAAACCAGTAAAAAAAAGCAGGAATGACCTGTTAATCCGATTTGTATCGTCGATAGCCTGCTGGGGTTGGTATCGCAGCAGGTCGCATGATCTTCCATGTTATGGCGATGAGGTTACCTGCGGGAAAGGGGCCTAGGATGCATCAGTGTTGAACCAGCGCGGCGAGGCAGCGATCTATGGGGGGATGATATCGACGAAATGTCAGCGCTGTGATATTTTATCGCCGATAATGATCCTTATCAACAAATTAGGCAGTATTGATCGTGGCGCATTGGCTGAATATTCCGTAAGCTATGCGCCTTTTCGCGTTTTGAATGTTGTGAGGCAGGTTATATGGATTCACTCGTTGTTCCTGATTTGGCGCTGTTGCGGCGCTGGCTGGATCAATCAGGCATTTCTTTTTTTGAGTGCAATTCCTGCCAGGCGCTGCACTTGCCGCACATGCAAAACTTCGACAGTGTGTTCGATGCTAAGGTCGATCTGGTGGACAACGTGATCCTGTTCTCGGCGTTGGCTGAGGTCAAGCCGAGCACGCTGATACCTCTGGTGGCTAATCTAAGCCTGATCAACGCCAGTTCACTTACCGTCAAGGCGTTTGTCGATATTCAGGATGACAATCTGCCTAAGCTGATCGTTTGCCAGTCGCTGAGCATCGCTGTGGGAGTGACGTTGGAGCAGTTCACCCACTTTATGCAACAGGGTAAAGAGCAGATCTCAATGGTGATCCTCGAAGCGCGGGAGAACGATCTGCTTTACATCAGCGACGAAGAAGAGGGCCCTTCTGGGGTCGAGTGTCAGCCAGTACTACATTGACCCCCGCTGTATACCGACCCTCTTGCTGCTCTAGCCATCTATAAAAGGTAAGGCTGTAGGTGAGCCTTTGATCAAATTTTGTCAGTAGATAACGAATCTTGTTAATACTTCATTACGGGAACCACTTGTCGCTGATGGCTTTCTAGGTGCTGTCGGCCTTGATATCGTACAGCGCGCTGTTCAGCTTAGCCAGCAATGCTTGATTATCCGGGCGAACTGCAATGCCCAATCCGGTACCGAAATATCGTGCATCGGTCACCTGTGCGCCGACTGGCGCTAGATCAGGATTGTTTTTAAGCCACTCATTCACCACTGCATTCTCGCCGAAAACACCATCAATGCGGCCACTTTTTAGCTCAAGGATGGCGTTCTGATAGCTATCGAAGGAGACGTTGTTAATCTACGGGTGCGTATCTTGTATGTACTTCTGGTGGGTAGTGCCATTCTCCATGCCGAGCTTTTTACTTGCCAGATCCGCCAGCGAGCTGAATTTGCCTTGCTGAGCAATGACAATAGCCGAGTTGGCGTAGTACGTACGGTTGTGTGAATGAAACCTACTTGCTACGCTCCGGCGTGATGTCCATCCCAGAAATCAGCGCGTCGTATTTTTTAAACTTCAGCACAGCGATCAGGCTGTCGAACGCCTGATTGGTGACAGTGCATTGCGCCTTTATCTGTTTGCACAGCGCCTTGACCAAATTGATATCAAAGCCAACTATCTGGTTGTTAGAGTCCAGCGACTCGAACGGTGGGTAGGTGGCGGAAGTGGCGAAGCGGATGGTATTGGCTGCGTTGGTGTTAAAGGCGATCCCGGCCAGCACTTTGGCGGTCAATAAGAGTTTTTTCATGCGTAACGCTCCTGTCTTAAGTCCGAATATTGTTATCTCGCTAGCGCATGGATTTAATAATAATCACCCTACCCTTGGCGATAACCATGCCGCTGAGTGAATTGATAGGCAATAAATAAATGAAAAGCCCTGTAATTAAGCGAGGCTATGAGGGTAGCGCTTATGACAGCGTTCGAACATCAGCGCGCGCCGCTCAACCAAGCGCATCAGTAGCGTCAACAAGCCATTTACGCACAGGTAGACCAGGCCAGCGGCGGCAAATACCTTCAAATCGTAGGTGCGGCCGTACATCAATTGGCTATAGCCCATAACTTCCATCAGCGTAATGGTGTAGGCCAGAGAAGTGCTTTTGAACATCAGTACAACTTCGTTGGAGTAGGATGACAGTGCACTTTTGAAGGCGAACGGCAGCAGAATACGCAGCAATTGTTGGCGTGACATGCCCAATGCCTCGCAGGACTGCCACTGACCGCTAGGGATTGCCCACACCGCGCTGTAGAGCAGTTGGCTGGTATAGGCCTCGCTGTTCAATGCTAGCGCGATCATCGCGCATAGCCATGGCTGCGATAGCAGGTTCCACAGCCAAGGATATTCGCGGATTGATGGGAACTGGCCTGGGCCATAGTAGATTAAGAAGATCTATACCAGAAACGGCGGTGCCGGTAAACAGCGTGATGTAGATTTTGACCAGCGGCGTCAGGAGTGGCGTTTTCAGCGTCAGGATCACCGTCAGCAGCAGCGATAGCACCAGCGCCACGATCAGTGCGGCAAGGGCCAGCGTTAGGCTGCTGTGGAGACCTTTGATTATATCCGGCAAGTATTCAAGCATAAGGTTGCTCCCTGCTCAAAGCGCGTGGTGTGTAGCTCGATGCGTTTAATAATGTACTGGCTGAGCAGAGTGACCAACAGGTAGATAACCGCTACAATCATATACCAGGTAAAAGGCTCCTGGGTACGGACCGCAATACTCTTAGTCTGCAACATCAAATCGTTTACGCTGATTAAGGAAACCAGCGCGGTATCTTTCAACAGCACCAGCCACTGATTGCCGAGGCCGGGCAGTACATGATGCCGCATCTGAGGCATGATCAAGCGGAAGAAGACTACTATCTTGCTGATGCCCAGCGCCTGGCCGGACTCCCACTGCCCCTGTGGTACCGCCTTGAGTGCACCACGTAGCGTCTGCGACGCGTAAGCGGAATAAAGTAGAGCCAAGGCGATCACACCGCACAGGAACCGGGCTGATTTCGAGGTTATCGATCGTCAGTTGGATCGGTAATCGGCACAGACCTAAATTGAGGGTGAAACCATCCGACAGCATCAACAGTAGCTGCGACGAACCAAAATAGATAGGCAGTACCACCAGAATTTCTGGCAGACCACGCACCAAGGTCATCCAAACGGTGCCAAACCAACTGACCAGCTTCCAGCGAGACGATTCCCAAACGGCAAACAGCATCGCCAGAATAAGCCCAAGGATCAGGGCAAGAGTAGCAATGCCGAGGGTCATGGCAGCGGCGTTTGCTAGGGGTTGAATGTCATTCATCGCGGCGGATTACTGCTGGAACTATTTTTTGTAGAGGGCTGCATAGGTACCATCCTGTTTGATCTTGTCCAGAGCGGCGTTGAACTTGCCTTGCAACTCAGTATTTTTCTGACCTAGCGCAATACCCAGGCCGGTGCTAAAATAATCTTTATCAGTAACCTTATCGCCCACCGCTGCCAGCCCCGCATACTGCTTCAGCCATTCGTTAACCACCGTCGTATCGCCGAATATTGCGTCCACACGGCCGTTTTTCAGCTCCATAATGGCATTCTGGTAGCTGTCATAGGGTACGGTGGTAATTTCTGGATGTTTGTCGGCTAGATATTTCTGGTGAGTGTTGCTATTTTGCACGCCGACTTTCTTGCCTTTCAGCGCTACACCATCGGCCAAGCTGCCTTTCAAGGCGATAAATAGCGCCGAGTTGCTAAAGTACGGCTTGGTGAATAGCACCTGCTTTCCACGCTCTGGTGTAATGTCCATACCGGCCATTACTGCATCAAAGTGACTGAACTTCAGGCCTGGGATCAGGCTATCAAAAGCTTGATTGGTGAAGGTACACTCGGCCTGCATCTCTTGACAAAGTGGGAAACGATCGGCGAAATTGGTCAGACGCAGACGCTGCAACAGCTTGTCGGCGTGTTCCATCGCCTTAGCCTTGGTCAGGCCCAGCACGCGGCAGGGTGCCTTGATCAAGTTTTGCACCACCGTAAGGTGAGGCCATAGGTTGTATTGCTGGAATACCATGCCGACGTTCTGGCGTAGCTCGCGGATGGATTTTTTACTTGGCACCTGCATGAAGTCAAACTGATTACCAGCGATCTGCAACTGACCCGAACGCGGCATTTCCAGCAGGTTCAATACTCGCAACAGTGAGCTTTTCCCAGCACCACTTGGGCCAAGCAGTACCAATGTTTCCCCCGCTGAACAATTCAGCGTAATGTCAAACAGTGCCAGGTGAGTACGGTAGTAACAGTTGATAGCGTTCAGTTAAATGCTCATGCATAATAATCGAATAGAAATTGATGTAAGATCTTAACTTACAAAGAATATTTATGCAATATCTATGCGCTAAAATTTATGGCGATGCAGCGAGCAATAAGAACCCACGGGGATAGGCTCTAAACCTAATATAAGAATTGCGATTCAGGGGGCGGAGTGGACGTTGGTGGTGCCAGGTTGTGTATTGAGCCGCGACATTTCTTAAGTTGACTGAAATCTGACTGTCATCAAGACCATGGCACATTGCCGACACCAAGCATGATGCCGGTATGCAGAATTTGCACACGGACAGCGGCGTTGTTGAATAAATCGGATTTGGAATAAAAAGTCCCCTGAATGGGCATCTTTCAGGCAAGGCGTACACTTTGGCATACCGGCGAGCGGCATCTTGTTTAATGCACAGATCATCGCCAGCGCCTCTACAACTTGCCCATCATAATCTCGCAGCGACAGGTGATCACCAAATAGCTGTTTTACTCTGTACCTCGCTGTTGCCGCTATCGAACGTCGGTGGTAGCCTGTGATACTTTTCCACCGTGTGTTGTCTCCGGTAACGCGCTGGTTCGCCACCGCTTGATTTCGCTCTGCATAAATAACGGGCTCCGCTGCTGGGCGGTATTAACGCCTTGAGCTTCTTGCCCCTTAACTCATCATCACACACTCGCGTATCCTAAGCCCGATCCGCCGAGGCGACTTTGATTTTACGGTACCTCTGGCGTCCGAAGCCCTGGAGGGCGCGAAGTGTCAGGCCGAAAATCCGTTTCAGCATCAATACGCTGGTGATTGCCATATCGGAATAATGTGGTGGGCGACCACGCCGAGAAGGTTTTGCCTCGCAGTACCAGGCGTGAAGTGCCGTTTCATCCCCCCAGCAAGTGAGTGAACCCCGAGTGGTAATGGCGTTGTTGTAAGCCTTCCAGTTGGTGATGTTGAACTTTTGCTGGGCCACGGAATATCGCTATTTTGAAAGAAGGAGAGTGATCTGATCCTCGTGCCGGCCAAATGTTCGATTTATTCAACAACGCCTTTATTTGTCCTGAAAGCTGTGGTGAAGATATTTTCGCTTATTACTCAACAAGTAAGATGGATGGTTACAGAACGTTAAAGGCGGGTCAACAGGTCAGTTTTGATGTGTACCAAGGGCCAAAAGTGAACCATGCAAGCCTTATTGTGCCACTGGAAAACCAAGTTCTGACTTAAGCGCCCTCCATAGAGTTGTTATGCAATGACACCTGGTAAAAATGCCAGCCACTGTGTGGCTGGCATTTTTATTCATTTACTCGCGCGCCAAAGCATCGATCGGATTCAGCCGCGCAGCGTTGCGCGCTGTGGCAGATAGCCGAACACCACGCCGATGCCGGTTGAACAGACAAACGCACACAGCAGCGCTGTCGGCGGGAAGCTGATCTACCAGCCTGGTAACAGCAGTTGTACCAGCAGGACAATGGCAAACGACAGCGTGATCCCAAGCGCACAACCGACTAAGCAAACCAATATCGCCTCGATCAGAAACTGCTGCAACACGTCTCCAGAACGGGCACCTACTGCCATGCGAATGCCGATCTCGCGCGTGCGCTCAGTAACCGACACCAGGATGATGTTCATCACCCCAATACCGCCCACGACCAAAGAAATCACCGCCACCAGCGTCAGGAACAGTTGCAGCGTGCGGGTGGTTTTCTCTGCAGCTTGCACAAAACTATCCATGTTATAGGTGAAGAAGCCTTTCTTGCCATGACGCAACGTCAGCAAGCGCGTTAACTGCTGCTCTACCTCATGGCTACTGTAACCGTCGCGGATGCGTACAGTGATCGAATCAAAATAGGTGTTACCCATCAGTCGGTTGGCCATGGTGCTGTAAGGCACCCAGACATTCAGCGTCTTACTGCTGCCAAATATTGACTGTTTCTGTTTGGCCACACCCACTACCGTTGCTGACATGTTGCCCACCAGAATCACTTCCCCCACCACCTGTTTTTTATGCGGGAACAGACGACGCTGGGTATTGGCGTCGATTACCACTGTCTGCGACTGCACCTGCATAACATCGATACCCGCCCCTTGGGTGAAAGTCATGCCATACACGCGGAAATATTGTTCGCTAACACCGCTGACATTGGCTGCCACATCGATATTGACTAACCGTATGCCGATAGTCGGCGATAACACGCTGACATAGGGTTGCTCACGCAATGCGTCAAGATCCTCATATTTAAGCGACTGGCGAAAGGTGGGATTGTCGTCACCAAAGCCCTTGCCGGGATAAATATCGATCGGGTTTGTGCCGATGGCTTTGATATCTGCCAGTACCCGCTGTTTGGCCGCATCGCCGATCACCAAGATTGATGCCACCGAGGCAATGCCGATGATAATGCCAAGCACGGTCAGTGCGGTGCGCATTTTATTAGCCGTCATCGCCCGCTATGCCATGACCAGTGCCTCGCGCAAGCGCCCGACCATCTGCTGCCAAGACGGCACAATGGCGTCCAGACTAAAAGATTTAACTTTCTGATTTCCCTTCTGATTATTGCGTGAGTCGGCAATGATCTCGCCATCACGAATTTCAATGATCCGTTCAGCCTGCTGTGCCACTGCCTGATCATGGGTGACGATAACCACAGTATGCCCCTGCGCGCGCAGTTGTTTGAGAATGTTCATCACCTCGTCGCCGGAATGGCTATCAAGCGCACCAGTCGGCTCATCCGCCAGGATCACCTGGCCGCCATTCATCAATGCGCAGGCAATGCTGACACGCTGTTGCTGATCACCAGAGAGCTGGCGGGGCCGATAACTTACGCATTCGCCAAGCCCCAATCGCCGCAGCAACGCCTCTGCCCGCTCACGACGTTCCACTTTGCCAGACCACCGGCACCTCGACGTTGTGCGCCGCGCTCATGTGCGGCAACATATGATAACGTTAGAAAATAAAACCGAAATGCTCACGGCGCAACTGGGCCAATGCATCGTCATTGAGCATCGCCACATCTTGCCCGGCCACCTTGTACACACCAGCGATCGGTTTGTCCAAGGAGCCAAGAATGTTCATCAACGTCGATTTTCCTGAGCCGGAGGCCCCAATGATTGCCACCATTTCCCCTGACTCAATGCTCAGGCTGACATATTTCAGTACATCCACCGTCTGATCGCCCGACTGATAGCTGCGTCGAATGCCGTTCAGTTGCAATAGCTCCGTCATCAGCTATCCCCCACACCGCTACGGCTGACGATAACTTCCTCTCTCAACTGTAAACCGCTGAGGATCTGTACATCAATATCATTACGCAAGCCGACAGTCACTTCGCGTTTCTCCTCGTTACCCTGTTTCAGCACCGAAACAGGGTAACGGTTATCGGCAATCTGATCGCCCAGCGCCGTCAGCGGGATAACCTGCGCCTGTCTAACGCCCGCCAATTGAATATGCACTTGTGCCGTCATCTGTAAACGCAGCATTACCGCTGGGTTTGGCACCTCGAAACGCGCGTAGTAAAAAATGGCATTGTTGACTTTTTCCGGTGTCGGCTGGATATCTTTTAGCACACCGTTATAGCGCCTAGTAGGATCGCCTAGTACCGTAAACCACACCTTTTGACCAGGCTTGAGGTAGATGACAAGAGTCAGAATGTTCGATGCCTGCTGCGCGGCGATCACCGTCTGGCCTTGCAAGGAAGTGGATCTGCACCACGTCGCCGTCCATCGGCGCTTTAATGCGGGTATAGGCTGGCCTGATTTCTGGCGATCTGCGCGTTAATGGTGCCTACCTGCGCCTTTTTCACCGCCAACTGTGTTGTCGCCTGATCCAGATCCTGGCGAGAAACCACCTGCAATTTGGCCAATGCCTGGTTGCTCTGCAAGGTTACTGCTGCCAGTTGCTGTTCCGTCTGCGCTTGTAGCAGTTGAGCGCGCCACTCACGCAGCGTTGCCTCACCTTCTCATATGCTGTTTTGCGCTTGCTGTGAATCGATCACCCCTAGCAACTGCCCTTGCTTCATATTATCGCCAATCTCGACATACAGTTTTTCCAACTGCACACTGACCTGCGCGCCAACGTCAACCTTGCGCACCGCATCAAGTTGACCAGTCGCCAACACGTTTTGTTGCAGGTCACGTTTAACCACCTTCACCGTATTAAAATCGGTCATTGGCAGTTGGCGAAAATGCCAGAACGTCACGGCGGTTATGACCGTGATAATCACCAGGATTATCGTCCTGCGCCTATATCTTTTAAAGCACGTCAAAGTGGGTTCCTGCCTGTTCTTGTGGATATTAACCGCCTTATGGACGGCGGAAGTAAATTATCATGCAGCTTGCGAAATCACTAAACTTTAGGCGCTGTCTGGTCATTGTCCATGAGCGACGCTGGCAGTCATTTGAATACGCAGCAAGGCACGGGCCCTAAGGGGCGGTGGGCCAAATACCGGTTAGTCACCGAGGAGCGCGTTCAAATGGCCCCACTAAAAGGCCGTAATCCGCGTTGTCGGGCTTGGATATAGGCCGTCATCCTACGGGCTTTTAGGTCTGCAACGCCGCCAAGCTCAATCACCGGACACAACCTAGCTCAACACGTCGCGGCTTGTGGCAATACCTCAGGTTACCCTTCAATATTGAACTCCCGTTTAGTGAAATCTGATAACATAGCGCTATTTGACATAGTCCAGGATTTCATCATGCCGCAGCACAACCCGCTCCCTGTATCTACCCAGCAACTTAATGGTCAGCAACTGATGACAGCACTGATTAAGGGAGAAAAGATACCGAGCAAGGCTTGGAAAAAAACCTCATTTCGCCTGAAATTTCTCAGCCGATCAATACTGAACTGGCACACCACCCGCAGGCTACTCAGCATCCTGGCTTCCAACCCTTTGCTGGACGAGATCCTGAGCGCACAGCCGAATCTGCCGTGCAAGCTGCATCGGCCCTACCTGGCAGCGAACATGAACAAGATCGCATGCCTGTCCGCACTCAGCGATCATTATGATCTGATCATCCAACGCATGCCGCTGAAGATGCGTCTAGGTCACCTGAGCCAGCAGCCGTTTGTGCTGTCCTGCGCGCAGGACAAAAACGGCGCACCGATAACGCTGGAGCTGGCAGCGTTCGACAAGCTTAATAAAGAAGGGGAAGCAACCCTGTTACTGCGCAACGCCAATGGCATTATGCTGGCGGAAATCACTTTCGCGCTGATGCATTACCAGCAACAGCCAACACTGTTTATCGGTGGCCTGCAAGGTGCAAACCATGGGGTGCCGCATGCTGAGATCCAGAAAACCACCAAAGAATGCCATGGGCTATTCCCGAAACGTTTGGTACTAGAAGGGATTTGCATGCTGGCGCACAATCTGGGCATCTGCCAGATTGTGGCAGTCGGCAACGCCACTCACATCTATAAGAACTGGCGTTATCAGAGTAAAAAAAAAGATCAGCTACACGCGGATTATGATCAATTTTGGCTTTCAATGGGCGGCAAAGCGCTCGATGATTGTTATTTTCTGCTGCCAGCACGCATCGCCCGCAAACCGATTGATGAAGTCGTCAGCAAGAAACGCGCTGAATACCGCCGCCGTTACCAACTACTGGATGAGTTAGAGCAAGGGTTGGATAAGCATTTCAGCACCCAGCAGGCCTTGGTGGAAGCATAATCGGCGCGGGAACTCGCCAGCTAAATCCCGCGCGAGAAAAGTTTTTTCAACTAAGCGATACTGACATCATGTATCCGATTCGCCAGCCTATGTTGCCACCTCGACCGCCAGATCGGGGGGGCGAAACGTGGAGTGGCACTTTCAGGATCACCTTACACATCGGCATATTGGCGTTGGTCAGCACCAACGCCACCCGCAGCATGGTCAAAAAAACCCTTGCAGGTCAAGCAACCCAACATCGAATTTGCCACTTTAATCGATTGTTAAGCTTGATGATATACGTGATCCTGTTTTTTATGGGTATCAGCCTGGCGTTTATAGCAGATATCAGCAGCAACCTGCTGCTGATACTCCAGTACACACCGGTATTTTCAATGTGTATCCTCGGCGCTAACCTGTTGCTACTGGCACTGCTTGAACGCCACATGCAGTGGCATAACACGCATAAGCAGGAGAATCTTCCCTTGCGCCTGAATATTGCACTAGAGCCGCTTAAGCTGTGCGGCATGGTGCTGAGCGGTTTCCTGCTCGGTCTGACACAGTGGCAATGGCTGCCATTCGCCAGTAAAGGCAGTGAATACGCGCTGATTATCCTGCTGCTGTTGGTTAGCATCCAACTGCGCAGCAGTGGCATGACGTTGCGTCAGATCCTGTTGAATCGCAGTGGCATGGATGGTGAACCTCGCCTCGCTGGCGGGTGGCTTACTAGCAGCATAACTGATGAAGCTACAGCTGAAGGTAGGGCTGGCGATGGCTTCCAGCTTCGGCTGGTACTCGGTATCCGGAATTTTGATCACCGATGCCTACGGCATAGTGTTGGGCAGTATATCTTTCTTCAACGATCTAGCCCGCGAGTTGGTGGCGATTATGTTGATCCCAACGCTGGTGCGCCACAGTAGCTGTTCGGCTCTCGGCCTGTGTGGCGCTACCTCTACGGACATTACCCTACCAATGCTGCAACGCAGCGACAAAGCGGTCAGGGATCGATTTAAGCAGCACATGCGCTGGGCCGTTGGCTGAACCTCAGGGATGAGGTTCATTAATCACCAAGCGCTGACACCATTAAGTGTCTGGGGTGAGCGAGGAAAGCTAACGCATAGGCAATTTGAAATATAACGGGTATAGCTTTATGCCACGTGTTTTGCTCCACTCTGACCAACCTCAGTGCCGAATATAGGAAGGATCGACACGCTCTACTATATATTCAGTGATGCAAGGCTACGCAATACGGATACAATGCCAAAAATACTTAACGCTTTTATACTGTAATAACCTGTCCCATTAGGCTATTTTATTTGCCATTTTGGGCCTGGGCAGAACTCACCCTGCTCACGTACTCCCTATAAGCGCCGGTTGTTGCGCGCTGGCCGTGGCGTTGTTGAATAAATCGAACTTTTGGCCGGCACGAGGATCAGATAACTCTCCTTGCTGTCATCAGATCACTCTCCTTCTGTCAAAATAGCGACATTCCGTGCCCAGCAAAAGTTCAACATCACCAACTGGAAGGATTACAACAACGCCCTTATCACTCGGGGTTCACTCACTTACTGGGGGGATGAAACGGCACTTCACGCCTGGTACTGCGAGGCAAAACTTTCTCTGCGTGGTCGCCCACCACATTATTCCGATATGGCAATCACCAGCGTATTGATGCTGAAACGGATTTTCGGCCTGACACTTCGCGCCCTACAGGGCTTCGTCGACTCCATTGTCACACTGATTAAAGTGCTGTTGAACTGCCCGGACGACACCTGTATCAGTAAGCGGGCGAAGTCCGGCCATGTCCCGTTTAAAACCGCAACGCCGGGTGAAATTGCGCACCTCGTTATCGACTCTAGCGGGCTCAACGTGTTGGGTGAAGGCGAGTGGATGGCAAAAAAACACGGTCAGGAAAAACGGCGGATCTGGCGAAAACTGCATTTGGCCGTAGATACAGAAACACATGAGGTCATCTGTGCTGACCTTTCCTTGAGCAATGTCACCGATACCGAAGCCTTCCCAGGTCTCATCCGTCAGAGGTACCGTAAAATCAAAGTCGCCTCGGCGGATCGGGCTTAGGATACGCGAGTGTGTGATGATGAATTAAGGGGCAAGAAGCTCAAGGCGTTAATACCGCCCAGCAGCGGAGCCCGTTATTGGTCGGCAGACTATGCAGAGCGAAATCAAGCGGTGGTGAACCAGAGCGTTACCGGAGACAACACACGGTGGACAAGTATCACAGGCTACCACCGACGTTCGATAGCGGCAACAGCGAGGTACAGAGTAAAACAGCTATTTGGTGGTCACCTGTCGCTGCGAGATTATGATGGACAAGTTGCAGAGGCGCTGGCCATGATCTGTGCATTAAACAAGATGACGCTCGCCGGTATGCCAGAAAGTGTACTCCTTGCCTGAAAGCTGCCCATTCAGGGGACTCTTTATTCCAAATCCGATTTATTCAACAACGCTTCACCAAGGTGAAAGACAGCAATGGTATCTACATCGTGCCGACCTTCACCGGCCTGAGCGCACCTTAATTGGGATCCTTATGCACGCTGCGCGATCTTCGGCCTAACTCGCGGCGTCAACAGCAACCACATCATCCGTGCCACACTGGAGTCCATCGCCTATCAGACCCGCGACGTGCTGGACGCCATGCAGTCCGATGCCAATACTCGTCTACGATCTCTCTGCGTAGATGGTGGCGCGGTCACCAACAACTTCCTGATGCAATTCCAGGCCGACATACTCGGCACCCGCATAAAACGCCATGAAGTGCGCGAATCGACGGCACTCGGTGCAGCCTTCCTGGCGTGTCTGGCTATCGGCTACTGGAACGATATAAATGAGGTGAAGAGCAAGGCGGTTATCGAGCGTGAATTCTACCCCAGCATCGAAACTAACGAGCGCAACTACCGCTACAGCGGCTGGAAAAAAGCGGTGGCGCGCTCTCAAGCATAGGAAGAGCACGACTAAGCACCTATCCCTGTAAGCGCATATTGTTGCAGCCAGTTTGCACACAGAAAGCGCGCAACTACAGGAGTTCGCGGGGATTGTGAGCACTACCCAGGGCCAAAATGGCAAATAAAGTAGCCTAATGGGACAGGTTCTAAACCTGGCTTGCGGTTTGTGGTGTGGGCGGCATTTTTTACTGGCAGGTGACAAATGGCTGTAGCGCGGCGAACCGACTAACACCGAGACTATAGCCTATTGTTTTATCTGTTATTATCCTGATGCTGCACCCGATTGGATAACGGCCACCAGCACAGCAATATCAACAGCGCCATAGCGAACATCAACAGCCCAATGCTGAACTGCCCAGTCTGTGGCAACGTAGCTGAGAACTAGGCCGCTAGACCTGAACCCAGGTTCTGCATACTACCAACTAATGCACCCGCAGCACCTGGCAGATAAGGGAAAAGCTCCATCGCGCCAGTAGTAGCCAATGGGAACATCATACAAGCACCGAAGAAAAATAGCGTGGCTGGGACGATCAATGTCCAGATATTCATCACCCCAAACCAGCTTGGAGTCCACATCATCAACCCTGCCATCAGGCAACTGAGTACAGAGTGCCACATCAAACTGTGGAAAGTTTTTCCATCACGTCCGGCGTACCAGGCACCGAAGAACGCCGCAGGGATCGGCAAGATAAACAAGATGCTAACGGTTACGCCGCTCAGGCCCAGTATGCCCCCCATCAATACGCCACAACTGGCTTAAAACACCACAATCCCCGCCAATGCGCCGATCAGCATCACCAGATAACAGGTAAATGTGCCGTCTGCCAGCAGTTGGCGGATGCTGGCCAACATGCGGCGCTTTTCCGTCAGCGCTGGCCGGGTTTCTGGTAGCCAGCGGAACATGGCGTAGGTGACCCCAGCGCCCAACGCTAGCAGGAAAGCATAGTTAGCACGCCAGCAAAATAGCATCGCCAATGCCCTACCGATCAGCGGTACAAGCAGTCGGCTAATCAGGATACCCATATTCAGCAGGCTATTGGCATAACGTAGTGCAATGCTAGCGTACAGATCACGTGGCAAGGTACGCGCCCATTACTCCCGCTACGCCGGTACCCATGCCCTGAATGGCGCTGGTAACCACCAGCATGAATAATCCGTTGGATAGCAAAGCCCCCAGCGAGCCGATCAGGAAGATCATTATCCCGGCCAAGATCACCGGCCGACGACTTATGCTATCTGACAGCGGGCCGTAAATCAGTTGAGAAAAGCCGTAGGTCATCAGATATGCTGCCATCACATGCTGCACGGTGCCGGAGAGAACCGACAGATCATGCGCGATATCAGTAATAACGGGAACATAGATAGTTTGCGCCATTTGCCCAACGGCCACCAACAGGATAAGCATAACCAACAGGTGAAGGTTTTCAATTTTTTTTATTAATCTTTTTCTTCATCTTTGCCTAGGTATTAACGGGTCGTATCCCATTGCAGCAGCCAAAATGGCGAGCAGCCCTCTCCTATGCAGCATAAGCTAACAAATCTGATTATTTTAGCGAGTTTTAGGAAGAGATTGATCTAAGTTACACTGGCAGCAAACGCAACCAGATCCGTAAATTAATTGGTACATCTAACGCTTAGAGAGTAAAAAAGCCGAATGAGCCGTGGCGTTGTTAGGTTATGCCCACCATCAGCGCCGCGGGCGGGCATAACCTAACATTTAATCGATAATTACTTCCAGCAAATTAAAATAACATCATAGGAATGAGATTTATGAAAATACCAACGCTGATTTTATTCGACCACGGGAGTCGTTGATTATGGCTGAATGGGTTAACGGCAAGGTTCTAAAGGTAGAACAATGGACTAGCGGGCTGTTTAGCATCACCATTAACGCGCCGATTGCTCCTTTTATCGCAGGGCAATTTACAAAAATGGCACTGGAAATCGATGGAATAAGTGTGCAACGTGCCTATTCCTACGTCAACGCTCCCAGCAGCCCAAACTTGGAGTTTTATCTGGTTACCGTACCGGAGGGCAAATTGAGTCCAAGGCTCGCTCAATTGCGCCCTGGCTCAGAGGTGATGCTCACCAAGGAAGCAGCCGGGTTCTTGGTGCTAGATGAAGTACCTGAGTGTGAAACACTGTGGATGTTGGCGACCGGCACTGCCATCGGCCCTTACCTGTCAATTTTACAGGAAGGCACCGGGCTGGAGCGAATCAAACAGGTGGTGCTGGTGCATGCCGCTCGTTTTGCACACGATCTGAGCTACCTGCCGCTGCTGCAGCAATTGCAGCAGCACTACAACGGCAAGATGCGCATTCAGACTATTGTCAGCCGCGAAGCAACAGCTAACGCCCTGACTGGGCGCATACCCGCACTGATCGAGGATGGCTTTCTGGAAGCTGCAGTAGGATTAACTATCGACGTCGACACCAGCCATGTGATGCTGTGTGGCAACCCACAGATGGTGCGCGATACCCAAAAAATCCTGCAAGAGCACCGCCAGATGCGCAAACACCTGCGCCGCAAGCCGGGGCATATCACCAGCGAACACTACTGGTGATGCCACCTGCTTATCATTTAACTACACTTCAATACCTCAGGTGATTTTGTAAGTAATAAAGATTTTGTAAGTAATGAAATGGCGGTTACACGTGGAAATCTTAACATGTCGTTTCTGCCACCTCTTTAGATATCCAGGCTGAGGGGGCTACTGATATAGCCTTCGGCTGTAAGCTGTAAGCTGTAAGCTGTAAGCTGTAAGCTGTAAGCTGTAAGCTGTAAGCTGTAAGCTGTAATCATGGTGACCCTATACACCCACTCTGTCTACGCTTTTTTTGCACATTATTGAGGATAACGCCCAGCTGACTGACAGCAAATATTCATAATCTGAATGTTTGCAATGTCGAGTGATGCAGCAAAATAGGGCATTTAGGGGCCAATGGCTTTGGCTCCTGGAGAAGCTACGCGGTGCCGCCGACCGTCAGGCTGTCCAGCTTCAATGTAGGTTGGCCGATACCCACCGGCAAACTTTGCCCTTCTTTGCCGCAGACGCCGACGCCTTTATCAAATGCCAGATCATTGCCAACCATTGAAATCTGTTGCATCGCCTCAATACCGGAGCCGATCAGCGTGGCACCCTTAACTGGTTTGGTGATGCGGCCTTTCTCGATCAGGTAGGCTTGGGTGGTGGAAAATACAAATTTGCCGGAGGTGATATCCACCTGACCACCGCCAAAGTTCGGCGCATACAGGCCGTACTCAACGCTGGCGATGATCTCTTCAGGTATTGACTTGCCCGCCAGCATGTAGGTATTGGTCATACGCGGCATCGGCAGATATGCGTAGGACTCACGTCGTCCATTGCCAGTTGGTGCCATACCCATCAAGCGCGCATTGAGTTTATCTTGCATGTAGCCTTTCAGAATGCCGTTCTCGATCAACACGTTGTACTGACCCGGCACACCTTCGTCATCAATGGCCAGCGAACCACGGTACCCCTGTAGGGTGCCATCATCCACCACAGTGCACAATTCGGAAGCTACCCGTTGGCCCATCTGGCCACTGAATACTGAGGTGCCGCGCCGGTTGAAATCGCCTTCCAGGCCATGGCCTACCGCTTCGTGCAACAGTACCCCTGGCCAGCCAGCTCCCAGTACCACCGGCATATTGCCTGCAGGGGCTGCCACAGCAGTAAGGTTCACCAGCGCCATGCGCACCGCCTCTTTGGCGTAGGTGTCGGCGCGCGTTTCGCCGTCAATGTTTTCTAAGAAGTAGTCATAGCCGAGACGGCCTCCACCACCGCTGGAACCGCGCTCACGCTTGCCGTCTTGTCCCACCAGCACACTGACGGAAAGGCGCACCAGTGGACGCACATCCGCCGCCAAGGTGCCGTCGGTAGCCGCTACTAGCATCTGCTCGTAGATGCCGGTTATTTTGGCGTTCACTTCTTGCACGCGTGGGTCGGTGTTACGCGCTACTTTGTCAACGCGGTGCAACAGCGCCATTTTCTCTTCGCGCGACAGGCTCTGCAACGGATCGAGCAACGGATACCGCGCCTGATGGCTGATTTCGCCCAGGGTGTGTGCCCTGCCATTGCCGCTGTCGCGCACAATGCTGCGCGCTGCCTGCGCGCTTTGCTGCAACGCATTTAGGGTGATCTGGTCAGCATAGGCAAAGCCGGTTTTCTCGCCGCTAACGGCGCGAACACCGACACCCTGATCGATATTGTAAGACCCATCCTTGATAATGCCATCCTCAATAATCCAGGCTTCGTGATAGCTGGACTGAAAATAAAGGTCAGCGTAATCGAGGCGGCGTTCTGCCAGTTGGCCCAGTACCTGGTATAGGTCTTGATGGCTCAGCTTATTCGCCGCAAGTAACTGCTCACTGACAAATGTCAGACTCATAATTTTTTCACTCTTGAAAGGAAGATATCGCCGCAAACGGTGCTGTCAGCGGCCTCTGCTCATGCAGGGGTTGCAAGCCAGTGGGGCAGTGTTTTTCAGTTAGTATTCCTCATGGCGCTTTATCCTTCTTTGGCTTACGCAATACTTCGTTGATTTTCGGCTGATCCAGATAGCCGCTAATGTGGTAACGAATCAAGGAAATCTTGCTTCATAATGGCCCCAATACCTGCGAAGCAGCAAATACCGCTGCACCGACGATGGGGTTGACGACAAACGCCGTTGCTACGCCAACGGTGGCTGAAACCGCCGGTGCCAACACCGCTTCCATATCGATCCGGTTGCGCGACAGGTCAATCTGACCGCTCATGGTGATATCCGCCACCAATCCCTCAACCAATAAGTTATCGGTATGCATTATGCCATCTTTTAGCGATGTGGTACTGCGGATAGAATGAAAGTAGAAACCTTTGCCGAAGGTGTCGCTGAAATAGAACTGCAACTTGCGCAACAACGCGTCAAAACTCACTAGTCGCAGAAGTTGCCTAGCGCGACCACCGCCGATGCTGTCAATCTCGCCCTTGCCTATCTTGACCTGCAATGTACTGCTGAGGGTATCCACCTGTGGCTGCCAGGGCTACCCATGCCAGTACAGATCAAAATCCATATTATATGGCCCGCCTTTCAGCGGCGTGGTAATGCCAAGGAAGGCGGTGGTTTCTGCCCAGCAGCTTGCCTTTGAGTGAGCTGCGCGCTCCCTGTGTAGCGCAGGCCAGTTACGCAAGGAGAGCCTCTCAGCCTTAGAGTCAACCGCTCCCAGCGGGCTTTTGCCGTTCGCAAGCTGTGGATTGTAATAGAGATAGGTGATATTGGCACACTACGGCCCGCGATCCACCATCTGTAGGCTGCCGTCCATTTCGTCGTCCTTGGAGCTCACCTGAACTCTACCGTACTGCTGCTAGGCCGCTAGTGTTAGCTTGTTATAAACCTGGCCGCCCAGCAGCAACTGTGGCGTTTTAAGCATCACGGTGTTTGGGAAACTGAAGACGCCCAAGCCGCCACTAGCGTTTTGCCATGCTGCGCGTGCCAGCGTCACCTGATTTTTGGCAAAAAGCCATTCACTGTTAAAATGACTCTGTTTACCCGTGCTGCCAGTCAGTGTAAAGCCGTTCAACCCACCGCTGACCTTCACCCTCAATGGCCGTGCTTCACCCGCTGGTTTGCCTAGCGGAGGAGGTAAGTGACTGCTTACTTTTGTGAGATCCGCATCTACGCCGATGTCATAACTGACCATACCCTGATGCGGTAGCACAATGGCAATCCGACGCTTCCAAGATGCGCTGCCGCCAAGCTTGTCGGCCAGATCCTGCGGCAGGCAGGGAAATTTGGCTGGCTGCCAGTCTGCCTTCAAACTAACGTCAACTTTGTAATCGCGTTCGCCTTCTTGAGTATTGAAGTCCACGACCATAGGCTGCCCAAACCAGTTGGCCGACAGGGTGTCGCTTTGTAGGTTGCCATTGTCAAAGCGAAATTTGCCGCTCAGTTGATTCATTTCGCTTCCCAGCGGCTTCACCCGCAGCGAGTTTTTGTGTAAAGCCACTTCCCCCGTGGCTCTCACCTGTTCGCCATCCAGCGGGATATCAAGATGTAAACGTCCGCTGACATTACCGCCAAGTTGCAATTCATCTAGCGCTGCGCCAAGCGAATCATGCAGCGGGGTCTGTTTGAAATAGTCGTGAACATCAGTACCGGCTCCCACCAGCTCGGCGTCAATCAGCAACCGTTCCTTAAGGTAGTCTGGGATAACCGCACTGACATTTTTGCCGTCAACCTTACCCAGCTTGGTGTGCGCCGCTTGCATCCACAGCCCGTCGTTGATGAAATCGAGGTCGATCGCCAGATCGGTCAGCGCCGATCAGCCCGGCTGGAACTGGAAGGTCGAATGACGCAAAGGAACCAACACCTCAAACAGGCCTTCGTTTTTGTGATATGGGAAGTGCTGTAGATCGCCTGCATAGAGCAGTGTGGCGTTATCTACTTGCCCGCCCTGAATGGCTCTACTCAGGTAATCCACTAGTGGTTTGCCCATGAGCGGTTCCGGGAAGTAACGCCAGGCGTCCACGCCGTTATACAGGCAGATGCCCGCTAGGATACTTAACCAAGGGGCACCCTTGGCTGGCTGCTGGTAGCGAAAAT
Organism: Serratia symbiotica (Periphyllus acericola); assembly: GCF_964019515.1. Lineage (NCBI taxonomy): Bacteria > Pseudomonadati > Pseudomonadota > Gammaproteobacteria > Enterobacterales > Yersiniaceae > Serratia > Serratia symbiotica. The sequence continues at coordinate 968,441 of NZ_OZ026452.1, forward strand.
CGCCGTTGACCCACAGTGATTTGGCTTTTACCTCTAGCCCCTCGCTCGCTAATTCCCAGGCTTGATCGTGGTAACGCCAGGTCAGCGTCACCATGTGCGCTGCTAATTTCCAGCGGGGCGCGGAACATGTCGTCGTAGGGCAACGTGCTGTCGTTAAGACTCAGCGTCAGGCGCCCCTCTGCCACCCCGCCGCTGAACACACCGTAGAAGTGATCGATGCCAGGCAATAGTTTCTAAGGCTGCCAACTGACACCCTGCCAAAGAGCCTGAAAGCGGGTCTTTTCCCGCTGTTTCAATGGGATGTCCAGCGCCAGCGCCGTAAGCTTGCCCTGCGGCTGTAAATCATTCCAGCGCTCCAGCAAATCCAGGCTAAGGAACGAGAAGGTCGGCAACAATGCCGACAGGCGCTCTAACTGAATGTCCATCGCATGTATACGCAATTCTGCGTTCTGGCTCGACGCGGTGCTTTCAGGTAGCCACAGTGCCGTAAAGCTTACTCTGCGGCCAAGCCTGCCCATCGGTGCTCAGCCGCCACTGCGGCACATCGACAGCACAAAATTATCCATGTTCAACTGGTGTTGTTTGTTGCCTATACCCCAGTTAGCCGTTCCTTGCTTCAGTAGCGCATTGCTGCCAGCGATTATGCCATTCTGGATCTGCAACCAAGCCGCCAGGCTAAAATCTGCATTTTCCAGTCCGGTGTTGGCATGCAACCAGTGGGTAAACCAGGGCTTGATATCGATATTGTCAGCTTGAAGATAAATCGTACCGGTATTCAATAATCCTTTTTTATCAATAAGATCTATGCGCAGTTGTACCACAATTAGCTTGATGGCCGTCACCGCCAAGTATAACATTAAGATCAAGTTGGAATTGGTGGAAGGTGAGGTCGCGAAACTGCCAACGCCAGTGTAACAGCGATTGCCACACGTCCCGCTCTAGTGTAAGGCGTTCAATACGCAGGTTGCCTTTGGGCAAGGTGGCACCTATGTTGCGCATTTCCAGCCGCGGGCCGTAGGCTTGCCAGCTACCTTGAATAAAATCAACCTGTATGGGTATGCCAGAGAGACTGGCTACTATCGCCAGCAACTGCTGGCGATAGTGGTTCAATTCGGGCAGCACCAAGCGCAGCCCGCTGAAATAACAATCACCGTTGTGCCTGTTGCTAACAAAATCCCAGGCAGTCGCCTCACGCAGTTCCCCTTGCTTCCGTTTGTATGGCAACGGAAATATCTATGCATTAACAGGCTCAGCGCCTTGCCGGATGGGTTACATCATGACAACGTCGAACTGCTCTTGGCTGTAAAGCGGTTCGATCTGCACCTTCACCTGCTTACCGACAAAAATTTCCACTTCGGCAAGCGCGTGAGACTCTTCACTCTTCAGAGCTTCGCTGACCGCCGCCGAGGCATATACCAGAAAACGATCCGAATCATAAGCGTGATGTACATGTACAATCTCACGCAGGATCTCGTAACATACGGTTTCCACCGTTTTTACCGTGCCGCACCCGTTACAGGCAGAGCAACTGTGGCATAACACATGTTCAATGCTTTCACGCGTCCGTTTGCGCGTCATTTCAACTAAGCCTAGCTGAGAGAAACCGTTGACCGTGGTTTTTACCCGATCTTTACTCAACCCCTGCTCCAGCGAATGCAGCACCCGGCGGCGATGCTCTTCATTATCCATATCGATAAAATCAATGATGATAATGCCGCCTAAATTGCGCAAGCGTAGTTGACGGGCGATGGCTTGAGTGGCCTCGATATTGGTGTTGAATCTGGTCTCGTCGAGATTGCGGTGGCCGACGAAAGCGCCAGTGTTGATATCGACGGTGGTCATCGCTTCGGTTTGATCGATGATCAGGTAGCCACCCGATTTTAGCGCTACCTTGCGCTCAAGCGCCCGCTGGATCTCGTTTTCCACGTCGTACAGGTCAAAGATAGGCGGATTGCCAGTGTAGAGCTCCAGCTTACTGGTGATATCCGGGATGTATTCATCGGTAAATTCCACCAGCAGATCGTACGTCAGCCGTGAATCAACGCGGATACGTTCAAGCGCTGCGCCAGAAAAATCGCGCAAAATACGCTGCGCCAGCGCCAGCTCGCCATACAACTTGTACTTGGTTCGGTTGCGTTTTTTACGCTCCAGCACTTTGGCCCACAGGCGCTTAAGGAAGTCGGCATCCTGCGCTAGCTCTTCTTCACCGATACCCTCTGCTGCGGTACGAATAATAAACCCACCCAGTTCGTCGCAGTAAGCAGCAACGGCGTTCTTCAAGCGTTCACGCTCGGCTTCGCTGTCAATGCGCTGCGATACCCCAACGTGTGCTGCCCCCGGCATAAACACCAGGTAATGCGAAGGCAGAGTGATGTCGGTGGTCAGGCGCGCACCCTTAGTGCCGAGCCGATCTTTCACCACCTGCACCACCAGATCCTGCCCCTGGCGCACCAGTTCAGCAATATCGCGCACATGGAAGTTATTTTGCTCATCGCCGGCGACGCATTCAGTATGCGACATGATATCGGAAGCGTGCAGGAAGGCAGACTTATCCAGACCGATATCGACGAACGCCGCTTGCATCCCCGGTAAGACACGGCTAACGCGACCTTTGTAAATATTGCCGACGATGCCGCGTTTGGATCCGCGCTCAATATGGATCTCTTGCAGAATGCCCTCATCGATATAGGCAACCCGTGTTTCAGACTGTGTGATATTAACCAGTAGCTCAGTTGTCATGCCTTTTCCTCAGAGCAAATTGATGGTCGCGCCCCTCAGTCGGCTCTCACATCACCTAATGCGACAAAATTACTGAGTGGCTCATGGGTTTTAACCAGCGGCAGAACCATCATAGCGTGATAACTCCCGGTTATCGTTCTGACGAAATAGCAGCCTTTTCCTTGAATTCCTTAGGCTCCCGCTTTTATCCATAAGCTCACCTCTTGCAATATAGTCGCCTATGTCTTGTCTCGCGGTGATAGATCGCGGAATGTTACGTCGGTCACCACCCGTTGGCACAGCACTTTATGGCGATCGGCGATAGCCACCGCCGTCATTACCTGATGCTGTTTACCCGACAGCGCCGCCAGCATTTTCGCGGCACGCGTTTCATCCTGCGGTTTCTATAGTACCCACCCGTTGAGCACCACTAGGGTATCCGCCCCCAGCACCGGAAGATCCTGCGGTGCCAGCATCACGCCCGCTTTGGCCTTATCCTGCGCCAGGCGACACACGTAGGCGGCGGCTTCACCTTCCTGACGCTGCTCTATGGTATGCGTCAGCAAAATGTCAAGCGGCACACCCAACAGAGTCAGTAATTCGTGTCGGAGTGGAGAGCCGGAAACCAAATAAAGAGCCATCATTGATATACCCTTACTGTACCGCAAACTGACGGCGAAATTTGCGCGTCAGTAGGAATAACCATGGCCACAGAATGACGTTTACCACACTGTTCCAGAACACCGCTGGGCGGAAAGAAAGGTTGATCAATAAAAATTCTGCCCAGAACACCACTACATCCATCACCAGTGACAGCAACACCACGATCAATGCTTGTTGCCACAGCGCTATATTGCGGAAAAGCTCGCATTTGAATGCCACCAGATAGGCGATGATACCCAGCGCCAACGCACGTACGCCAAGCGTGGAGCCGAGGATCAGATCGATGATCAGTCCGAGCAGAAAGCCAGTGCCGACATTGACCCGGTGCGGCAACGCAATCACCCAGTAAATCAGCACCAACTCCAGCCAAGACGGGCGAAACATATAGATTTGTTCCGGCCACGGCATGATTTGCAACACTAACGCCAACAAGAATGACAAACAGATGATCCAGCGCTCGTGGATGCAGTAGCTATATGGGTTCCTGCGGCCAGCAGCGGTGACGGTGGCCCAACAGCTTCAACTGGCGGCAGCACCTGCGGCATCATCTGCATTAAGCGCTCATTAACTACCCGGTGTACTTCTCCCGGCGGCAGCGGCATATCGCCGTTGCGATCTGTACCCCACAGCAGCATCAGGTAACGCAGGCGTTGTAGCCCAGCGGTGGGCCGAGCCTGAATCATAGTATAGGTGCGCTGGTTATCCACCTTGACGGACGAAACCACCGCCACAGGATAACCTTCCGGGAAGCGGCCACCCAGGCCAGAGGTGACCAGAACATCACCCACCCGGATATCGGCACTGTTCGACAAATGTTCCAGTTGTAAATCGTCGGCGCAGTCGCTACTTGCCGCTATCACCCGTATATCGTTGCGCAGCACTTGAATTGGCAGCGCGTGTGCAACGTCGCAAATCAGCAGCACGCGGCTGGTAACCTTGGCCACCGCCACCACTTGACCAACCACCCCCTTATCGCTGATCACTGGCTGGCCTTCATATACGCCGTTGTCCGATCCCTTGTCGATCACCACCTGATCGCTGTAAGGATCAGCACTGGTGGAGATCACATGGGTGACCATCATGTGCTCATCCTTGCGCAACGGCGACCCCAACAGCTCGCGCAATCGGGTGTTCTCCTGCTTGAATTGGTCAAGAATAAGAAGGTCGCTGTTTTTCAGCAGCAGTTCCTTGCGCAGAGCGCGGTTTTCCAGTTTTAATTCTTGGCGGGTAGCCAGCGTTTCTGACAGGCTGTCTAAAGCTTTGCGCGGCCCATTGGAGAGAAAATAGAAAGGACTGACGGCGGTATCCATGTAGTTGCGTATCTGCAAGAATGCATCGAGCCGTCTGTCAGCAACGATCAGGCTAATGGCTACAGTCACCGCCCAAAAGAGCCGTAATTGTAGGGAAGTCCCTCTGCTGAAAATTGGCTTCATAAATTATGCGAGTTCTTCGACAACAGAAAGAGAAATCGTACCCAATTTTCGCGGTGCACAATCATCCGATACGATCCCTCCTCACAGGGCAGGCTAATCTTCGCTGAACAAATCGCCGCCATGCATGTCGATCATTTCCAACGCCTTGCCTCCGCCGCGAGCCACGCAGGTTAGCGGATCTTCTGCTACAATGACCGGAATGCCGTTTTCTTCCATCAATAGGCGATCGAGGTTACGCAGCAACGCACCGCCACCGGTCAATACCATGCCGCGCTCGGAAATATCGGAAGCCAGCTCAGGTGGGCACTGTTCCAACGCCACCATCACCGCGCTGACAATGCCAGTCACAGGTTCCTGCAAGGCTTCAAGGATTTCATTGGAGTTCAGGGTAAAGCAGCGCGGCACGCCTGTGGCCAGGTTACGGCCGCGAACTTCGATTTCTCGCACTTCGTCGCCAGGGTAAGCCGAGCCAATTTTATGCTTAATGCGCTCGGCGGTGGCTTCACCGATCAGTGAACCGTAGTTACGGCGCACATAATTAATTATGGCCTCATCAAAGCGATCACCGCCGATGCGTACCGAAGAGGAGTAGACCACGCCGTTCAACGAAATCACCGCCACCTTAGTAGTACCGCCACCGATGTCCACCACCATGGAACCAGTGGATTCTGATACCGGCAAACCTGCGCCGATCGCCGCAGCCATCGGTTCTTCAATCAAAAACACTTCACGCGCGCCAGCTCCCTGTGCAGATTCGCGGATAGCGCGGCGTTCAACCTGGGTTGCACCGACAGGCACACAGACCAGCACACGCGGGCTTGGGCGCATAAAGTTGTTGCTATGAACCTGTTTTATAAAGTGTTGTAGCATTTTTTCGGTCACGAAGAAGTCAGCAATAACGCCATCTTTCATCGGGCGAATTGCCGCGATATTACCAGGGGTGCGCCCCAACATCTGTTTGGCGTCATGGCCTACAGCCGCAACGCTCTTCGGAGAACCGGCACGATCTTGGCGGATGGCAACCACAGACGGTTCATTCAATACAATACCTTGTCCCTTAACATAAATCAGGGTATTAGCAGTACCCAAATCGATGGACAAGTCATTGGAAAACATGCCACGGAATTTTTTAAACATAACTAAAGGATAATCCTGCAAGCTGGGGGCAGAAAATAAAATCCGCCTACTTTACCAACCACACGAAGTAGCGACAAGGCGCAAAACGTTCTACTTCGATGAAAAATAGTCCATATTGTTGCTGTTCGAGTGCAGAAAAATGGGATGAGCACTGAATTCCCTGAACAAAGGCTTAGTTTGCCCCCTTTTCCGCGCCCAAAACGCCGTTACACAGCGCATATACCCGTCATTCTTCAAGTTGCCTGTGCGTTAGCTTCCCTCGCTCACCCCAGTCACTGACTGGGGATTGGGGATTAATGAACCTTATCCCTGAAGTTCAGCCTGTGGCCCAGAGCAAGCGGTGTCCAAATCAGTTCCCGACCGATTTGTCGCTGCATTGCCGCCTTCCGGAAACTCGAATTATTTAGGGTACAAAATCTAACATACTTCCTAATTGTCGCCAGTGGTAAGCGCCGACCTACGTTCGGCCAGAAAAAGGCTGATAAATAGCACATCTCAATTAGACATCATTGTCGCAGGTAGTTGACAAATAAAATAGCTCAGATTAATTGGCGCTCATTCTGGCATTGTTGAATAAATCGAACATTTGGCCGGCACGCGGATCAGATCACTCTCCTTCTGTCAAAATAGCGACATGCCGTGGCCCAGCAAAAGTTCAACATCACCAACTGGAAGGCTTACAACAACGCCCTTATCACTCGGGGTTCACTCACTTTCTCCGTGGATGAAACGGCACTTCACGCCTGGTACTGCGAGGCAAAACCTTCTCTGCGTGGTCGCCCACCACATTATTCCGATATGGCAATCACCAGCGTATTGATGCTGAAACGGATTTTCGGCCTGACACTTCGCGCCCTCCAGGGCTTCATCGACTCCAGTGTCACACTGATCAAAGTGCCGTTGAATTGCCCGGACGACACCTGCATCAGTAAGCGGGCGAAGTCCGGCCATGTCCCGTTTAAAACCGCAACGCCAGGTGAAATTGCGCACCTCGTTATCGACTCTAGCGGGCTCAATGTGTTGGGTGAAGGGGAGTGGATAGCAAAAAAACACGGTCAGGAAAAACGGCTTATCTGGCGAAAATTACATTTGGCCGTAGATATAGAAACACATGAGGTCATCTGTGCTGACCTTTCCTTGAGCAATGTCACCGATACCGAAGCTTTCCCAGGTCTTATCCGCCAGAGGTACAGTAACATCAAAGTCGCCTCGGCGGATCGGGCTTAGGATACGCGAGTGTGTGATGATGAGTTAAGGGGCAAGAAGCTCAAGGCGTTAATACCGCCCAGCAGAGGAGCCAGTGATTGGTCGGCAGACTATGCAGAGCGAAATCAAGCGGTGGCGAACCAGCGCCTTACCGGAGACAACACACGGTGGAAAAGTATCACAGGCTACCACCGACGTTCGATAGCGGCAACAGCGAGGTACAGAGTAAAACAGCTATTTGGTAGTCACCTGTCGCTGCGAGATTATGATGGGCAAGTTGCAGAGGCGCTGGCCATGATCTGTGCACTAAACAAGATGACGCTCGCCGGTATGCCAGAAAGATGCCCATTCACGGGACTCTTTATTCCAAATCCGATTTATTCAACAATGCCGACTCAATCACTCGGCTATGCTGGTTCACCTTAATCGGGTATACCAGAATATAGTCGTCCTTATAGCTGAAGGTGTCACGCGCGCGCTTGAAAGCAGCGTTAATCGAGCGTAGCCGATGTTTCAGGATCTGCGGGAAACAAAACAATGCGGGGAGACGCTGACCTTTTTTCTGACACTCTTTCACCAGTTCCGCCAGATTGACGCCGCGCCTGCGGAAAATCGGGGTTCGGAAATACGCTGATGTGGCCTTGTTCATTTTTCATTAACGTCATAGTAACTATTACCCCATTGGGCAACGTTATAAGTGCTCAGCATCTTACTGGCATTACGAACATTCATGACAACCTCCTGCACTGCGTACAAAGATAGAGTGTGAGCATTCGATGGAGTGACAGCGTCAACTGTGGGTGCCAGCAGAATATAACTGCGCATCGCTGTTATATCCAGTTTAAAACTTCATCCTTGACATCGTTCCGCTACAGTCAATGCGCTGTGCGCATTATATACTAATAGTCACCGGAAAAAGTGAAATAAAAATTCACTGGTATCTGTTTAAGAAGATTAAAATAGCACTGGTAACTTCTCTACTAAAAAACAGAAAAAAATGACTGGTAATCCGGCTAAACCCCGCCCTAAAATGGACGTCCAGAGGTTAATCCATCTATAACTGATAAACTGCTTAACGACTTTGCCTGAAGGGCGTTGCAGGATACATCTCACACCATCAATGGAAGGCACTTTATTTGATGCCAAAATGCCAAGGCTGTGCAGTAATTTCTAACCCGTTTTATGCAAGGTAAAGGATACAATGGCTAAACACTTATTCACGTCAGAATCTGTCTCCGAAGGCCATCCTGACAAAATCGCTGACCAAATTTCCGATGCCGTTCTCGATGCAATCCTGACGCAAGATCCGAAAGCACGCGTTGCCTGTGAATCCTACGTCAAAACCGGCATGGTATTGGTCGGTGGTGAAATTACCACCAGTGCCTGGGTCGATATCGAAGAGATCACCCGTAAAACCGTGCGTGAGATTGGCTATGTTCACTCGGATATGGGTTTTGACGCCAATTCTTGTGCCGTACTGAGTACCATAGGCAAACAGTCCCCAGACATCAACCAAGGTGTTGACCGTATCGATCCATTGGAACAGGGTGCTGGCGATCAGGGCCTGATGTTTGGCTATGCCACCAACGAAACCGAGGTGTTGATGCCAGCACCGATCACTTACGCGCACCGTCTAGTGCAGCGTCAGTCCGAAGTGCGTAAAAACGGCACCCTGCCGTGGCTGCGCCCAGATGCTAAGAGCCAGGTAACATTTAAATACGACGATGTAAAGATCGTCGGCATTGACGCTGTCGTTCTCTCCACCCAGCATGCCGAAGATGTCGCTTTGAAAGATCTGCAAGAAGCGGTGATGGAAGATATCATCAAATGGGTGCTGCCGACAGAATGGCTGAGCGCGAGTACCCAATATCACATCAACCCAACTGGCCGTTTTGTTATCGGTGGCCCCATGGGCGACTGTGGCCTGACTGGCCGTAAGATCATTGTCGACACCTATGGCGGTATGGCTCGCCACGGTGGCGGGGCATTCTCCGGTAAAGATCCGTCCAAGGTTGACCGTTCTGCCGCTTACGCCGCACGCTACGTGGCGAAAAACATCGTCGCCGCTGGTCTGGCTGACCGCTGTGAGATCCAGATTTCCTACGCTATCGGCGTGGCGGAACCCACTTCCATCATGGTAGAAACTTTCGGTAGCGAGAAAATTTCTACTGAGCAACTTACCCTGCTGGTACGCGAGTTCTTCGACCTACGTCCATATGGCCTGATTAAGATGATGGATCTGCTGCAACCGATCTACAGCGAAACCGCCGCCTATGGCCACTTTGGCCGCGAGCACTTCCCTTGGGAAGCAACAGACAAATCAGCACTGCTGCGCGATGCCGCTGGCCTCAAATAAGCCCGGACATTGATGTGAATACGGCGAATCTAGGCTCGCCGTATTTATTTTTATCGAGTGGACGTTTGACATGGCCCTGAAATCTGACCATCAGATTTATTGACGGCGGGATCAATACCAACGGGAAATGGAAAAGGGGGTTGCCACCATGCTGTCAGCCAGAAATAGGGTAGAGGAAGATCAGCAACTAAAGGGAAATTTGTCATAAGACTCCTTTTTATTATGCTTTATTTTAATGTATTAGATAGAGCTGTATCACGAAACATCCCCCTCTTTGCATCATTGGCCGAACATGTCTTTCATCCAGCCTGCAACCCCATCACTATCTTTTTGCTCGCTCTTGGCCTGCTGCTGAACAGCCATCTGGCTGGACTGGCACAAACCCTGTGGGTTGTCAGTCCATACCGGCAGGGTGCGCCCGTTGCCGCCGCCACAGATGAAGTTTCCTGACGCGTCGATCGCCATTGGGTTGATGCCCTCAGGCGGCTGTAACATCAACGGCAGCGGCATTTGGTTCTCCAGATAACGGCAGTACAAGGTCAGCGCACCGTTGGCACCTGTCAATTTGGCCGGACCGTTGTTGTCACGCCCCACCCAGGCGATCGCCACTTCTTTGCCATCGATGCCGACAAACCAACTGTCGCGTAGGTCATTAGTGGTGCCGGTTTTTGCCGCCAGGTTGTAGTTCGGGAACTTCACCGACAGCGAACGGGAGGTTCCGCGGATCACACCCTGCTGCATGGCGTATAACGTCAGGTAAGCCGCCTGTGCCGGTACCATGCGTTCCGCCTGAGGGAAGCTCTGATACAGTACCCCCTCCTCAGCGATCACAGAACGCACCGCAGACAGTGGCGCACGTTTGCCGCCGCTGGCGATAGTCTGATACTCCTGCGCCACTTCCATCGGCGTCAGACCTATCGCCCCCAGCAGCATGGAAGGTACTGGGTTGATCTCAGCTTTGGGGACACCCAAACGCTGCAACGTGTCACTGATTTGTGCCAACCCCACCGACAGGCCAAGGTTGACCGTTGGCACGTTCAGCGAGTTGGCAAGCGCATCAACCAGCATCACTTGGCCGCGAAATTTACGGTCGTAGTTGTTCGGTTGCCAGATGGCACCATTCGGCTGTTTCAGCGACAATGGCGTATCCGCCAGCCAGGTATTGAGGCGGTACTTGTCCGGCTCGGAAAGCGCGGCCAGGTATGTGGGCGGTTTCGCCAGCGAACCGACCAGACGGCGCGCCTGTACCGCCCGGTTAAAACCAACAAACTGTGGATTGGCCCCCCCCACCATGGCACGAACTTCGCCGCTAAAGCGATCGACAATCACCATCGCCGCTTCCAGATCCTGCATATGGCGCGCAGCACGCAGCGCCAGGATACCGCCTTCGACCGCTTTTTCCGCCGCATCTTGCAACATCGGATCCAGGGTGGTGAAGATTTTCACGCCGGACAAATTGTTAACCTTGTGGCCCAGCTTAGCCTGCAACTCATGCCGCACCATGTACATAAATGCGGGCTGCGGTGTGATCACCCCGCCTTTCGGCTGTACGCCCAGTGGACGCGCACTCAGCATGTTATACAGCTCAGCGTCGATAACGCCTTGGCTTTGCAATAGCTTTAGCACCAGGTTGCGACGTTCTAACGCCAGATCTGGATGGCGCCACGGGTTGTAATACGACGCACCCTTAACCATACCCACCAGCAACGCTTGCTGATCGAGACTCAGTTCATCCACCAGGCGGCCAAAGTAATACAGGCTAGCCAGTGGGAAACCATGGATCTGATCGCTGCCGCTCTGGCCGAGGTACACCTCGTTTAGGTACAGTTCAAGAATACGATCTTTGCTGTAACGGTAATCCATCAACAACGCCATATAGGCTTCGTTAGCTTTGCGCCACAGCGAGCGTTCGTTGCTCAGAAACAGGTTTTTCACCAGCTGCTGCGTCAGGGTACTCCCGCCCTGCACCGCGCGGCCAGCGGTCAAGTTAGCCAGTACCGCACGGCCGATGGAGTAAGGGCTGAGGCCGTCATGTTCATAGAAATGGCGATCTTCGGTGGCGATCAACGTGTCCACCAGCAAATCAGGGAAGCCAGTGCGCGACACGAACAACCGCTGTTCGCCGTTCGGTGACTGGAGCATGGTAATCAGACGCGGATCGAGACGGAAAAAGCCGAGGCTACGTTGATTTTCCATATTTTCGATCTTCGCCAGATGATTGTTTTGGAAATCCAGACGAGCGTGGATCTGCCCTTCTTTACCATCAGGGAAGTCAAACGTGCGTCGCAGCATGTGGATGGTGCTGGCCTGAACGGTAAACTCGCCAGAGCGAGTGATGCGGCTGACCTGACGATACTGCATGCCTTCAAGCAGATCGATCATTTCCCTTTTGCTGTACGACATGCCCGGTTCCAAGTTGACCATGCGACCATAGACCGCTGCTGGCAACTGCCAGACCTTGCCATCGATGCGGCTGCGGATCTGAGAATCCAGATAAATGCCATAGACCGCCAGAAGCGCGGCAATAACCAGTAGCAATTTGATCATCAGGCCAAGCCATCGGCGTTTTTTATGCGGTGGCATTGCCTTCACCTTACGTGGCATCGGTACCTCTTCCTGTTTACCCACATCATCGTCATGCAGATCTTGATTATCATAATCGTCTCAGAGACGGCACGGCGGTTTGCGCGCCGCGGTGCGTTTGGGTTGTTTTTCTTTGCGCCGGATAGGCTCGCGGTTATCCCCAGCCATTATTGTTATTCTCCGAGCGTAACAGCAGTACTATTAGTAAGTCGCTTAATCTGCGCTGCCAGCAGGTCGCTAAACAGAAGAAATATCTGGATTCTATACTCTTATTGTATCAGAGGGGCAAAAGAACCCGCAGCCATCACAAATGCAGCTTCAAGTATCGTATATTCACTGATACTTTTTCGTCCGCCGTGTAGGGGCAGCATTAGCCGGATCGTCTGGCCATACATGCTTTGGATAGCGTCCCTTCATCTCTTTTTGCACCTCGCGGTAAGCACCCTTCCAGAATGCCGCCAGATCGCCGGTGACCTGTAGCGGGCGGTACGCCGGTTAGAGTAACTCAAGCACCACGGGGATGCGCACCTCCGCCAACATTGGGCTGCGCTTTTCACCGAACACTTCCTGTAAACGCACTGACAGCACGGGCGGTTTACCGACGTGATAACGGATCGGCAGGCGGCTGCCCGTAGGCACGGTGTCATGAGTGAGTAACGCATTATCCAGCCGCTGTTTTTGTTGCCAGTCCAGCAAGCGGCTCAACGCCTCAGTGATATTGACTTGCTGTAACCCAGGCGTTGTTGAATAAATCGAACTTTTGGCCGGGACGAGGATCCGATCACTCTCCTTCTGTCAACATAGCGACATTCCGTGGCCCAGCAAAAGTTCAACATCACCAACTGGAAGGCTTACAACAACGCCCTTATCACTCGGGGTGCACTCACTTGCTGGGGGGATGAAACGGCACTTCACGCCTGGTACTGCGAGGCAAAACCTTCTCTGCGTGGTCGCACACCACATTATTCCGATATGGCAATCACCAGCGTATTGATGCTGAAACGGATTTTCGGCCTGACACTTCGCGCCCTCCAGGGCTTCGTCGACTCCATTGTCACACTGATTAAAGTGCTGTTGAACTGCCCGGACGACACCTGCATCAGTAAGCGGGCGAAGTCCGGCCATGTCCCGTTTAAAACCCCAACGCCGGGTGAAATTGCGCACCTCGTTATCGACTCTACCGGGATCAACGTGTTGGGTGAAGGGGAGTGGATGGTAAAAAAACACGGTCAGGAAAAACGGCGGATCTGGCGAAAACTGCATTTGGCCGTAGATACAGAAACACATGAGGTCATCTGTGCTGACCTTTCCTTGAGCAATGTCACCGATACTGAAGCCTTCCCAGGTCTCATCCGCCAGAGGTACCGTAAAATCAAAGTCGCCTCGGCGGATCGGGCTTAGGATACGCGAGTGAGTCATGATGAGTTAAGGCGTTAATACCGCCCAGCAGCGGAGCCCGTTATTGGTCGGCAGACTATGCAGAGCGAAATCAAGCGGTGGCGAACCAGCGCCTTACCGGAGACAACACACGGTGAAAAAGTATCACAGGCTACCACCGACGTTCGATAGCGGCAACAGCGAAGTACAGAGTAAAACAGCTATTTGGTGGTCACCTGTCGCTGCGAGATTATGATGGGCAAGTTGCAGAGGCGCTGGCCATGATCTGTGCATTAAACAAGATGCCGCTCGCCGGTATGCCAGAAAGTGTACTCCTTGCCTGAAAGCTGCCCATTCACGGGACTATTTATTCCAGATCCGATTTATTCAACAAAGCCGCAAAAGCATGCGGATGTGGGAAAACCATGATCTGGATGACGATTAAAAAAGAATTTTTTCGCTTTGCCCCTTGATGCTGAGTTGGATGGCCCCATCTTATTTTCAACTGCAGTTGCTAACCGCAGGTAAAACTGAAATATAGGGCAGTTGAAAAGTAAAAGACTGCCTGCTTGCTAGATTAGCAACCTGATCGATTATTAATTATTAAGTGGAGACGTTTAGATGGGCAAAATCATTGGTATCGACTTAGGTACAACCAACTCTTGTGTAGCAATTATGGATGGTGCCAAGGCGCGCGTGCTGGAAAACGCAGAGGGTGACCGCACCACGCCTTCTATTATCGCCTATACCCAAGATGGTGAGACTTTGGTTGGTCAACCAGCTAAGCGTCAGGCTGTTACTAACCCCAAAAATACTCTATTTGCGATTAAGCGCCTGATTGGCCGTCGCTTCCAGGACGAAGAAGCGCAGCGCGATAAAGGCATCATGCCATACAAAATCATAGAAGCTGACAACGGCGACGCTTGGCTAGAAGTGAAAGACCAGATAATGGCACCGCCACAGATTTCCGCTGAAGTACTGAAGAAAATGAAGAAAACGGCTGAAGATTACCTGGGTGAACCGGTAACTGAAGCGGTAATCACTGTACCTGCTTACTTCAACGATGCACAGCGTCAGGCGACCAAAGATGCTGGCCGTATCGCGGGCTTGGAAGTAAAACGTATCATCAATGAACCGACCGCCGCAGCCCTGGCCTACGGTTTGGATAAAGAAGTCGGCAACCGTACCATTGCGGTTTATGACTTGGGCGGTGGTACTTTCGATATCTCCATCATCGAAATCGACGATGTTGATGGTGAAAAAACCTTTGAAGTTCTAGCGACCAACGGCGACACCCATTTGGGTGGTGAAGACTTCGACAGCCGCCTGATCAATTATTTAGTGGAAGAGTTCAAGAAAGAACAAGGAATCGATCTGCGTAATGACCCGTTGGCGATGCAGCGTCTGAAAGAAGCCGCAGAAAAAGCGAAAATTGAGCTGTCTTCCACTCAGCAAACCGATGTTAACCTGCCATATATTACCGCAGATGCGACCGGGCCAAAACACGTGAACATCAAAGTGACCCGCGCAAAACTTGAGTCATTGGCTGAAGATTTGGTTGCACGTTCCATCGAACCACTGAAAGTGGCGCTGAAAGATGCGGGTCTGTCGGTCTCCGACATTCAAGATGTGATCCTGGTAGGGGGTCAGACTCGTATGCCTATGGTGCAGAAGAAAGTCGCTGACTTCTTCGGTAAAGAACCGCGTAAAGACGTTAACCCAGACGAAGCGGTCGCTGTGGGCGCTGCGGTGCAGGCTGGCGTATTGGCGGGTGATGTGAAGGACGTATTACTACTGGATGTTACTCCGCTGTCGTTGGGTATTGAAACTATGGGCAGCGTGATGACTCCGCTGATTACCAAAAACACCACTATCCCGGCCAAGCACAGCCAGGTGTTCTCGACTGCTGAAGACAACCAGTCTGCGGTAACCATCCATGTGCTACAGGGTGAACGTAAACGCGCCAGCGATAACAAATCTCTGGGGCAATTCAACTTGGATGGCATTCAGGCGGCACCGCGCGGTATGGCGCAGATCGAAGTGACTTTCGATATTGATGCTGATGGTATTCTGCATGTATCTGCCAAAGACAAGAACACCGGTCGTGAGCAGAAGATCACCATCAAGGCCTCTTCGGGTCTGAACGAAGATGAAATTCAGAAAATGGTACGTGATGCTGATCTTAACGCTGAGTCTGACCGCAAGTTCGAAGCACTAGTACAGACCCGTAACCAGGCGGATCACTTGATCCACGGCACCCGTAAGCAGTTGGAAGAAGCAGGCGACAAACTGTCGGCGGAAGACAAAATGGCTATTGAAACGGCGCTACAAGACTTGGAAGCAGCGTTGAAAGGCGAAGATAAAGCTGAGATGGAAGCTAAAACCCAAGCATTGGTGCAGGTTTCTGGCAAGTTGTTGGAAATGGCCCAGCCTCAGCAAGGCGCTGACGCTGGTGCTGACAATGCGGCACAGAAGGACGACGATGTCGTAGACGCTGAGTTCGAAGAAGTTAAAGACAAAAATAATCGCCCTTAAGCGGGCAGTAACGGCGGCGAAGCCGTTACTGGAAACCAGCACGGGCGTCGAGGTAACTCTACGCCCGTGCATGCATGTTCAGGGTAAGGAAAAGAATGTCTAAGAAAGACTATTACGAGATTCTTGGTGTCAGCAAGACGGCAGATGAGCGTGAGATAAAAAAAGCGTATAAACGCCAGGCGATGAAATATCATCCTGACCGTAACCAGGAAGAAGGCGCTAAGACCTTATTTAAGCAGAGCAAGGAAGCTTATGAAGTGCTGACTGATAGTCGAAAGCGTGCGGCTTACGATCAGTACGGGCACGCGGCCTTTGAACAAGGCCATATGGGGGGGAGCGGTGCAGACTTTAGCGATATCTTTGGCGACGTCTTTGGCGATATCTTCGGCGGGAGCCGTCGGCAACGTGCCACCCGTGGTTCAGATCTGCGCTATAACATGGAGCTTTCCCTTGAGGAGACGGTGCGTGGCGTTACCAAAGAGATCCGCATTCCGGTGCTGGTGGAGTGTGACGCGTGCCACGGTAGTGGTGCCAAGCCAGGTAGTTCGCCGATCACCTGTCCTACCTGTCACGGTCAGGGGCAGGTGCAGATGCGCCAAGGTTTCTTCAGTGTACAGCAGGCATGTCCGCACTGCCATGGCCGTGGGCAGATCATCAACGATCCCTGCAACAAGTGCCAGAGTCATGGCCGGGTAGAAAAATCCAAGACGTTATCGGTGAAAATCCCGGCAGGTGTGGATACTGGCGATCGTATTCGTCTGGCAGGTGAGGGAGAAGCGGGCGAACATGACGCTTCAGCGGGCGATCTGTACGTTCAGGTTCAGGTTCAGGTTCACCCGATCTTCGAGCGTGAAGGCAACAACCTATACTGCGAAGTGCCAATCAGCTTTGCTATGGCGGCGCTGGGCGGTGAGATTGAAGTGCCGACGCTGGATGGCCGGGTGAACCTGAAGATACCCGCAGAAACCCAGACCGCCAAGTTGTTCCGCATGCGCGGTAAGGGCATCAAGTCAGTGCGTGGCGGTAGCCAAGGCGATCTACTATGTCGCGTGGTAGTGGAAACCCCGGTTAATTTAAATGACAAACAGAAACAGCTAGTGAAGGAACTGGAAGCCAGTCTCGGTGGCCCTTCTGGCGATAATAACAGCCCGCGTTCTAAGAGCTTCTTCGATGGGGTGAAAAACTTCTTTGACGACCTGACTCGCTAATTCACTGTTTTTAATGGTGAGTGATTCAATCCCAGTCTTATACCTGATGTTTTTATTTGTTGTTATCTGCATAAGATGTGTAACTTCCGTGGTGAGTTGATTGGTTTGCGGATATATCCCGTTATAGGAGAACACAATAACAACGGTTCTGGCTGTTGCGCATTGGGACAAATAGTGTTGAACATTGTCTGAAACAGGAAAAGGACATTTGTGGAAGCGAAACGTTATGGAGAACTGCACGTGAGCATGTCGCATATCAATTTTAATCACCTTTATTACTTCTGGCAGGTCTACAAGGCGGGGTCTGTGCTGCTAAAGTACTATTTCTGATTACTGGTAAGATTGTAGGGTAGGATTCTAGGATTAATGTGTTGGAAGAACGCCTGGATGGCAAGCTGTTGATCCCCGGTAAGCGTTATGAGCTCAACTGGTTCAACGCCCAGGGTACTCAGGTATAGATCCTGGGCGAGTTCGACGATGCTGCTCTGATGAAGGCGTTCAGTATGTATCCAATGCCAATCTTCGTTGCCCCGACGTTGTATGTGCAGGATACCAATAACGAAGACCGTGTGGTGGAGCAGGAAAAATGAGCAGGAAGAATATTACATCATCTTTGCTGAGCGCATGATCCTGCACCCTGCGGTGTGGCGGTTGTGCACAAAGAATTTTCGGCGGTATTTTTTGCTAGAAGGGGATAATTGGGGCATAAAAAAACCGGTTCAGGCCGGTTTTTTTATCAAGCAAACAACCTAACGCTTACTGCATTGCGTTGATACGTGCAGTCAAGTTTGACTTATGACGCGCTGCTTTGTTTTTGTGGAACAGTCCTTTAGCTGCCTGACGATCCACAAGTGGTTGCATTACGGAGAATGCGTTTTGTGCTGCTTCTTTGTCGCCTGCTGCGATAGCCGCGTCTACCTTCTTGATAAAGGTACGCACCATTGAGCGACGGCTAGCATTGTGCTTGCGGCGTTTTTCAGACTGTATGGCGCGTTTCTTAGCTGATTTGATATTAGCCAGGGTCTAACTCCCAAATATATTCTACTGAGGACAATTCAAAGGACGAGCAGTATGCCCTTTTAACCTTCGTTTGTCAATGTATTTGTGCAAATAAGCACCGCTTGTACGGGCGGCACTTTCTACGCTGTGATGGCATAAGATTTTAACAGCTTAAGGCATGGAAATACAGTCTTTCCGCGAAAATTCGCCGAGGATTTGCTGCGATGAGCGCCAACTGCTGCTTGGGGGCGCTTATTGGCTTTAAGACGAAGGATAATTTGCGGCTAAGTCGTTTCACCCAACGATGATCCCCTGTATGGTATGCCTATTACATAAAGGCACTAATCGCGGGTTAACCTTACCGACTGTACTAAGGTATAATTTGCCGATTTCCATTGTTTTGAGCCAGCTATGCAGCTAATTCGCGGCATCCACAATATTCAGGCGCGCCACCATGGTTGCGTGCTCACCATCGGTAATTTTGACGGCATACACCGAGGCCATCAGGCAGTGCTGGAGCAACTGAAGCAAGAGGGACAACGTCTTGGGTTGCCGGTCATGGTGATAATCTTTGAGCCGCAGCCGCTGGAAATGTTTGCAACGGATCAGGCACCAGCTCGCCTTACTCGTTTGCGTGATAAGGCGAAATACCTGGTGCAAGCGGGGGTAGACTACCTGCTGTGTGTCAAGTTTGATCCACGTTTCGCCGCCAACACCGCACAGGCGTTCATCGCTGAATTGCTGGTGGAGAAGCTGGGCGTTAAATTAATGATAGTCGGGGATGATTTTCGTTTTGGCGCAGGCCGCCAGGGCGATTTTATGCTATTGCAGCAGGCTGGGAAAGAATACGGCTTCGAGGTGGTCAGCACATCGACCTTCCATGAAGGTGGGCAACGCATCAGCAGCACCGCCATTCGCCATGCCTTGGATGACGATGCCCTACCGCTGGCAGAAAATTTGCTGGGTCACCCGTACAGCATTTTTGGCCGAGTGGTGTACGGCGATGAACTGGGGCGCACCATTGGCTTTCCTACCGCCAATCTGCCGCTAAAACGTCTTGTGGCACCCGTGAAAGGAGTTTATGCGGTGGAGGTTTACGGCCTGGGGCCTGATCCGCTCCCCGGCGTGGCCAATATCGGCACGCGGCCGACCCTTGATGGTGTGTGCCAGCAGCTAGAAGTACATCTGCTCGATGTCACAATGGATCTTTATGGCCGTCATATTGACGTGGTACTCCGTATGAAAATGCGCAACGAACAGCGTTTTGCTTCGCTCGATGCGCTTAAGCAGCAAATCGCCGATGATGTGGTGACAGCCCGGAAGTTCTTTGGGGTAAAAAAATGAGTTTAATCGTTTACCCTAGTGAACGGGCATTAAGTAAGCGATCTGGGTGAGAAATCTGCCTAAAGCAGATTTGCACGCTGCTTGCAGTAGCTCCGTAATGAATGAGGCCCACATGATGGGCCGAATAGTCAGGCAACCAACTAACAAAGAAAGATGTAACTTGAAATATCATCGGTAAATAGCCAAAAGCGGAAATAAGAATCTCATGAGTGACTACAAGAATACCCTGAACTTGCCGGAAACAGGGTTCCCAATGCGCGGCGATCTAGCCAAGCGTGAGCCTGGCATGCTGCAATGTTGGTATGAACAGGATCTGTACGGGATGATCCGTACTGCTAAAAATGGCAAAAAAATCTTTATGTTGCATGATGGCCCGCCGTATGCGAATGGCAGTATTCATATTGGTCACTCGGTTAACAAAATTCTCAAAGACATTATCATCAAGTCGAAAGGGTTGGCTGGTTTCGATTCACCCTATATTCCAGGCTGGGACTGCCATGGCCTGCCGATTGAATTGACGGTTGAGCAGTTGTGCGGCAAGCCGGGCGAAAAGCTGAGCGCGGCCGAGTTCCGCCAAAAATGCCGTGAATACGCCGCTGAACAGGTTGAAGGCCAGAAGAAGGACTTCATCCGCCTGGGCGTGCTTGGCGACTGGGAACGCCCGTACTTGACCATGGACTTCAAAACCGAAGCCAACATTATCCGCGCGCTGGGCAAGATCATCAGCAATGGCCACTTGTTGAAAGGTGCCAAGCCGGTGCATTGGTGTACCGATTGCGGCTCCTCCCTGGCGGAAGCGGAAGTAGAATATTACGACAAAACCTCTCCATCGATCGATGTGGTGTTTCACGCGGTTGATGCTGCTACGGTCGCGGCAAAGTTCGGCGTAAGCAACTTCAGCGGTTCCATCTCGCTGGTGATCTGGACCACCACCCCATGGACGCTGCCCGCTAACCGCGCTATTTCGCTGCACCCTGATTTTAGCTACCAACTGGTGCAAGTCGATGGTCAGTGCCTGATCCTGGTGGCCGAACTGGTGGAAAGCGTGATGAAACGCGCTGACATCACCGAATGGACGCTGCTTGGTAGCTGCAAAGGTGCCGATTTGACGTTGCTGCGTTTCCAGCATCCGTTTATGAGCTTCGACGTGCCAGCGATCCCTGGTGAGCATGTGACGCTAGATGCGGGTACTGGTGCGGTGCATACCGCCGGTGGTCATGGCCCGGACGACTTCGTTATCAGCCAGAAATATGGCCTGGAGATCGCCAACCCGGTGGGGCCGAAGGGTTGCTACCTGACAGGCACTCACCCGCTGCTGGACGGTAAGTTCGTGTTCAAGGTTAATGAGCTGATCGTCGATCTGCTGTGTGAGAAAGGCGCGCTGCTGCATGGGGAAAACATTGTGCACAGCTACCCCTGCTGCTGGCGCCATAAAACGCCGCTCATCTTCCGCACCACGCAACAATGGTTTATCAGCATGGATCAAAAGGGGCTGCGTCAGCAGTCGCTAGAAGAGATCAAAGGCGTGCGTTGGATCCCAGACTGGGGAAAGGCGCGCATCGAAACCATGTTGGCCAACCGCCCGGACTGGTGCATCTCTCGTCAGCGCACCTGGGGAGTGCCGATGTCATTGTGGGTGCATAAAGACACCGAGCAGTTGCACCCGCGTAGCGTAGAACTGATGGAAGAAGTGGCCAAGCGTATAGAGCAGAGCGGTATTCAGGCGTGGTGGGATTTGGACGCAGCCGATATCCTCGGTGCCGACGCTGCTGATTACCAGAAAGTGCCGGATACCTTGGACGTCTGGTTCGACTCCGGCTCGACTCATGCTTCGGTGGTAGACGTGCGCCCTGAGTTTCACGGCCACAGCGCCGATATTTACTTGGAAGGATCTGACCAACATCGCGGCTGGTTTATGTCATCGCTGATGATTTCCACCGCAATGAAAGGCAAAGCCCCTTACAGGGAGGTGCTGACTCACGGCTTTACCGTTGATGGTCAGGGGCGCAAGATGTCCAAATCGATCGGTAACACCGTCAGCCCGAAAGAGGTTATGAATAAACTGGGCGGCGATATCCTGCGTTTGTGGGTGGCGTCTACCGATTACACCGGCGAAATCGCGGTATCCGATGAGATCCTCAAGCGTGCAGCCGATTCTTACCGCCGTATCCGCAACACCGCGCGTTTCCTGCTGGCCAACTTGAACGGGTTCGAACCCAGTATCGACTGCGTGGCACCGGAAGAGATGGTGGTACTGGATCGCTGGGCGATTGGCCGTGCGCTGGCAGCGCAGCAGGATATCGAACAGGCTTACGCCAATTACGATTTCCACGAAGTAGTGCAACGTCTGATGCAGTTCTGCTCGGTTGAAATGGGATCCTTCTATTTGGATATCATCAAAGATCGTCAGTACACCGCCAAGCGTGACAGCATCGCCCGTCGTAGCTGCCAGACCGCGCTATTCCACATTGCGGAAGCACTGGTGCGCTGGATGGCACCGATCATGTCGTTCACCGCCGATGAAATTTGGGGCTTCCTGCCAGGCAAACGCGCGCAGTACGTATTTACTGAAGAGTGGTACAGCGGCCTATTCGCTCTGGCGGAAGGAGAAAATATGAACGATGCTTTCTGGGCTGAGCTGCTTAAGGTGCGCGGCGAAGTGAACAAGCTTCTGGAGCAGGCGCGCGCCGACAAACGCCTCGGCAGCCCGCTGGAGGCGGCGGTGACCCTGTACGCCGACAGCGAACTGGCAGAGCGGCTGAATAGCCTACAAGACGAACTGCGCTTTGTGCTGCTGACTTCTGCCGCGCATGTTGCACCGTTGGCAGATGCACCAGTGGATGCTCAGGCTACCGAATTGCTGAAGGGGCTAAAAATTGCCGTTACCACCGCTGAAGGTAAAAAGTGCCCGCGTTGCTGGCATTACACCACCGATATCGGCTTGGTGGCGGCACACACAGACATCTGCGGCCGCTGTGTGACCAACGTATCCGGCGACGGCGAAAAGCGTAACTATGCCTGAGCATCCAATACCTCATGAGTAAATTAATCTGTTCGAATGGCTTACGCTGGCTGTGGGTGGTATTGGTAGTACTGGTGCTGGATTTCGTTAGCAAGCAGTGGGTGCTCAGCTACTTGGTGCTGGGCCAGTCCGAACCGTTGATGCCATGGTTCAATTTGTTCTATGCCCGTAACTACGGTGCTGCGTTCAGTTTCCTGGCCGATCATGGTGGCTGGCAGCGCTGGTTCTTTACTGGTATCGCCATCGCTATCGTGGCGGTACTGCTGGTGATGATGTACCGCAGCAGCGCGCAGCAGAAGCTAAACAATATCGCCTATGCTTTCATCATCGGTGGCGCGCTCGGCAACATGTTCGATCGCCTATGGGACGGTTTTGTAGTCGACTTTATCGATTTTTATATCGGCAGCTGGCATTACCCAACTTTCAACCTAGCGGATAGCTTTATCTGCGTGGGGGCGGCGATGATCGTGTTGGAAGGTTTCCTGTCGCCAGCGAACCAACGCGCAAATAAAAAAGGTGAGTAATATGGCGGTTCAGGTTATCGCTGGCAGTGCAGTTCTGGTCCACTTTACGCTGAAACTGGAGGATGGCGCGATCGCCGATTCTACCCGCAGCAGCGGCAAACCGGCGCTGTTCCGCCTGGGTGACGGCAGCCTGTCGGCACCGCTAGAAGAGCAACTGCTCGGTTTGCATGTAGGTGACACATACACTTTTACCTTACCGCCGCAAGCGGCCTTCGGCGTAGAGAACCCTGATCTGATCCAGTTCTTTTCACCCCGCGACTTTGCGGAAATCGGCGTGCCGGAGGTAGGCACCATCATGCTGTTTACCGCTATTGATGGTAGTGAAATGCCGGGCGTGGTACGTGCAGTGGTGGAAGATTCGATCACTGTTGATTTCAACCATCGATTGGCAGGCCACCCGGTGACCTTCGATATCGAAGTGCTGGCGATTGACCCACAGCAGGAGGCGACGCATGCAAATATTGCTGGCTAATCCACGTGGCTTCTGCGCCGGTGTCGATCGTGCGATCAGTATCGTTGAGCGTGCTTTGGAGCTTTACGGCGCGCCAATCTATGTGCGGCATGAAGTGGTACACAACCGCTATGTGGTCCACAGCCTGCGCGAGCGCGGCGCGGTGTTTATTGAAGAGATATCCGAAGTGCCGGACCGGTCGATTCTGATCTTCTCAGCACACGGGGTATCTCAGGCGGTGCGCGCCGAAGCCAAGGCGCGTGATTTGACCATTGTATTTGACGCCACCTGCCCGCTGGTGACCAAGGTGCATATGGAGGTGGCACGCGCCAGCCGCCGTGGTACCGAGGCCATCCTGATTGGCCATGCCGGTCATCCAGAAGTGGAAGGCACCATGGGCCAGTACAGCAACCTGCAAGGCGGCATTTACCTGGTGGAATCGCCGAAAGATGTATGGCAGTTGCAGGTGAAAGATGAAAATAATTTGTGCTTCATGACCCAGACCACGCTCTCGGTGGACGATACCTCAGACGTGATCGACGCTTTACGTCAGCGTTTCCCCAGCATCATCGGGCCGCGTAAGGATGATATCTGTTACGCTACTACTAACCGCCAGGAAGCCGTGCGTAATCTGGCTGATGATGCGGATGCGGTGTTGGTGGTGGGATCAAAGAACTCCTCCAACTCCAACCGTCTGGCAGAACTGGCCCAACGCGTCGGCAAACCTACCTATCTGATCGACTCTGCGTCGGATATTCAGGAAGCCTGGCTGAGCCAGGTTCGCAACATCGGCGTCACCGCTGGCGCTTCTGCACCTGACGTGCTGGTGCAGGAGGTGATCAGCCGCCTGAAAGCGCTGGGCTGTAAGGAGGTGCATGAAATCAGCGGCCGTGAAGAAAACATCGTGTTTGAAGTCCCTAAAGAGCTGCGTGTGGATATCAGGCAGGCGTTGTTGAATAAATCTGATTTGGAATAAAGAGTCCCATGCATGGGACTCTTTATTCCAAATCAGATTTATTCAACAACGCCTGTCAGGTGGCCAATTTAACCAACACCAGGGAAAACAGTTCCAGCCAGACCGTGGATGCAAAAGTCGCTGCTGGCCAGGCTACCCCCTACTTTTCTTTCAAACTTATCTTCGCAAACGCGGAAATGTGACCTTGGACATCAGTCTCCCCCTGAGCCGCGACCACATGCACAGCACCTACCACAGCGTAAAACAGCAAACGAGGATTTTTGCCAGCAAGGGCAATGATAATATCCGCGTAAGTGCACATAGCCAATTCAATGGGGCATTGACACGTTAGATGGCCAGCGCTGGCTGGCATAAAGCGATCTTTGCAATAGACCAACGAGACCGAATTAACGGTGCTTGCAGTTGGCAAGATTAGAGCCTATCCCTGCAGGTGTAGGCTCTAAGAATAACCGCCGCGTGCAGCATTCACTGATCGCTTAAATTTAGAGGGTTATCTCGCGATACGCGTTCTTAGGACGAAATGCGACCACCACCGCACCACGCGTTTCCACATAAGATCCTTCGAGCAGTTGGATGCCATAAGGCACGCTGGCAAAGATACCGTGCACTCGCGTATTACCCTGCTCATCCTTCACTCCTTCCAACGTTTGCTTGATCGCTTTCGGTTGCCCAGGTAGATTAATAATCTACGCCTGCTGGCGGATCGCACCTACCTGACGTGAAAGAATTGCTGTTGGCACATAATGCAGGCTGATTTGGCGCATTTGCTCGCCAAAGCAGGGCATCAGGCGATCGGCGACCGCCAAGGGTAGCATAGTGGGTCACATCACGGGGTGCCGGGCCGGTGCCGCCGGTGGTTAGCATCAGATGGCAACCCAGCTGATCTACCAGTTCGCAGAGCATTTGTTCAATACGCCGCTGTTCATCGGGGATCAAGCGAGTTTCCAGCTTGAACGGCATCGCCAGTGCAACGCTCAACCCCGCTTCCAACGCCGGAATGCCTTTATCCTGGTAAACGCCGCCGCAAGTGCGGTCAGAAACGAAAACCAAACCAATACGTAAAATATTCATGGGTAATATCGACCCGTCGGGTGGGGCGCTTCACGCCCAGTTGATGATGCTGAGGGTCTGTACCCTTCATACTTCCTTCAAGTTGCCTGTACGTGAGTTTTCCTCACTCACCCTATTTGCTTACACCGGTAAGCGAATGGG
The DNA here is from genome assembly GCF_964019515.1 of Serratia symbiotica (Periphyllus acericola). Lineage (NCBI taxonomy): Bacteria > Pseudomonadati > Pseudomonadota > Gammaproteobacteria > Enterobacterales > Yersiniaceae > Serratia > Serratia symbiotica. The sequence goes on from NZ_OZ026452.1 coordinate 994,185, forward strand.
TATTTCCCTGATGTTCAGCACGCGGCCCAGCGCAAGCGCCGTTTAAATCGGTTCCCTGCCGATTTGTTGCTGCGTGCGGCCTTCCTACAACTCGAATTATTTAGGGGCAAAGACGTTTGCCGATTGCCACAGGCATTAAAAAGGTCGCCGGAGCCACCTTTTTATTGCTCGCCCCTTAACAATTACAGCAGATCGGCAAGCATTTTCTCCAGTTTGCCCTGATCTACGGCGAACTTGCGGATACCATCGGTCAGTTTCTCAACCGCCATCGGGTCCTGGTTGTGCTGCCAGTAAAATTCAGATTCGGTTAGCGCGGTTGGACGCGCCCTCACTTCACCGGTATAGGACAGTTTACGCTCCAACGTGCCTTCGCTTTCCGCCAGTGCTTTCAGTAGAGCAGGCGCGATGGTCAGTCGGTCGCAGCCGGCTAGCTCGATGATCTCACCAAGGTTACGGAAGCTGGCACCCATCACCACGGTGTTGTAACCGTGCTGTTTGTAATACTGGTAGATCTCGGTAACGGAAACTACGCCCGGATCTTCGTGCGGTACGAACTCTTTCTTGTCGCCGTTCGCTTGGTACCAGTCGAGGATACGGCCGACGAACGGCGAGATCAGGTAAACGCCAGCATCGGCACAGGCACACGCCTGTGCAAAAGAAAACAGCAGAGTCAGGTTACAGTTTATGCCTTCTTTCTCCAGTTGCTCTGCTGCGCGGATGCCCTGCCAGGTAGAGGCTAATTTGATCAGGATATTGTCATTGCTGACGCCAGCTTCGTTGTACAGCTTGATCAGGCGTTTTGCCTTGGCGACACTGGTTTTAGTATCGTAAGACAGGCGCGCATCCACCTCGGTTGAGATGCGGCCCGGGACCAGCTTCAGGATTTCCAAACCGATGTTGACTGCCAGCTTGTCAACAGCATCGGCGATCTGCTGCTGGCGATCGCTGCTCTGATCGCGCGCCCAGGAGATGGCTTCATCAATCAGTTTGCGGTATTCAGGAATTTGGGCTGCATTAAGGATCAGCGATGGGTTGGTAGTGGCATCTTGCGGTTGATACAGCTTTATTGCCGCGATATCGCCCGTATCCGCAACTACTGTGGTGAATTGGCGCAAGGCAGTTAATTTGTCGGTCATGCTGGCATTATCTCATCGTTTATGCGTAAACTTTTGGCATTATTCAACCATGCCTTTTCCTTATAATAACATGCGTAAAGTCCGGAGCAAGGCTGGAAAGACGCAACCTGGCGGTGCAGGTTTTATCTTTGAACGGGCAACCGTTTACGCAGATATCTTTCGTCTGGAGTAACCCGCAGCCAACATGCTAACTTTGACGGGCACCGTGCTTATCAGGCCTGTTGTCTTTTTCCCCACGCTTTTTGCTACAGTATCGACACTAGGATAAACAGGATGTGCTCATGCTCGTTATTATTTCACCTGCTAAAACGCTTGATTATAAAAGCCCACTGGCAACAGACCGCTATACACAGCCTGAACTGCTGGATGCGTCACAGCAGCTTATCAAAAGTTGCCGCTCGCTGACGCCAGCAAAAATCGCTACCCTGATGGGTATCAGCGACAAGCTGGCCGGGCTGAACGCCGCACGTTTTAGCGACTGGCAACCTAAATTCACGCCAGAAAACGCTCGCCAGGCACTGCTAGCGTTCAAGGGCGATGTCTATACCGGCCTACAGGCGCAAGACTTCAACGAAGCCGATTTCGATTTCTCCCAGCAGCACCTGCGCATGCTTTCCGGCCTGTACGGAGTACTGCGTCCGCTCGATCTGATGATGCCCTACCGGCTCGAGATGGGCATAAAACTCGAAAACGCCGACGGCAAGGATCTGTACAGCTTTTGGGGCGAGCAAATCACTAAAAAGCTGAATGAGGCGCTGGAACAGCAGGGGGATAATGTAGTGGTCAATCTCGCCTCTGACGAATACTTCAAGTCAATGAAGCCAGCCAAGCTACACGGCTCAGTGATCAAGCCAGTGTTCCTTGATGAAAAGAACGGCAAGTACAAGGTGATCAGCTTCCATGCCAAGAAGGTACGTGGGCTGATGAGCCGCTTTATCATCAAGAACCGCCTGACCCAGCACGAACAACTGTTAGACTTCGATTTGGAAGGCTATGCCTTTGACGAGAGCGCATCGCAGGGCAACGAACGGGTGTTTAAACGCCCTGAGCAGTAATGAAAAAGCCGTCGCAAAGACGGCTTTTCGTTTTATGGCGCAGGGTTTCAGGCAGGTAATGACAGCAGAAAATTGCGTAATAAATATATTCTGTAGATAAAATGACCTCATGGCCCCTTGAATGTAAAGCGGCCATCGATGCGCAGTGGCAGAAATTTAGCGGCAGGACATGCTGTGTTTGCCGGTGGAGGAATTTCTCGCTGTATACTATTTTACCGTCGGTGAGCTGATTGGGATGGATATTTGGCGTAAAAAAACTAGTCAGCTAACAGAGACAAAGGAACATTTCCCATTGAACTGCTTATCTGAGGTGCATGATGCTAGCGCAAATTTGCCAACTGTCCCGCGCGGCGGGGGCGGCGATCATGGCGGTATATGACGGTGAACAACCGCTTAATATTGAACAAAAAAAAGACCATTCACCGGTCACACCGGCTGATTTGGCAGCACATCACATCATCAAATGCGGCTTAGCAGCGTTGACGCCAGAGGTACCTCTGTTGTCGGAAGAAGATCCGCCAGCTTGGGAAGAACGCCAAAACTGGGCGCGTTACTGGCTCGTTGATCCGTTGGAAAGCACTAAGGAGTTTCTACACCGCAACGGCGAATTCACCGTTAATATCGCGTTGATTGAGCATGGCGAAGCGGTGATGAGGGTGGTGTATGCGTCGGCGATCGACGTGCTGCATCTGGCGGAAGGTAACAACACCTGGAAAGAAGAGAAAGGGCAGCGTAAGCTGATTACTGTTAGTAATGCCCAGCCGCCGCTGGTGGTAGTGAGCCGCTCGCATATTGATGATGAATTGAAGGACTATCTGAATCAGCTTGGTGAGCATCAGATTATTGCCTTCGGTTCATCGCTAAAGTTTTGCTTCGTGGCGGAAGGTAAGGCGCAGCTCTACCCACGCTTTGGGCCGACCAATATCTGGGATACTGCTGCAGGCCACGTGGTGGCCGACGCCGCTGAGGCGCAAATCCACGATTGGCAGGGTAAACCTTTGATCTATGCCCCGCGTGAATCTTTGGTTTTCTCCATGTTCAATCTGAGTTTCAGGCTCTCCTCGAGTACGCTTCAGCACTCCTCCCTGATGGCTTCCGCCTGTGACTTGGTGCCTTTGACGATGAGTGCGAAGTCATTGGTATACCTACAGTAGGCAACGGCGGGTTGCCATCGACATTCGATAGTCTGTTTTCATATGTTCATGAAGGGGCGTTGTTGAATAAATCGAACTTTTGGCCGAGATGAGGATCCGATCACTCTCCTTCTGTCAAAATAGCGACATTCCGTGGCCCAGCAAAAGTTCAACATCACCAACTGGAAGGCTTACAACAACGCCCTTATCACTCGGGGTTCACTCACTTTCTGGGTGGATGAAACTCAAGCGGTGGCGAACCAGCGCGTTACCGGAGACAACACACTGTGGAAAAGTATGACAGGCTACCACCGACGTTCGATAGCGGAAACAGTGAGGTACAGAGTAAAACAGCTATTTGGTGGTCACCTGTCGCTGCGAGATTATTATGGGTAAGTTGCAGAGGCGATGGCCATGATCTGTGCATTAAACAAGATGCCGCTCACCGGTATGCCAGAAAGTGTACGCCTTGCCTGAAAGATGCCCATTCACGGGACTCTTTATTCCAAATCCGATTGATTCAACAACGCCTATGTTCACTTGCGTTGTTGAATACCAAGGTTGAAATCTTGGCGGCTCTCTGAACGTATGGATCGAATGGGAGGAGCGTAAAAGAATGAGAATCTTCCAATATTATAACCCTTTGAAAGTGGCGAAATATGTTAAGACTCTATTTCGTGGTCGGCTGTATATTAAGGATATAGGCGAATTTGAATTCGACAAAGGGAAAATCCTGATGCCAAAAATCCACGATAAGCGCCACTTCAGCGTGATGTCAGAGGTCAATCGCCAGGTATTACTGCTGCAATCAGAAATGGGGTGATCGGGATCTGAGCCTGGGTAAAAAATTGCGGCCCTGCTTTAGGGCCGCTGATGTTTCTGCGGTGAAGCCGCTAAGCCAGTAGGGATTAATCAGTTACCTTTGGTAGCGTTGCTATCGGTTTGTCGCTTAGCGGTGTGACCAACAACTGATCAATCTTGTAGCTGACGATATCCACCACTTCAAACTTGTAGCCAGCGTATTTGACGAAGTCTGTGCGCTTGGGGATCTTGCGCAGCATATACATAATAAAGCCGCCTATGGTCTCGTAGTTGCCTGCCTGTGGGAACTCATCGATATCCAGCACACGCATTACGTCTTCGATCGGCGTGCCACCCTCGATCAACCATGAATTTTCATCGCGCGCTACGATCTGCTCTTCCTGGCCCTGACCAACCAGATCGCCCATCAGCGTGGTCATCACATCGCTGAGCGTGATGATGCCGACAACCAACGCATATTCATTGAGGATCACGGCAAAGTCTTCGTCGGTAGTTTTAAAGCTTTCCAATGCTTCTGACAACGTCAGCGTATCTGGCACGATTAGCGCTGAACGGATCTGCATACCGCTGCTCAGTACTAGGCTTTTATTGCCCAGCACACGATTCAGCAGATCTTTGGAATCGACATAGCCGATCACTTTATCGATATGGCCATCGCACACCAGGAACTTGGAGTGTGGATGAGTAGATACCTTCTCGATAATGCTTGTTTCACTCTCGTTTAGGTCGAAGTACACCACGCTTTCGCGCGAAGTCATTGAAGAAGGTACCGTACGCGATTCTAGCTCAAAGACGTTTTCAATCAGTTCATGTTCCTGCTTACGCAGCACGCCTGCCAATGCGCCAGCTTCCACCACCGCATAGATATCGTCAGAGGTGATGTCATCCTTGCGCACCATAGGCAGTTTGAACAAGCGGAAGATCAGATTGGCCATTCCGTTGAAGAACCAAACCAGTGGCCGAAAAATCATGATCGAGAAACGCATCGGGTTGATGATCCGAACGGCGACCCTCTCTGGCGCAATCATACCGATGCGCTTCGGGGTCAAATCTGCTAACAAAATAAACAGGCTGGTCACCAGCACGAAGGAGCAGATAAAGCTGACTTGTTCCGCCAGTTCTGGCGACAGAAAGCGATCTAATATCAGTTTAAAGTAAGGGGAAAAGGCTGCATCGCCGATAATACCGCCAAGAATGGCCACGGCATTCAGGCCGATTTGTACCACAGTGAAGAAAAGGCCTGGGGTTTCTTGCAGTTTGAGCACTTTGCTGGCATTGATGTTACCTTCGTCAGCCATCAATTTTAGTTTGATTTTGCGTGATGCAGCCAGAGATATTTCAGACAGTGAGAAAAATGCACTCGCCGCGATCAGTAAAAGGATCAGTAAAATACTGTTTAACATAATCTATCCATAGGTACCTACAGCGCTTTTGGGGAAGGGGTGTGCATTGTAAAAATTAGTGATAACAACCAGGAAGGAGGCTACCAAGCCACAGGTGCGGCCCGCATAGTATAGCAGTTGCGCCACAGGGGTCGCCAGTGGTTAAAAAAATTACAACCGGACAGTGGTTAGCACTATGGTTGCAGGCATATGCCGATGCCGCCAAGGCTGCAATAACCTTTAGAATTTTTGTACAGGTACTGTTGGTGATCATCCTCGGCATAGTAGAACGGCAACGCCGTGACAAACTTGACCGTGACCCAACAGTGCAGATCTTGGGCTACGCTTGGAACCTGTTGTATTGTGGGCAAGGGGTGAATAGCATCTCCGGCAAACTCCGATGTAGCCTGAAACCCATTGGGTAAAGGTCATTCTCTTGTTGGGCATTTAATGGAGTATATCTTCCGTGTTGACCCTTTTTCGCCTGCTTTCGTCAGTCGCGCTGCTGGTATGGGGTACCCACATTGTACGCACTGGGATAATCCGGGTATACGGTACCAACTTGCGCCGCATTTTGAGCGACAGCATTGAAAAAAAGCCACTGGCCTTCATTTCTGGCATCGGCATTACCGCGCTGGCACAAAGCAGCAACGACACCGCGTTGTTGGTCACTTCATTTGTCGCGCAGGGGCTAGTAGGGCTAGCACCTGCACTGGTGATCATGCTCGGTGCTGATGTCGGTACCGCGCTGATGGCAAGGGTACTGACTTTTGATCTTTCTTGGCTGTCGCCGCTGCTGATTTTGGTCGGTGTATTCTTGTTCCTCAGCCGTAAGCAAACCCGTATTGGTCAAATTGGTCGTGTGAGCATCGGTTTTGGGCTGATCATACTAGCGTTGGAGCGGATTGTTGCGGCGGCCACACCGATCACCCAGGCGGCCGGTGTAAAGGTATTATTCTCATGACTGACTGGTGATGTGATGCTGAAATCCCTAACCGGCTCGTTGTTTGCTATTGTCAGCTATTCCAGCTTGGCAGCAGTATTATTGACCGCTACCCTGACTACATCCGGTGTTATCTCGTTGAAGGTAGCGCTTTGCTTTGTGATCAGTGCCAATCTTGGCAGTGGCCTGCTTGCGGTGATCACCACCAGCGTCCAGAACGCTGCTGGCCGCAGGGTGGCGCTCGGCAGCATGTTGTTCAAACTTCGCGGTTGCTTACTGGTGCTGCCGTTCGTCTTTTATTTGGCCAATATGATGAGCCGAGTACCTGGTAGCAATAAAGAGTTTGTGATCTACTTCCATGTATTTTACAACTTGATCCTTTGCCTGGTGCTGATCCCACTGACAGGGACGATGGCAAACTTGTGAGATATGCTGATCGCCGACGTAGCGGCCGACGATCCCCTTCTGCGGCAACGGCACTTGGATGCCAGCGCACTGGATAGCCCAACGTTGGCACTGGCTAACGCAGCGCGTGAAACCTTACGTATGGGAGATGCGGTGGAGCACATGATGATACTGCAACGGGAAGTGCTGCTTGGCAAGCATGGGCAAGATAAAGAGGTGCGTCGGCTGGACGATGATGTTGATGTGCTTTACACCGCCATCAAACTTTATCTGGCGCAGATTCAGAAAGAGGATCTGGGTGAAGAGGATTCCCGCCGATGGGCGGAGATCATCGAAATGGCTCTTAACCTGGAGCAGGCTGGCGATATCATTGAACGCATGGCCGGTGACGTGGCGGCTATAATCGTACGCGGTGCGGCGAGCGTTCTCAAATGAGGGGTAGGCAGAGCTGAGTGCGTTGTATGAGCGGCTAATCGATAATCTACGCCTGAGCCTGTCGGTGTTCCTGTCCGGTGATATTGCTAGAGCTAAACGGCTGCGTCGCCCAAAACACCGTTTCCACATTTTGGATCGCCGTTATGCTCATACGCACGTTGACCGTCTGCACCAGCAAAGTGTGCAGAGCATCGAAACCAGCTCGCTGCATCTCGGATTGTTAGGGGATATGAAAAGGTTGAACTCACTGTTCTGGGCAGTGGCCTACAATGTGCTGGATCAAGATGAAAAGGATGCAAGGTCGTGACTGAAAAGATAACCCAAATCCGCTGAAAAATTTTGGGGCGCAAATGTTTGCGCCCTGAGAAAGACGACTCACTTATTCGAACAGATTATGATGTAGAGTGCGGACTACCTGATCGGCATCGTCACCCGGCACCATAAACCATAGGTTATAACTGCTGGCACCGTAGCAGATCATACGGATGTTGAAGGGATCGAGTACCCCGAACACTTCTTTGCCCACGCCACAGGCTTGAGATAGCTTATTGCCGATTAACGCCACCAGCGCCAGGTTTTCCTCCACTTCCGTCCGGCACAGCGATGACAGTTCGGTTAACAGTGAAGTGGTCAGCAGGTTACCGCTGATAGAGGTAGAGCCTGTGGTGTCCATGGTCAGCGCTACGCTGACTTCTGAAGTAGTAATCAGGTCAACTGAGATATTATGCCTCGCCAGAATGTTGAACACTTCGGCCAGAAAGCCGCGTGCATGCAGCATATTCAGGCTGTGCAGCGTCAACAGGGTTTGTTTGCGGCGCAGTACTAGCGCGCGGAAAAGTGGTAGATCCTCGGTAGTGTAGCATACCAGCGTGCCGCCAGCGGCTGGCTCCTTGCTGGAACCGACAAACACCGGAATATCATTGCGCACCGCTGGCAGCAGTGTGGCCGGGTGCAACACTTTGGCACCGAAGGTGGCCATTTCCGCCGCTTCTTCGAAGGTGATTCTATCGATGCGTTTGGCCAGCGGTACCACGCGTGGATCGGTGGTATAGATGCCTGGCACATCAGTCCAAATATCAATCTGGCTGACATGCAGCGCTTCGCCCAACAGTGCGGCGGTGTAATCGCTGCCGCCACGCCCCAGCGTGGTGGTATGGCCTTTTGGGTCGCTGCCGATAAAGCCCTGAGTAACCACTAGTGCCTTCTGTAGACAGGGTTTCAGTAGCGTCAGGGTAAGTTCCCTCAACGTGGTGCAGTCCGGCACGGCACGGCCAAAGTGATCATCGGTACGCATCACTTTGCGCACGTCAAACCATTCAGCCTGCACGTTTCGTGCGCATAAAATATCGACAAACAGCAGGGTGGACATCAGTTCCCCGTGACTGACCAACTCGTCGGTCAACGCCGGGGAGGTAGCCAACGCTGCGGCTTCCGACAGCATAGCAATATTTTCCAGCATGCGATCGATTTCTTTACGGCTTGCATCCGGAGCGTTGAGGCGATCGAGGATGGTGTATTGGATGCGGCGGATCTCATCGAGCCGACAGTTGCGGTTGTCGGCATCGCAACCTTCGGCCAGAGCTACCAGCAGGTTGGTGATGCCTGCCGAAGCGGACAGCACCACCAGGCGCACTTGAGGGTTAGCGAGCACGACATCGGCGCTGCGGTTCATGGCTGCGAAGTCGGCAACGCTAGTGCCGCCGAACTTGGCTACCACGGTAGAATTTTGGGGTGCTGCTTGGATCATTAAAAACCTCGTGTCAGGGATGCTATCTTCAGACAGCATTTTATTTCATAGCCTTGTCACAAGGGGAGAGCGGTAAACAGGGAGCAGGCGTAGAGGTTAAAGCTACGGATACACCCAGAAGCGCTCCACCTTGCTGACCGCCCCATAGGAGCGATCTTGGTGGCAACTCAGGGGATTCAGCCCCTGTAGCCGATACGATGATCGCCGTGCATCATCCTACCTCGGCATCGCACCCCCTCCAGTGCCGTCATTGGAAAACGGTTCCTCTGACACCCTACCTGGGCGATGTACCTCTTCTAGCTTGCGTATCGGGTACGCAAGTAAGGCTGTTAGGAATAGCGGGTTATTGCGTGGCTGTCAACGGGCTGATGTTGCGAGATGTGTCGTACCTGGCGAAAACGATGCCATAGGTTTTGATAATTAGTACCTATCGCAAGAAAAGAGATCATAATCACAGTCGAACAAGGCTACAATCAAAAAATTGTTTCACATTATTCTCAAGTCTAAGAGTACTGCTATGAAAAGTATCAATCCAACTCAAACTGCTGCTTGGCAAGCCTTGCAGCAACATTTTGCACAGATGAAAGAGGTTCGTATCACCGATCTGTTTACGCAGGACAGTGAGCGTTTCTCCAAATTTTCCGCCACTTTCAACGACCAAATGCTTGTGGACTACTCAAAAAATCGCATCACTGTGGAAACGCTGGAGAAACTACAGGCGCTTGCGAAAGAAACCGATTTGCAAGGCGCAATCGCGTCGATGTTTGCCGGTGAGAAAATCAACCGCACTGAAGACCGCGCGGTGCTACACATTGCCCTGCGCAACCGCAGCAACAGCCCGATTATTGTTGATGGCAAAGACGTCATGCCGGAAGTTAACGCCGTGTTGGTAAAGATGAAACAATTTTGTCGCCTGGTGATCAGCGGCGATTGGAAAGGCTATACTGTCAAACCGATCACTGATGTGGTGAACATTGGCATCGGCGGTTCTGATCTTGGCCCTTATATGGTGACTGAAGCGCTACGGCCCTATAAAAATCACCTGAACATGCATTTCATCTCCAATGTTGATGGCACCCATATCGCCGAAACCTTGAAGCCGCTGAACCCGGAAACCACGCTGTTCTTGGTGGCTTCCAAGACTTTCACCACTCAGGAAACAATGACCAACGCCCACAGCGCGCGCGATTGGTTGCTTAATAACGCTGGCGACCAGCAGCATGTAGCGAAGCACTTTGCCGCGTTGTCCACCAACGGCAAGGCGGTGGCCGAGTTCGGAATCGACACTGACAACATGTTTGAATTCTGGGACTGGGTGGGTGGCCGCTATTCCTTGTGGTCGGCGATCGGCTTATCAATTGCGCTGTCAGTGGGTTATGAGAACTTTGAACAGTTGCTGAGTGGCGCACACGCAATGGATAAACATTTTGCAAAAACCCCGCTGGAGCAGAACCTGCCGGTGCTGTTAGCGCTAATCTGTATCTGGTACAACAATTTCTTCGGCGCTGAAACCGAAGCTATTCTGCCTTACGATCAGTACTTGCACCGTTTTGCCGTCTACTTCCAGCAGGGCAATATGGAGTCCAATGGTAAATACGTGGATCGCAACGGCAATCGGGTTGACTACCAGACCGGCCCCATCATCTGGGGGGAGCCGGGCACTAATGGTCAACATGCGTTCTACCAGCTGATTCATCAAGGCACGAAGTTGGTTCCCGGCGACTTTATCGCCCCGGTAGTCAGTCATAACCCGCTGAGCGACCATCATGCCAAACTGTTATCGAACTTCTTCGCCCAGACCGAAGCCTTAGCCTTCGGCAAATCGCTGGAGATGGTGGAAGAGGAGTTCACTACTGAGGGCAAAAAACCGGAAGATGTCAAGCATGTGGCACCGTTCAAGGTATTTGAAGGCAACCGTCCAACCAACTCTATCCTGCTGCGAGAAATAACCCCGTTCAGCTTGGGCAGCCTGATTGCTCTGTATGAGCACAAGATCTTCACTCAAGGTGCCATTTTAAACATTTTCAGCTTCGACCAGTGGGGGGTGGAGCTAGGTAAGCAGTTGGCTAATCGCATACTGCCGGAATTGGCAGGCAACGAGAAAGTCAATAGTCACGATAGTTCGACCAATGCCTTGATCAACCGCTTTAAAGAATGGCGTTAAACATCGCCTGAGTTGCTGTCAATAAAATCGCTCATCACCCGAAGATCAGGCGACCGTCGGCGTAGCTTTTTTGGCTAAAGCTTTGTGGGCTACAGGGTTATCACCTGTTTTCGCGGCCATGGATCTTCAGGGTTACAGCCTACTTTTGAATCTGTCAAATTGACGAACTACAACCCCCACGAATCAGCCTGCCGCTTTTGTATTTCTACGTTACAATGCGACCCTGTTAACAGTTTGTATCGTCTGACGTGGGCTGTAAGGGGCGGCCCCAGGCGTTGAGTAGAGCAATGTCTGGCAATAAGGATTCCATCCTACCACCGCTTGAGTGGTTATTCGATCAGCATCTGCCACTGCCTGCTGCCATCAGCGACTGGCTGATGGAGTTAGGTTACATGACCCGTCATTCTGAGCGCCATTGCACGCGGATACACATCGAACTGCAGCGCGCCTGCTTTTTGATCCGTGATCAATTGGGCGAATTGGGCGAAGAAGCCGAGCATCTACCGGACAGCACGCGCTACTGGCTGCGAGAAATTGTGCTACTGGGCGACACGTCCATCCTGGTTGTTGGGGCGCACGGTGATCCCACAGGAAGCAATGACTAGCCCGGATCAGGTGCTGGTGGATATGGGGACGCAGCCGCTGGGACGCTATTTGTTTAACAGCGGCAATATGACCCGATATTATATTCATATTGGTCAACAGAATACGCTATGGGCGCGCCGCTCCCACCTGAGGCTAGCGGGCAAGCCGCTTTTGTTAACTGAACTGTTTCTACCGGCTTCACCGCTGTATGTGTAACTCATTATAGACAAATACCTTGGAGGAAGTGTGACTCAAAGCAAATGGCGGGCTTACAGCCATCTAATGCGCATCGATAAACCGATCGGTAGCCTGCTACTGCTGTGGCCAACGCTGTGGGCGCTGTGGCTAGCTGGGCAGGGTGTGCCGCCGTTGTCGATCCTGCTGGTGTTCGTGCTTGGCGTGTTCCTAATGCGTGCTGCTGGCTGTGTAGTGAATGACTATGCCGATCGTGCCATTGATGGCCACGTGAAGCGCACTGCCGAACGTCCAATGCCGAGGGGTCAGGTGAGTGAAAAAGAGGCCAACGTGCTGTTTGTGGTGACGGTACTTATCTCATTCGGGCTGGTGTTGACGCTAAATGCGATGACCATCTGGCTATCGCTGGCGGCGCTGGCGCTGGCATGGATTTATCCCTTTATGAAACGGGTGACTAATCTGCCGCAATTCGTGCTGGGTACTGCCTTTGGCTGGGGCATCCCGATGGCCTACGCCGCAGTCAGTGAATCGCTGCCACTTAGCTGCTGGCTCCTGCTACTGGCCAATATCTGCTGGACTGTGGCCTACGACACACCGTATGCGATGGTAGATCGCGATGACGATCTAAAAATCGGCATCAAGTCTACCGCCATCTTGTTTGGTCGCTATGACAAGCAGATCGTTGGGGTATTGCAGTTTGCCACCCTGCTGCTGCTGCTGTGGGTTGGCTATCTGGCGCAACTGGGTGAGGTATTTTACGGGGCGTTGTTGCTAGTGGGCGTGCTGTTTATCCATCAGCAAAAACAGATCGCCACGCGTGAGCGTGAAGCCTGTTTCAAAGCATTTATGCACAACAATTACGTTGGGCTGGTGGTATTTATCGGTATTGCGCTTAGTTATTTGACAACTTAGAACCTATCCCAGTAGGCATACATTGTGCCAGTTTGGACACCGACAGAACAACCGGCGCGTACAGGGGTGCCGTGAGGATGATGAGCGTTAGGGCCAAAATGGCAAATAAAATAGCCTAGTGTGGTAGGGTGCTTAACGGACTGCGGATAATAAACCAAGGCACCTTTCGGTGCCTTTGGCATATTTGGTACAGGTTGCTGCTCAGTCCTCTTTCGCTTCCTCGGTAGCGGCTTCATGTTGCGCGTTGATTTCTACTGGCATGCTGACGCCTTCGATAGTTAGCCTGATTTCTGGGGTAATCAGGTTGCTCAGCATGGTGTAAACCTCCAAAGTAGGCTCACGGATCGCATCGCCGATATCGTTGATGTAGCCTTCTTCACGCAGCGTCGCTACCAAGGTGGCGAATACTGCTTTGTCGAAGAACTCCGGTGCGTTGATGCCGTGTAGCATCGACAAGCGCTGCGCTATGATACAGCTCTCTTTCTCCAGCGCACCACGGTTGATGCTTGGATTAGTGCTGAGCACTGACATGGTGATAGCATAGCGTTGCAGGGTTTCACGCACGCCAGCAGCCAGCAACTGCAATGGACGGATACGATCCGGATTTAGCACCAGATCCTCGTCTTTACCACAGATCAACTGTTGACGAATCATTTCATTGATTAGCGGCTGTAGCACCTCCGCTAACTGTTCCTTTTCGTAATGCAGGAACAATTCAGCCTTCAGCATGGGGTAAATCAGATCAATCTGCCGCAGTAACTCGCTGCGCGATACTTTGCGGTGATGCGTCACTATAGTGGCGATCAGTGAAGGTAGTACCAGCAGGTGGTGAATATTATTGCGGTAATAGGTCATCAGCACCGCTTGCTCACGCGGCAGGATGATGATATCCCCGATGTTATCCTGCTCTACCGCGAACTTGTTCATACTCAGCGCATGATCCAACAATTCATCCGGCGTCTGAACCGGCACGGTAACATCGTGGGCGTAAGGCTCGTTACGCATTAATTGCAGGTAGCACTCAAGTTGTTCAAGCAATTGCTCGCGGGTCAGCGAATGTTGGCGGGAGGCCAGCAGCGCGGTAGAGCATAGATTTACGGCATTGGCCGCAGCGGCATTGTTGATGCGTACCATGATTTTTTCCGCCAGATCGTTGACCGTTGGTGTCATCCAACTTGGGCGTTGGGCTTCGATAGGATCGATCGATTCACGCCACTGCGGCACATTCTGGTTCAGATAGGTGGTCAGTGGTAGCGGATCGCCGAAGTTGACGTAACCCTGGCCCAGGTTGCGTAGTTTGCGCAAGCCGCGCAGCATCTGAAGCAGACCCTCTTTTTCCTTAGTGGCACCGCGTAGTTCTTTGGCGTAAGTGCCCACTTCCATCACATGTTCGTAGCCGATGTAAATCGGCACCAAAGTGATCGGCCGGGTGCCGCCGCGTAGCATCGCCTGAATGGTCATCGACAGAGTGCCAGTCTTTGGCTCCAGCAGGCGTCCGGTGCGGGAACGGCCACCCTCCACAAAGTATTCTACCGAATAACCCCGAGTGAACAGCTCACCGAGGTATTCGCGGAACACCGTGGAGTACAGCTTGTTGCGCTTGAAAGTACGGCGGATGAAGAATGCGCCCAGGCGACGAAAGATCGGCCCGGCTGGCCAGAAGTTGAGGTTGATGCCGGCCGCGATGTGTGGCGGCACAAGCCCTTGATGATACAGCACATAGGACAGGAGCAAATAGTCCATGTGGCTACGGTGGCAGGGTACATAGACGATCTCGTGGCCGTCTTGGGCCAGTTGGCGAACGCGCTCAGCATTGGTAACGTTGATGCCCTGATACAGCCGGTTCCAGGTCCAGCTCAACACGCGGTCGGAAAGGCGCACGGCCTCGTAGGAGAAATCAGCGGCGATCTCTTCCATTAACACGATGGCGTTCTTCTGGGCTTTATCAAGGGAGATTTTTTTGCTGTGTGCTTCGTCTTTGACGGCTTTTTCGATCGCTTTGGAAGCCAGCAGCTTGTTGAATAAATCCTGCCTTGCTGGCAGGCTGGGGCCGACTGCGGCCAGACGCTGGCGCGAAAAGTGCATGCGCGCTACGCGTGCCAGTTTCTGCGCGATGGCTGTGTCTGTGACGTATTCGGAGGCCATGTGGCGCAGCGAAACAGTATTGGAGAAACGTACGAAGCTGTCACGGCCGAGCCACAGCACAGCTAATAATTTCTGAACGCTGTTCAGCAAGCGCATGTGTGGTGTGCCTTGGCCTTCTCGCCCAGGTGAACGGCCAAACATCACCGAGACCGGCAGCATCTGAATATTGAGACTCGGATTACTGCGGTGCAGATCCAGATAGTCGTGGAACAGCTTTACTGACTCTTCCTTCGACGTGTAATAACGGAACAGGCGCGGGCCATCGTGAATAAACACATGGCTCGGCAGCACCCTGCCATCGATTTCCAATAGGTCAAGAGGATCGGGCAGATCTTGCTCCAGGCACTGAGTGCGTAGCGTCAGAAAATCCGTCTTGGAATTATAAGGCAAAATATACAAAATCGGCCGTGAGGGATCTAATCCTAGCTCCCTGACAGGATCTGAAGGGATAACCTTGCTTCTTACTAATAATTTTAGTAGTAAATTCAATAATTTATAATAAATTTTACGCCAACCTGACATAACTACGTGAAGCCTCTTATTAGCAATGCACCACAATCATACCAGAAACCGGGTAGCAGATCTGCGGTATTGGAAAACGAGAGCCGACATCACTGAGTGATCTAGACTCTTTTTATGATTTACCTCTGAGAAAGGCATAGAACCATGGCAAATCAAGCAACGAGCCTGACCCGTATTATTAAAGCCGCTGGCTATTCTTATAAAGGACTTGCCGCTGTTTGGCGGTATGAGGCGGCATTTCGCCAGGAAAGGATATGGGGCAGCGGCAATAATGTTGCGGGCGATCGTGTTGGTGCTGTTCGTTTGGGGTTCGATTTTGTTGCAAAACTTCATTTGAGCGGGGCGTGACACCCTGATTTTATTCATTCGTCGGTTCCCAATTTAGGCATGCCTGTATATACTTACAGCAAAACTGTATAAACAAACAGGGGGTGGAATGAAAGCACTAACTACCAGGCAGCAAGAGGTTTATGAACTGATTCGCGATCATATTTTGCAAACAGGCATGCCGCCGACACGTGCTGAGATCGCTATACGTCTGGGGTTCCGCTCACCAAATGCCGCCGAAGAACATCTGAAGGCGCTAGCGCGCAAAGGGGTCATCGAGATCATTTCCGGCGCGTCGCGCGGCATACGCCTGCTGATGGAAGATGAAGAAGGTTTACCGCTGATTGGTGGCGTGGCTGCTGGCGAGCCACTGTTGGCTCAACAGCATATTGAAGGCCACCATAAGGTAGATCCTTCCTTATTTAAACCAAACGCAGATTTCCTGCTGCGGGTTATCGGCATGTCGATGCGCGACATCGGCATTTTGGATGGCGATTTGTTAGCGGTACACAAAACTCAGGATGTGCGCAATGGCCAAGTCATAGTAGCGCGCATTGAAGATGAAGTTACCGTCAAACGACTGAAAAAAAACGGTAACATGGTTGAACTGCTGCCGGAAAACAACGAATTTCAACCGATAGTGGTCAATCTGCGCCAGCAAAATTTCACTATCGAAGGTCTGGCAGTCGGTGTGATACGCAATGGCGACTGGATTTAAGCGTCACGCCTAACTAAACCGTTGTCCCCTGATTTAACCCGCCCCTGATTTGGGTCGGTTCCGTTTTACTCCACCTAATGTGGCAACTGCACTACCATGGGAACATTGTATAATGCACCTGATATCCGCCTTTACCAGCGATACCGATAAAGCCCTGTGGCACCTTGGCCCTGCCTATGATCTTCTCTAATATCACCGTGCCGTTGCTAGGGTTAGTGGATACTGCTATGATCGGCCATCTTGATAGCCCAATCTGTTTGGGTGATGTGGTGATCGGCGAGATGGTCAGTAATTTCCTATTTATGCTGCTACTGTTTCTGCGAATGAGCACTACCGGGTTGGCAGCCCAAGCACTGGGAGCGCAGATCCCGCAGAGGCTGGCGCGTGCCTTTATGTAGCCGCTTATATTGGCACTATAGACCGGGTTGGCAATGTTGCTGCTGCGCCACCGGCTGATTGATTTGGCGCTGCGGATCGTTGGTGGCAACGTTAAGGTACTGGAACAGGCGCGACTTTTTCTGGAAATTCGCTGGTTTGAGCGCCCCGGCAGTACTGGTCAATATGGTGCTACTCGGCTGGCTGCTCGGCGTGCAGCATGTGCGTGCGCCGGTGATCTTCCTGATTGTCGGCAACCTGCTGAATATTGTGCTGGATATCTGGCTGGTAATGGGACTGGGCTGGAAGGTGCAAGGGGCAGCTATGGCGACTGCCATCTCAGAATATGCCACGCTGCTACTTGGGCTAGGACTAGCGTGGGATATCGTTGCTGATGTTGCAACAGGCTTGGCGCGGCAACCTTATGCGCTTGCTGGCCCTGAACCGCGACATCATGTTGCGCTCGTTGCTGCTACAACTATGTTTCGCCTCGCTGACCCTCTTTGCCGCACGCCTAAGCAGCGAGGTGATGGCGGTAAATGTGGTATTGATGAACCTTCTGGCCTTCTCCGCCTACGCTTTAGACGGCCTTGCCTATGCGGTTGAAGCACATTCGGGTCATTCCTATTAGCGTACCGTGGCTAGGCAACAACGGGTTGTGGCTGGCGCTGGCATCTCCATAGGGTGCATGGCAGTTGGTTTGCAGCACCAGAATGATGGAAATATCTACACACTCATTTATGCTGCCAGAAAAAAGAGGCGGCTGAGAAAGAAGTGAAATCTTGGGGAACTTACAACAAGTAGCGCTAATAGCACCAGATGCATTCGCGGATTGACATCTGAAGCTACTATAGCTGGCTTGACAATAGCAACAAAGAGATCCTGTTAGCCCAGCCTATGTCCTTTTGATGGCGATGCTATGATCGTGCTCGCCACAATTATGCTTGCTGTCGCAAGCTTCAACCTCAACACAGCCAGTACACAGTCCGTGTGCTTCCACCACGCTGTGGCACAGCGCAAACCCTGACTCTTTAGCCAGCTTTTGCAGCGTTTTTTCCACGTCGTCGGTGGTGCGCTCGGTCACTTGGCTACAGCGATCACAAATAAGCAGCGCAGAGGTGTGCATTGGCTGCCCAAAATGGTGGCACAGTATATAGCTATTAGCCGACTCTACCCGATGGATAAATCCTTGATCCATTAAGAAATAGAGCGCGCGGTAAACCGTGGGTGGCTTAGCCTGTGGCTCGGCGATCCGCAGCAGGTCGAGTAGGTCGTATGCGCTGATTGCACTGGGCTGCTGTGACATCAGGCGCAGTACTTCCAGCCGCTGCGGCGTTAATCGCACATTGCGTTGCCTACAGAGCTGTTCAGCCTGCACTAACAGATTTTTCTGGGTGGTTGAATTCATCGCAAATACCGCTCCCGGAGCTAAATGACCGATTTTAACATAATTTAACATAATTACGGCGAATCACCGAGACAACGGTTTCTATTGGGGTTACCCAGGTAGCAGCGCCAGCTTTTGCTAACCTATAGGGCCAGAATATTTTGCTTTCACGATAAATACAATTGCCGTCTTATTGCACGCCAGGAATGCAACGGTAGTGGAAGCAACCTGATAGGCTCTCCTCATTTTCTGCACCACGACTGGAGTATCAGCGGATAGAGTTCTGTAGCATTAACCCAGGCGTTATTGAATAAATCGAACTTTTGGCAGCTACGCGGATCAGATCACTCTCCTTCTGTCAAAATAGCGACATTCCGTGGCCCAGAAAAAGTTCAACATCACCAACTGGAAGGATTACAACAACGCCCTTATCACTCGGGGTTCACTCACTTTCTCGGTGGATGAAACGGCACTTCACGCCTGGTCCTGCGAGGCAAAACCTTCTCTGCGTGGTCGCCGACAACATTATTCCGATATGGCAATGACCAGCGTAATGGCAATCACCAGCGTATTGATGCTGAAACGGATTTTCGGCCTGACACTTCGCGCCCTCCAGGGCTTCGTCGATTCCATTATCACACTGATCAAAGTGCCGTTGAACTGCCCGGACGACACCTGCATCAGTAAGCGGGCAAAGTCCGGCCATGTCCCGTTTAAAACCCCAACGCCGGGTGAAATTGCGCACCTCGTTATCGACTCTAGCGGGCTCAACGTGTTGGGTGAAGGGGAGTGGAAAGTAAAAAAATACGGTCAGGAAAAACGGCGGATCTGGCGAAAATTGCATTTGGCCGTAGATACAGAAACACATGAGGTCATCTGTGCTGACCTTTCCTTGAGCAATGTCACCGATACCGAAGCCTTCCCAGGTCTCATCCGCCAGAGGTACCGTAAAATCAAAGTCGCCTCGGCGGATCGGGCTTAGGATACGCGAGTGAGTCATGATGAGTTAAGGGGCAAGAAGCTCAAGGCGTTAATACCGCCCAGCAGCGGAGCCCGTTATTAGTCGGCAGACTATGCAGAGCGAAATCAAGCGGTAGCGAACCAGCGCCTTACCAGAGACAACACACGGTGGAAAAGTATCACAGGCTACCACCGACGTTCGATAGCGGCAACAGCGAGGTATAGAGTAAAACAGCTATTTGGTGGTCACCTGTCGCTGCGAGATTATGATGGGCAAGTTGCAGAGGCGCTGGCTATGATCTGTGCATTAAACAAGATGACGCTCGCCGGTATGCCAGAAAGTGTACGCCTTGCCTAAAAGCTGCCCATTCACGGGACTCTTTATTCCAAATCCGATTTATTAAACAAAGCCGATTCCGTGAGGTAATTATTCCTCATATATCATATTACTAATCATTAACCTAAAAAAATAATGGTTATTTTTATGAACAAATTTAGTAAATTACTTGCTTTAGAACTACTTGCTGGTACCGCGTTTTCTGCTGCTACTGCTTATGCCCAAGCTGCCCCTGCACCTATCCAATGCCAGGATGATGAAATTGCGTGAATGTTGCTGGCAAATGGTTATGCTTTAAGATTAAGTAATTCTTGATATCTAGGGTAATTGCTAAATCAGCCGCATGATTTTTAAACAGTAGTACGTTGCGGCGTGCTACTATTTCGTTTAGCGTAAAATAGTGCTAACTCTGTGATGTTTCTCTGCGAGGGTACGGTAGTAGAACGTTAAATCAGCGCGTTAAAACTGCATGAAATGGGTTTTACTGAGCTAAAAATTTTCAGATCAATATAAAGGCTGGGAGCCGAGTGGCCGAGTTTTGAAACGACGGTGTAGCCACATATATTGCTCTGGCGCGCGCATGATCTCCTTTTCCACCACTTTATTCATGTAAGCAGCTGCCGCTAGTTCATCTGCGATCGGATAATCTTCCAGCGCTGGTTGGATCAGCAGATCATAGCCACGGCCTTTCTCGCGGCGGATCAGCACTACTGGCACCATCGCTGGCTTGGCTATGCGCGCCAGCATAAAGGTGCCGCTGGTGGTAGCAGCTTGATCGACGGCGAATAGCGGGGCGAATACACTGCCACGTGGGCCATAGTCTTGATCTGGAGCGAACCAGACAGCATCACCACGCTTCAGTGCGTGCACCATACCGCGCAGATTCTTGCGATCGAGCATTGCTTTATTGGAACGCATGCGGCCTTTGGTCTGCGCCCATTCCATCGCCTTGTTATTGTGCGGGCGGTACATCGCCATCATCGGCTGGCACAGGCCCATGGCCCGGCCACCCAGCTCCAGCGACATAAAATGCACGCCAATCACTAACACGCCGCGTTGGTTCTGCTGCGCCATTTTCAGGTGATGGATGCCGGTAGCTTTGAACCAGCGATTGACACGCTTGTCCGACCAGAACCAGGCCATACCGGTTTCCATCAGACCCATGCCCAGTGATTCGAAGTTGCCAAGTACTTTGCGTTCTCGCTGTGCTTCATCCATATCGGGGAAGCACAGCTCCAGGTTACGGTGGGTAATGGAGACTCGGCGTTTCAGAAAGCGCATTGAGCTGCGGCCCATCCACCTACCAAGCCGATGCAACAGCGGATAAGGGAGCTGAACCAGGAAGAATAACAAGACCAGACCGAACCAGGTTAGCCAATAACGTGGGTGCAGCAGCGCCGATTGAAATTTTTGCGGATGCTTCATATGAACTCATTTATGCATTTGGGAACGGCAACCGGTGACCGATAACGGAGCCATTTACAAGTGATAAAACTTCTCCGACCCCGAGTAACACCATGGCTTAGGCAGATCTCTTGACTAAGAGATATTCGAAGGTGGTATACGGTGCTAATCTGGCTTCAGAGGGATAGCTGTTGGCTAGTCGAAAGCGACGCTAAGTATGTTTATCCTACCATAGAATCGAGAGACAATAGGCAAGAGAGCATATCTTCACTCTAGACTTTCGTCTGAATCACAAAACTGACTATCAATCATTACGTTAAAGCGAATGCTGCTCTGGTCGCCGGGTTTAAAGCTGACCGTAAAGGAAATCTCTGCACCGGAGCCAGCACGTAAGATACTCCAGCGTTAGTAGAAGCCACCGCTTTCCACGATGTTGTGAACACACAGCGGACAACGAACGCCTTCCTTAAGGGGCTGCAAGGCACGATGAACATTGACACCACTAATCCCCAGTATTTCGCCAGTACGGGCGATATTCCTGCTCTCCATAAACGTTATAAAAATTTCGCGCTTTCGGAAGGTGACCGCAACGTCTATTTTCATGGCAAGGCTCGTTAAAATTAAAAAAGGCGATACATAATCTTACTCGACTACCCCGGAACCGGTGCTACAAGGGCAGGGAAAAAGTGTAAACGGTCGGTTTTGTTGGTAGATCGGTTGTCTATCTATCGATGGGGGTTATAATGCCCACCTCGGGCGTTGTTGAATAAATCGAACTTTTGGCCTGCACGAGGATCAGATCACTCTCCTTCTGTCAAAATAGCGACATTCCGTGGCCCAGCAAAAGTTCAAGAAGTAAGCGGGCGAAGTCCGGCCATGTCCCGTTTAAAACCCCAACGCCAGGTGAAATTGCGCACCTCGTTATCGACTCTAGCGGGCTCAACGTGTTGGGTGAAGGGGAGTGGATGGCAAAAAAACATGGTCAGGAAAAACGGCGGATCTGGCGAAAACTGGATTTTGCCGTAGATACAGAAACACATGAGGTCATCTGTGCTGACCTTTCCTTGAGCAATGTCACCGATACCGAAGCCTTCCCAGGTCTCATCCGCCAGAGGTACCGTAAAATCAAAGTCGCCTCGGCGGATCGGGCTTAGGATACGCGAGTGAGTCATGATGAGTTAAGGGGCAAGAAGCTCAAGGCGTTAATACCGCCCAGCAGCGGAGCCCGTTATTAGTCGGCAGACTATGCAGAGCGAAATCAAGCGGTAGCGAACCAGCGCCTTACCAGAGACAACACACGGTGGAAAAGTATCACAGGCTACCACCGACGTTCGATAGCGGCAACAGCGAGGTATAGAGTAAAACAGCTATTTGGTGGTCACCTGTCGCTGCGAGATTATGATGGGCAAGTTGCAGAGGCGCTGGCTATGATCTGTGCATTAAACAAGATGACGCTCGCCGGTATGCCAGAAAGTGTACGCCTTGCCTAAAAGCTGCCCATTCACGGGACTCTTTATTCCAAATCCGATTTATTCAACAAAGCCGCTCCGTGCTAAAAGGAGTACGGTGGGCCAGAAAAATTCTGATTGCTGAGCCTGTTGCTATAAAGGAATGCCTGTGGGAGTTAAGTTAATGAGAAAAGAGTGGCTATTTTTTGGTCTCGGTTGTGCAACGATAAACAGCACGCAGGCGAACCAGGTGGGATCGGTGGATACAGTATTTAAACTGGTGTGGCCGGATCATAAAATTGTGGTGGAGGCGTTCGATGATCCAGACGTTAAAAATGTAACTTGTTATATCAGCAGTGCCAAAACGGGAGGTGTCAAAGGCGGGCTAGGGTTGGCGGAAGATACAGCGGATCGTCTTGAGCGATAAGATCATAAACGGCAAGGCAAAAGGCTCGGTCGTGTTCCAGAAGCGAACCTCGCTGGTGTTTAAGAAGCTGCAAGTCGTGCGTTTTTATGATGCCAAGCGCAATACGTTGGTCTATTTGAGCTATTCGGATCGGGTGGTTGATGGTTCACCAAAAAATGCACTGAGTGCGGTACCGATCATCCCATGGAGTGAGGTGAAATAACAATCGGGATCCAGCAAGCTGAACTCCGATTGTTTTGAAGCGGGAATTACGCTTGCAGATCGCCGCAGAAACGGTAGCCTTCACCGTGGATAGTGGCGATGATTTCCGGTGTATTTGGTGCCGACTCGAAATGCTTACGGATGCGGCGGATGGTAACATCGACAGTGCGGTCATGCGGCTTCAACTCACGGCCAGTCATCTTCTTAAGTAGTTCGCCGCGTGACTGAATCTTGCCTGGGTTCTCGCAGAAGTGCAGCATGGCGCGAAATTCGCTACGCGGCAGCTTATACCGCTGCCCCGCCGGGTTGACCAGCGAGCGGCTGTTAGTATCTAACTCCCAGCCGTTGAACTTATAACTTTCCACTAAGAGACGTTTTTCGCCAACGCTACTCAGGTTCATGGTACGCGACAGCAAGTTACGTGCGCGAATGGTTAATTCACGCGGGTTGAACGGCTTGGTGATGTAATCATCGGCACCGATTTCCAGGCCGAGAATTTTATCAACCTCGTTATCGCGTCCAGTCAGAAACATTAGTCCAACGTTGGCTTGTTCGCGTAATTCACGGGCCAACAGCAGGCCATTTTTACCTGGTAAGTTAATGTCCATGATGACCAGATTGATATCATTTTTAGACAGGATGTTGTGCATCTCTGCACCGTCATTGGCTTCGTGAACCATGTAGCCTTCCGCCTCGAAAATGCTCTTGAGGGTGTTACGAGTGACTAACTCGTCTTCGACAATCAGAATGTGCGGGGTCTGCATATTTGCTACCTAAAATTACCAATAAAATAAAAAATAGGAAGTACATAATTCTTTGTTTTTAAGAGGAGGGCAGAGATATCGCCACACTCCCTCTTATCAAATGACTAAAGTACCTAAACTCATTCTTGATACACTTTCCATTAGGTGCCAGCAAGAACGCTAGCGTGCTGGGGATACGCGTCTCTATAGCCGCCTATCTATGACTGTTAACAACAGTATAACAGAACATCGAATTTATCACCCAAAAAAACCATGGTTATGTTGACATATATCAAGTTCGATTGTAGCACGTTAACATATTGGTGAAAAACACTTACAGAATTGCCTGCTAAAGTCACAGAAACTCAAATTTAATAAACGATTCTGCTTCATCGGCAGCACTAAATACCTGCGCCTAATACCGCTCCACTTTCGTTAAGCCAGGTTTATTGCCTGGGAACGGTGAGGCTGCTTTCATAAAATGACCGGCGTTGTTGAATAAATCGAACTTTTGGCCGGCACGAGGATCAGATCACTCTCCTTCTGTCAAAATAGCGACATTCCGTGGCCCAGCAAAAGTTCAAGATTACCAACTGGCAGGCTTACAACAACGCCCTTATCACTCAGGGTTCACTCACTTTCTGGGTGGATGAACGAGGCTATATCTCCGAACCGCACGCGGCGACTGCCTACCGCGCGCTGCGCGATCAGTTGCAGCAAGGGGAATTTGGAAGGGGAATTTGGTCTGTTCCTCGGCACTGCGCATCCGGCCAAGTTGAAACAGAGTGTCGAAGCGATCCTCGGCCAGAAACTGGCGTTACCGAAGGCGCTGGCGCGGCGTACTGATCTGCCGCTGTTGTCACACCTCCTGCCAGCCAGATTCAGCGAATTACCCGCTTTATGATGCTCATTTTGAAGAACGCGCGTTTACGGCCCACCGGGTAAAAAAGAGGGCGCTGAAAATTACCCTTGATCAAGGTTGTAACGAATTACAGAATTTCTAGTAGTTCGACGTCAAAAACTAGCGTGCTGAAGGGCGGAATGGATGCGCTAGCACCACGCTCGCCGTAGGCTAGAGTGTGCGGGATATAGAGCTGCTATTAGCCGACCGGCATCAGAGTCAGCGCTTCGATCCAGCCTGGAATCACGCCGCTGACCGGGAATTACGCTGGCTGGCCACGTTCAATTGAGCTGGCAAATACATCGCCATTGGTCAGACGGCCGGTGTAATGCACACGCACGCGATCCTGACGGGATGGGATCGGGCCATTGCCATGCTGCAATGCGGAAAACTGCAAACCGGATTCGGTCAGCGTCACGTCATCACGCTTGGCGTTTTCATCCAGAAACTACTGGCCTTCAGCGGCCATCGTCTGCTGGTGTTTACTGAGCACAGCATCCGCACGTTTGTTGATTTCACGCAGCGCACGGTGCACTACGTCAACCGGAACATTCCCTTCTAGCGCGTCATACAACCCGGCCAACGAAGCTTCTGGTTGTAAACCTTCGAAGCCGGACTCTTGCAACTGCTGGCCGACCTATAAACCAATCCCGTAACTTGCTTGCGTCTCAACGCTGTCAAAAGAAGGGGTTGTCATGGGGTTTTCCTCAAGTCTGTAAAAAGTCGAGAATGCAGCATAACAGCGCAGGAAAGCTGGGTCAATATTGTATGGCGAATGTTGTCTTTTGCCGTAAAATAGGAAACTGTGACTTTTTGTTTGCCCAGAACCTGCCGCAATCAACCTTCCACTTTATAACCTATCCCAGTAGGCGTACATTGTTGCAGACAGCTAGGCCCAGGACAGCACGTAACAACTGGAGCCTTAAAGGGAATATGTGAGGACGGTGAGCACTGCCCAGATTCAAAATGGCAAATAAAACAGCCTAAGGAGTTAGGTTATAAGCCTATTGGCACCGGGCAGCGTTACTCTATTCATCCCGGCCAAACGCTGGCGTAACTGTTACGCGACAACAAGCTGCCAGTGAATGAAGTGTTCGCCATGGCCAAGTGAAAGGCAACGACAAGCCACTCAGTAATATGCAAGCTGTCCAGGAAGTACGTATCGAATATGACGCCAACGGCACTAGAAACACGCTATCCGTCACCATTGCGGGCAGCAGATAGGCACTGTTCCGCTGGCAGGCCGATAGCAGCGGCCACTACGAAAGCTAAAGAAAGTCACGTAGCGCACGGCTCTCGTGCACAGCGCTCTCGTGCACAGCCAGCCACAGAGTAAGGTTTTTTTCCGGGTGCAGAAAAGCAAAACACCAGCACAAGGCTGGCGTTTTAACTGGGTTACAGCCGCGTTATTACGCTTCCGCAACCACCACTATATTCAGTTGTGCGAACACGTCGCTGTGTACTTGGAAGTGCACTTCGTGCTTGCCAGTAGTACGCAGAACGCCGTTCGGCAGACGAACTTCGTTCTTGGCCACTTCAACGCCAGCCGCAGTCACTGCGTCAGCGATGTCGCGGGTGCCGATAGAGCCGAACAACTTACCTTCTTCGCCTGCTTTAGACACGATAGTGACTGTTAACAGTTCGTCGATCTTGGTTGCACGAACAACAGCGGCGGCCAGAACGTCAGCCAGTTTGGATTCTAATTCAGCACAGCGTGCTTCGAAGAACTCTACGTTTTTCTTGGTAGCAGGAACAGCTTTGCCCTGTGGTACCAGGAAGTTACGGGCATAGCCCGCTTTAACGTTAACTTGATCACCCATGCTGCCTAGGTTTGCTACTTTATCAAGCAGAATAACTTGCATTACCTTATCCTCTCAAAGTCGTTAATGGACAGTTGCCGGTTACTGATGACGATCAGTGTACGGCAAAAAAGACAGGTAGCGGGCGCGCTTGATAGCACGGGCCAACTGGCGCTGATATTTTGCACGAGTACCGGTGATACGGCTCGGTACAATTTTACCACTTTCAGTAATGTAGTTTTTCAGCGTAGCGATGTCTTTATAGTCAATCTCTTGAACGCCTTCCGCAGTAAAACGGCAGAACTTGCGACGACGGAAATAACGTGCCATGTGGCTAGTCTCCAGAATCTATAAATTCAATCTGCTCGGCATGCAGAACCAGTTTGCGTAGCCAGTTGCGCCCTTGATGGCAACTAATAAAGCCTCGCACAGTGACCTGACTGCCGACCGTTAATCTTTGAGTTAATGCCTGTGACAGGTGTCCGCTGACAACCACGTGCATTCGGCACCATGCTTGCCTACTAAATCCGGCTTCCCTCTGCTGCGAATGGTGCTCCAGCACAAATTGGCAGTGTGGTATCCCAGAAGGGCTCACTTTTTGAATTGGCACAAGGCATACAGTACCCGATAAAACCAGACGATTGGTCGTCACGGTGGCAATTACTCTTCAGAATCCCCAGTATCTACATCATCTGCATCTGCGGTTTCGTTAGCGAAGTCTTCGCGGCGGTCGCCACGACGTTCATCTTTCGCTTTCACCATCGGAGATGCTTCAGTTACCGCGTGCTTAACGCGCATAAGCATGCTGCGGATAACGGCGTCGTTGAAACGGAAGTGAGTTTCCAGCTCATCGATCGCTTCCTGCGGAGCTTCAACGTTTAGCAGAACATAGTGAGCTTTGTGCAGTTTTTTGATCGGGTAAGCCAGTTGACGGCGGCCCCAGTCTTCCAGACGGTGAACATGACCTTGCGCGTTAGTGATGGTATCACTGTAACGCTCGATCATGCCCGGAACCTGTTCGCTTTGGTCAGGATGGACCATAAAAACGATTTCGTAATGACGCATCAAATTGCTCCTTACGGATTATTCAGCCTCCTGTCAGGGTCAACCGCAGCCCATGGAAGCAAGGAACGTGTTTAGTGTACGGCTGAAAAATGACGCGTAATCATACTGGCGTAGGATAGGAAACTCAAGAACCGCGTGGGATTTATTCATCGGGATGGGAGTAAATGGTAGAAAGTGCGCCATTTGCTGTCTCCCTCCCACCTTTGCTTTTACGGTTTTTTACCAACCTTAAGGCCGCCAGGAGAGGAAAGGCGCTGGCGCACCGCTTCAAACAGGCAGATACCGGTAGCGACAGAGACGTTCAGTGAGGAGACAATGCCAGCCATCGGAATACTGATCAACTCGTCGCAGTGCTCACGCGTCAGACGGCGCATTCCTTCGCCTTCCGCCCCCATCACCAGCGCCATCTGGCCGGTCATTTTACTCTGATACAGCGTATGATCGGCTTCGCCAGCGGTGCCTACGACCCAGACGTTCATTTCCTGTAGCAAACGCAGGGTGCGCACCAAATTGGTGACGCGGATCAGCGGCACGTTCTCTGCTGCGCCACAAGCCACTTTTTTAGCAGTAGCATTCAATTGGGCAGAACGGTCACGCGGCACAATCACCGCATGCACGCCAGCGGCATCAGCGCTGCGTAGGCAAGCCCCGAGGTTATGTGGATCGATCACGCCGTCCAGCACCAGCAAGAATGGCGTATAAACGCTTTCCAACAACGCTGGCAGGTCGTTTTCTTGTGGCTTCCGCCCTTCGCGCACCCTGGCGATAATTCCCTGATGCACTGCGCCCTCAACCTTCTCATCCAACCACTGGCGGCTCGCCACCTGAACGGCAAGTCCTGTCGCTTCGAGCTCAGTGATAAGTGGTTGCAGACGACAGTCACAACGTTCTTTTAGGATGAACACTTCCAGAAAGCGTTGCGGGTCGCGCTCTAACAGGGCTTTAACAGCGTGGATGCCGTAAATAATTTCGCTCATGATGATCTTTTCACTGTGCGGCTGGCATACGCCAGTCGATGATAATGAGGTGCGATAGGTTAAACCTATTCGGCACCTTTCTTCTTTGTCGCGTGCTTGGCTTTGGTCGCCACCGCTATTTTCCGGGTTTTGTCAGACGCTTTCTTGACCTTGGTCTTTTTGTCCTTTTTCACTGTGTCGGCGGGTTTATCTCCGTCTTTGCGGAAGGTACTATCCGGCTCAAAGTTGGCCGACGGTTTGCCGCCACGATGTTTGCGCTGCGCTTGAGCACGCGCTGCGCCAGCCCTAGTACTATCGCGCAGAGTGCACTTGCCGCCGTTCTTGGCACGATCGCGTTCGGTTTTGCCAGCGCCACGGGGTTTTCGGCTGCTGGAGACCAGTGCGAAATCGATCTTGCGTTCGTCCATATGCACCGCTTCAACTCGGATTTCCACCGTATCACCCAGACGGTAAACCACGCCGGAGGATTCACCGATAAGACGTTGGCCGATATTATCGTAGCGATAATAGTCATTATCCAGCGACGATACGTGTACCAAGCCATCGATGAACAGATCGTTTAGGCGCACAAAAAAGCCGAAGCCGATTACGCTGGCGATGATGCCACTGAACACGGCACCAACGTGATCCTGCATATAGTCGCACTTAAGCCAGTCGGCAACGTTGCGCGTTGCTTCGTCTGCACGACGTTCGGCCATTGAGCAATGCGAACCTAACTGCAACATCTCTTCAAATTCGCTGTGCCAGCCGCCAGTTCGTGTCCGACGCTCTTTCAATTCACCATGCTCTTTGGCCAACTGGTATTTGATAGTGCGGTGTAACGCCAAATCCGGGTAACGGCGGATTGGCGAGGTAAAGTGGCCGTAAGAAGCTAGCGCCAAACCAAAGTGACCACGGTTTTCTGGATCATAAATCGCCTGTTTCATCGAACGCAGTAACATGGTTTGCAGCATTTCATGATCGCGACGTTTTGCAACTTCATCCATCAACGTGGCGTAATCTTTCGGCTGCGGTTTATTGCCGCCACCCAGCGTCAGCCCAAGTTCGCTCAGCACACTGCGCAATGCGGAGATGTGATCATCGCTTGGGCGATCGTGGACGCGGAACAGCGCTGGCTCGTTATGCTTCTCGACAAAGCGCGCAGCGGCAACGTTAGCCATGATCATGCATTCTTCGATCAACTTGTGGGCATCGTTACGCACTGTCGGCGCAACGCGTTCAATGCGGCGTTCGGTATTGAAGATGAACTTGGCTTCTTCGGTTTCGAAGGCGATGCCGCCGCGCTCAGTGCGCGCCTGATCCAACACATGGTACATCGCATACAATTCTTCCAGATGTTTGACCAGAGGATGATAATGCTTATGCAGTGCCTGATCGCCCTGCAAAATGCGCCAGACCTTGTTGTAGGTTAAACGCGCGTGGGAGCTCATCACCGCTTCGTAGAACTTGGCCGTCGATAGCCGCCCTTGGGCGGAAAGGGTCATCTCGCATACCATGCACAGGCGATCGACCTGTGGGTTGAGGGAGCATAGCCCGTTGGATAGCACCTCCGGCAGCATCGGGATAACCTGCGATGGAAAGTATACCGATGTGGCGCGGTTGCGCGCCACATCATCCAGCGCGGTGCGCGGACGCACATAATAGCTAACATCGGCAATCGCCACCCATAAGCGCCAGCCGCCGCCGCGTTTTTTCTCGCAGTAAACCGCATCATCAAAGTCGCGTGCATCTTCACCATCAATGGTAACCAATGGCAGCTTACGTAGATCAACCCGGCCTTTCTTGGCCACTTCCGGTACCTGATCGCTGAGATCAGCCACCTGTGCTTCTACCTGAGGTGGCCAAGTATGCGGGATCTCATGAGTGCGCAGCGCGATGTCCACCACCATGCTGGTACCCATCTTATCGCCGAGGATCTCAACGATCTTACCCACTGCCTTGGTGCGGCGGGTGGGGCGTTGGGTCAGCTCTACCACCACCATGTAGCCCATGCGTGCGCCGTTGACAGCATCGGCCGGGACTAAAATATCGAAGCTCAGGCGGCTGTCGTCCGGCACCACGAACCCGGTACCAGCGTCCATGAAGAAACGACCAACAATCTTGCTAGTTTTTGGCACCAGCACGCGCACGATACGTGCTTCGCAGCGGCCTTTGCGATCGGCACCCAGCGCCTGCGCCAACACTACATCGCCGTGGATCGCCATCTTCATCTGCTCGGTAGAAAGGTACAAGTCATCCTTGCTGCCTTCGATACGAAGGAAGCCGTAGCCATCGCGGTGGCCGATAACGGTGCCGCGCAACAGGTCCAGACGTTCTGGCAACGCATAGCACTGACGGCGGGTAAATATCAATTGGCCGTCACGCTCCATCGCACGCAGGCGACGGCGCAAGGCTTCCAACTGTTCTTCTCCAGTTAAATCCAGCTCTTTGGACAACGCTTCGCGGCTGGCTGGCGTTTCTCGTTTCGCCAGATGAGCCAGAATATATTCTCGGCTAGGGATCGGGGATTCATATTTTTCTGCTTCTCGTTCCAGAAATGGATCTTGTGACATTGCGGTACCTCCGTTGTCATCAGCAGGATATCGCTGAATTTTGTCTCTCAACGACGTTTTATTCGGCAAGCAGCAAGCTTGTAGAGTAGGGAATTGCCTTCGACCATATCGGCTAGGGTGTCGTTATTCAGTTCTTCAAGGAAATTTTGTACGCCATGATGGGGCACCTGATTCAAGCGGCAGGCAGGACTTATTTGGCAGAAATCACTGCGGAAGTTGACCAGTGAAAGCGGTTCCAGCTCTCTCACCATATCACCGAGGCGAATAGTTTCGCCTGGTTGACTCAAACGGATGCCGCCGTTTTTCCCGAGTATCACAGTGACAAAATCAACACGGCTTAGCTGATTGATTATCTTAACTATATGGTTGCGAGACACGCCGTAGACATCGGTCACTTTCGATATACTGGTCATTTTGTCCGGTGGCAGCCAGGCCATGTAGATTAGCGCCAGCAAGCCATAATCAGTGAAACTCGTTAACTGCACATCTACCTCTAGGTATCACGTTACCCGTCTTGATAGGCCGCTTTGCTGCTTTATTTAGAAGATGACTCCTTGGATAATAAACCAGCCAGAGAGTTCGTAGCTAATTATTTAGCGTGTCTCAAGTTTTGGAGCAGGTATTGAAAAATATTTTTTGCTGTGGATCCGCAACCGAGGGGAATAAACAGGATAAAGAACGGGAAGGAACACGCCCAGATTAAACAGACTGCACCCCACAATCGTGGTGCAGCCCTAGGTAACAAGAGTTGATTATGCGTCGAACGGGTCACGCAAGATCATGGTTTCGCTACGGTCCGGGCCGGTAGAGATAATATCTACCGGTACGCCAGTCAGTTCTTCAATGCGCCTGATGTAGTCCAGCGCTGCCAGTGGCAGTTTGCTTTGCTCTTTCACACCAAAGGTGCTTTCGCTCCAACCCGGCATACTTTCGTAGATGGGTTCGATACCTTCCCATTCTTCTGCCGCCAGTGGGGTGGTGGTCATTTCGCGGCCATCAGGCATACGATAGCCCACGCAAATCTTCACTTCCTTCAATCCATCCAGCACATCTAACTTGGTCAGGCAAAAACCGGACAAGGAGTTAATCTGTACTGCACGACGCACCGCAACCGCATCCAGCCAGCCTGTACGACGGCGGCGGCCAGTAGTGGCACCGAATTCGTTACCCTGCTTGCACATATATTCGCCAGTCTCATCGAATAGTTCGGTTGGGAAAGGGCCGGCACCCACACGGGTGGAGTAGGCTTTGACAATACCCAGCACATAATCCACGTAACGAGGACCAATACCTGACCCCGTAGCCACGCCGCCAGCGGTAGTGTTAGAAGAGGTCACATACGGATAGGTTCCGTGATCAATATCCAGTAGAGTACCCTGAGCACCTTCGAACATAATCAGCTCACCACGCTTGCGCGCATCGTCCAGCAGTTCGGAAACGTCAACCACCATGGCGGTCAGGATGTCGGCGATGGACAGCACATAATCTAGCGTTGCCTGGTAATCA
Organism: Serratia symbiotica (Periphyllus acericola); assembly: GCF_964019515.1. Lineage (NCBI taxonomy): Bacteria > Pseudomonadati > Pseudomonadota > Gammaproteobacteria > Enterobacterales > Yersiniaceae > Serratia > Serratia symbiotica. Next base: position 1,026,893 of record NZ_OZ026452.1, read on the forward strand.
ACGGCTTTAACTTTGTAGTAGTTAACCAACTGAAAGTTATGATAATCAACAACTTCCTTCAGCTTAACGGCGAAGGTTTCTTTGTTGAACAGGTCACTGACGCGTAAACCACGGCGCGCCACTTTATCTTCGTAAGCCGGGCCGATGCCGCGACCAGTGGTACCGATGGCTTTAGCGCCGCGCGCTTTCTCACGCGCGTTATCCAGCGCCACATGGTAAGCCAGGATCAATGGGCAGGCCTCGGACAGTAACAGACGTTCGCGTACCGGGATGCCGCGAGCTTCGAGTTCCCCCATTTCTTTCATTAAAGCACCGGGAGCCAGAACAGCACCGTTGCCGATGATGTTGGTGACGTTTTCACGCAGGATGCCAGAAGGAATTAAATGAAGGACGGTTTTTTCACCGTTAATAATCAGAGTATGGCCAGCGTTATGACCACCTTGATAGCGCACAACATATTGAGCTCGTTCAGTTAGCAGGTCTACGACCTTGCCCTTACCTTCGTCACCCCATTGGGTGCCCAGTACGACGACGTTCTTACCCATTTTTCAAAATCACCAGTTGCTTAAAAATGGATTCTACCACCGTAATTTTCGATTTTCAGCACTTTTAGCATGCAATTACGCATTTTTTAGACTAAGCTTTATCTCTTTGCATGTCTGCAGAAAATGTAATAGATCACACAAACCGAAACCACTATTCCACCGCCAAATCGCCGCAGAGTAGCATCAGGCAACTGAGTCATCGCCAATATTATTGGGCGCCAGGCTTGTGGAAATCGCATCGTCCCTAGCCTTTCTAGCATTAAAACCAACCCAAGCGCCAATCAGATTGCTGCATTCATGGATCCCCCAGATAAGAAAAGGCCCGCGATTAAACGGACCCCTGATAATTTACCTGTCGCGATTACTTACGCGTGGAATCAGGCGACTTCATATAGCGAAAGAAATCGCTATCTGGGCTGAGTACCATCACGTCCTGATTGTTGCTAAAGCTGGCTTCATAAGCACGCAAACTACGGATAAAGGCGTAGAAATCCGGAGCCTGGCTGAACACGCTAGCAAACAATTTAGCCGATTCGGCATCACCTTCACCACGAGTGATTCTCGCCTGACGCTCAGCTTCCGCCAAGGTACGCGTCACTTCGTAGTCCGCACTGGCCCGCAGCTTCTCCGCTTCTTCCTGGCCCTGCGAACGCAAACGGCGGGCTACCGCTTCACGTTCAGCACGCATACGCTGGTAGATAGCGTCAGACACTTCGACAGGAAGGTTGATCTGCTTGATACGCACGTCGATCACTTCAATACCCAGCGCTGCCATGCTGTTCGAGTTAAGCGGCGGCCGTTTGCCGGTGGTTTCCCGCTCAACGCGCGCCGCTGCGGAGGCAATAGCGTCATCGGCCCCACTGGCCGCCACTTCTTCGCCATCACCCACCGTGCCGGTATTCAGTGCAGTGCGCACGTCTGACATCAACTTTCCGCGCGAGTCGGTCACGATTTCCTTCACGTCCAGACGGCCGATCTCGGAACGCAAGCGGTCGCTTAATTTACGTTTTAACAGCACTTCGGCCTGAGAGACATCGCCGCCGCCAGTCGCCAGATAGTAACGGCTGAAATTGCTGATACGCCACTTCAGGTAGGAGTCAACAATCAGGTCTTTCTTTTCACTGGTGACGAAACGATCGGCCTGGTTATCCATAGTCTGGATACGCGCATCCAGGCTCTTCACGGTTTCAATAAACGGGATCTTGAAGTGCATACCCGGTGCATACACCAGCGGTTTATTTTCACTGTCGCGCAGCACCTTGCCAAAGCGCAGCACGATGCCACGCTGACCTTCCTGCACCACAAACAGTGAAGTGTATATCGCCATCAGCACCGCGAGGACGATAACTATAAAAGACTTACGCATTGATTACTCTCTCCCTACGCGAGTGGTGTCGTCGCGCTGTGCATTTGCCTGGCGTTGGTTCATGCTCGAATCGCTGCGGGTTTGCTGGTTGTTGGAACTGATGCCGCCATGGGCAGAGGGAACAGGGGTGAGACGAATCAGGCTGGTGTCTTTGTCGCTACTGACCGCCGGGATATTAGCGTGGCCGCGTAGCATTTGATCCAGCGGTAACACCATCAAATTATTGCCTTTATCACTGACCAGCACCTTGCGGGTATGACTCAAGACTTTTTCCATGGTTTCGATATGCAGACGCTCACGGGTAATTTCTGGGGCTGATTTGTATTCCGGCAGCAGCTTGGCGAAGCGAGCTACCTCGCCCTGGGCTTCCAAAACGGTACGATCTTTGTATGCCTTGGCGTCTTCCAACAAGCGCTGCGCTTGACCGTTGGCACGCGGCTGCACCTCGTTAGCGTAGGCTTCCGCTTCACGAATGTACTGCTGCTCGTTCTCACGCGCGGCGATAGCATCATCGAACGATGCTTTAACTTCCTCCGGCGGACGCGCAGCCTGGAAGTTGACGTCCAGAAGCGTGATACCCATGTTGTAAGGACGAATGGTCTCTTCTAACATGCGTTGAGTATTGTTACGCACCACGGTACGGCCTTCGGTCAGGATACGATCCATCGAGTATTTGCCGATCACGCCGCGCAGGGCGCTGTCAGTCGCTTGACTCAGGCTGTCGTCGGCATTCACCACGCTGAACAGATAGGTTTCTGGATTGGTCACACGGTACTGTACGTTCATTTCTACGCGCACCACATTTTCATCGGAAGTCAACATCACGCCAGAGGCCGCCAGTTCACGCACAGACTCTACGTTAACCGGGCGCACTTCGTCGATGAAAGTCGGCTTCCAATTCAGACCCGGCTGTACCAAATGGCTGAACTTACCGAAGCGAGTCACTACACCACGTTCAGCCTCCTTGGTGGTGTAAAAGCCGCTGGCAGCCCAGATCACCACTACGGCAACAGCCGCGATACAGATGATACGGCTGCTATAACCTGGATCTGAGGTATCGGTGCCGCCGCTATTGCTGTTGGAGCTTTTACTCACCCCCAAACTGCTCAATTTCTTGCTCAGTTTGCGAAAGATATCGTCCAAATCAGGTGGCCCTTGGTCACGACCACTTTTGTTGTTACCGCCGGAGTTGCCGCCATTATTTTTGCCGCTCCCCCACGGATCGCGGTCCTGTCCGTTATTACGGGGCTGATTCCACGCCATGTTTAGCTCCATATTTTGTGATTTAGGTACTTCAGTCTGACACTTATACTTTATACTAGTACAGCAGGTTATCAAATGTAACAGGAGATGATCATACGATAAAGTGAAGCTGTCTCTGTTCCTGTTTGCAGAGGCGATGCTACTCGACGCTAGTCATACGTACTACCACGCTAATACAGCCATCTTTCTCGTTCCACTCTTTCTCAATTGCCTGAAGCTGATAAAAACTGCTGCGAATACGGCCTGCCTGTAGCGCATAATGCATGATTTCCCCCGATAAGCGCTCCGTCAACGCCTGATATAGCAACGAGATACCTTCACCACTGGCGGCGGATAGCCACGCCCGGATCGGTAAGTTTTCATCGTTGCGGTCGATACGCGGAACAAAATCATCCAGCCTATCTATTTTGTTCATCACTAACAGTGTAGGGATCTCATCCGAGTCAATCTCCGCCAGCAGGGTGTTAACCGCTTCTATGTTTTCATTGACACGGATATCTACGGAATCAATAACATGTAACAGCAAAGACGCCTGATGCGTTTCCTGTAGTGTCGCCTTAAAGGCAGCCACCAGATCGTGCGGCAAGTGCCGGATAAAGCCTACGGTATCAGCCAACACGGTATCGCCCACATCCGCCACACTGATACGCCGCAGAGTAAGGTCGAAGGTGATAGCTGGTCTGCTGCGTACACCCTGGCAGATGTCATTCGGTTAAATAAGGTGGACTTGCCAGTGTTATTAGTGTAGCCCACCAGCGACACGGGTTCGCGCCCGCTGGCCCTGTTCACGCTGCTTTTCAACCCGCCCCAGACGGCGCAAAATCAAGCTGATGCGATCACGCAACAATCGACGGTCAGTCTCTAACTGAGTTTCGCCCGGCCCACGCAGGCCAATCCCCCCTTTTTGGCGCTCTAGATGCGTCCAACCACGCACCAAGCGTGTGGCGATATGGCGCAGCTAAGCCAGCTATACCTGCAACTTACCTTCATGGGTTGCGAGCGCGCTGGGCAAAGATGTCTAAAATCAACCCGGTGCGATCAATCACCCGGCATTCACACCGATGCTCAAGGTTTCTCTCCTGCGCCGGGAAGAGGAAGTGATTAAACAGAACAACAGATGCGCCGCTTACTTTTACTACATCGGCGATTTCTTCGGCCTTTCCTTCACAGACAAAGTACTTAGGATGTGGGGCGTTGCGGCTTCCTGTCACCACTTGAAAAGCTTCGACACCCGCCGAGGACACCAAGGATTCGAACTCGCTGAAATCTTCAGTATCTTTGTCTTGCGAGAAGTAAATATGAACCAAGACGGCCTGCTCACCGGTTTTATAACGGTCAAACAAGCGTGCAACCTCTCAAACAGACATAAACAGCAAGGTTAAGGAGCATAAACAGCGCACAGCTGTTTATGTTCTCCGCCATGGCGGGCTGACAAAGCGCTTCATTTAGCTTCATCATTTTCCTGCGGTGGCTGCTGCGGCGCAGACGGGCTGTTAACATGGTGATGATTACTGGTACCGCCATTCGGATTATTACTATGGTGTGAAATCGGACGTGACGGAACAACCGTAGAAATAGCATGCTTATAAATCATCTGGCTTACGGTGTTTCTGAGCAGGATGACAAACTGGTCAAAAGACTCAATCTGGCCTTGCAGCTTAATACCATTTACCAAATAAACAGAAACCCGAACCCGTTCACGACGCAGTGCGTTCAGGAACGGATCTTGCAAAGATTGCCCCTTAGCCATTCTATCTTTTCCTTATATGCTTGTTGTTTGTAAATAAGAACCTGCTGGCTCTATAAAATAAACGATGCAAAAATTTGCGCGCTGAATACTCATCAATTGTACACAATCACTCAACCTATGCACTAACAACCTGTATTACCGCTTTCAAAGCCTCTCCCGGCTTATCGCTGTCCAGCCAATGCACCGAATTCCAGCCGCGTAACCAGGTCATTTGGCGTTTGGCTAGCTGACGCGTTGCGCAAATACTACGATAAACCATCTCATCGTAACTCATTTCGCCAGACAAATATGACCACATCTGGCGGTAGCCAACACTGCGAATGGAAGGCAAATCTGTATGCAAATCATCCCGTGCAAAAAGTGCGCGCGCTTCCGCCTCAAAACCCGCAGCCAACATTTGTAGGTACCGCAACTCAATGCGTTGATGAATCAACGCACGGCTGGACGGCGCTATCGCGAATTGGTGGACATGATACGGCAACGATTCACCCGAAATTTTAATCATTTCCGTTAAAGTTTTACCTGAAATAAAAAAAACTTCCAGTGCTCTGGAGAGTCTCTGCGGATCATTCGGATGAATTTTTAATGCCGAAACCGGGTCGATTTCCTGCAACTGGAGGTGCAAAGCCTTCCACCCTTGTTCCACCGCCTGCTGTTCTATACGCTCGCGTACCGACGGATCGGCGGGAGGCAGCGGCGATAACCCTGCTAACAGCGCCTTATAATAGAGCATGGTGCCACCCGCTAGCAGCGGAATGCGCCCAGCGGAGGTGATGTCAGCCATCTCTTTTAACGCGTTGGCGCGAAAATCCGCCGCTGAGTAGGTTTGCGCTGGATCGCGGATATCAATTAGCCGGTGCGGTGCCTGCGCCAACTCTCCGGTGCTTGGCTTGGCGGTGCCTATATCCATACCGCGATAAATTAATGCGGAATCCACGCTGATCAATTCCACAGGCAGGCGCTGCCGCAGCGCGATCGCTAGCTTAGTTTTGCCTGAAGCAGTCGGCCCCATGATAAAAATAGCCGGGGGGCGTCGTATTATTTCACTCATGCTTAAGAGCTGCCAGTGCAGCCTGGAGATCAACGAGTTGTAAAAGCCCGCTCGGTGGCGATTTGACCAACTGCGGGCAGAGTCGTTCAACATCGGTTAGCAATTGTATCGCTTGCGAGGAGTTCCACTGTTGATGCTCACTGCCTAAATGTTGGGCGAGCCAAATGGCCAGCATTGTAGGTGACATTTCCTGGTGCTCGGCCAGATAGCCTAACAGCTCAGGAATGAGTGTTTGTAAATTTTGTTGACGCAACGGTAAAGGCAATGCCCGCAGCATCACATGGCCGTGATCCGCCTGCAAATCCAACCCCATTTTCACCAACAGCGCCTGATGGCGCACTATCGCCGTCGCTTCATTTTTATTCAACACCAGCTTGATCGGAACCAGCAGCGGCTGTGAGCGCAACCCTTCTTCCGGCAGGTTGAGCTGTGTCTGACGCAGCCAGCGCTCCGCCACCAGCAGGTTGAGTAAAGCGAGCTGGTTCTGCCAGTCAATCAGTGCATAACACGGTGGATGGATCATCATCACCCGACCAAAACTGTGCGAGTGGCTTGCTGGCAGCGCTTCCTGCGCGGACTTTACCGGTGGAAATAGTGGTTGCTTTGGCATTTCGTCCTGTGGCTTGGCAGCTTGTAACAGCTTGCCGTATAACTCACCTTCACGCTTTTGGTAGCCGCGGCCCGAATGATAGGCTGGCTGTGGTGAGCGTCCGCGAGCGGACGCTGGTGGTGAAGACGGCATTTTTTCGCAACACGGCGTAGGCTGAGAGAAGTGGTTGCCGCCAGCGGCGATGCGATTTTCCGGCTGCCAGATAGGTGTTTCCTTTTCGGTCAGTTCCTCCGGCAGCAGCGCAGAGCTAGCTTGCTGCAACACCCTGGTTACCGCCTGATAAATAAAATCGTGCACCAGACGCGCCTGATTGAAGCGCACCTCATGCTTAGCTGGGTGAACATTTACGTCCACTTGATGCGGGTCTACCTCAAGATGCAGCACATAAGCGGGCTGCTGATTGTCTTTAAGCTGATCCTGATAGGCTTGGCGGATCGCGTGGTTAATCAAGCGATCGCGCATCATGCGGCTGTTAACGTAGCAGTACTGTATTTCACCCATTTGTCGCGCGCCAGCGGGATCTGCTACCCAACCACAGATTGACAATTCGCCATGCTGCAAGGAAAGGTTCAGTGCATGCTGCAAAAAAGCTAAACCGCAAATGCTGCTCAGCCGGCGCTCATGCTGGTTTTTCTCTTTCGCCGCGCGGTACTGACGAATCAGCTTGCCATTATGGCTAAGGTTTATCGCTACATCGAAGCGTGCCAATGCTATACGCCGCACTACTTCATCAATATGACCAAATTCGGTTTTCTCAGTACGCATGAACTTGCGGCGTGCCGGGGTATTGTAAAACAGATCCAGCACTGCCAGCGTACTGCCGACCGGATGCGCAGCGGGTTTGACCGTCACCGTCTGATCGCAGCCTTCAACATAAGCTTGCCAGGCTTCGCTCTGTTCGGCGGTACGTGAGGTAAGGCTCAAACGGGAAACAGAGCTGATGCTGGCCAGTGCTTCGCCGCGAAAACCAAGGCTGACGATGGCTTCCAGATCGTCGAGGGTGCTTATTTTACTGGTGGCATGGCGGGCCAAAGCCAGCGCAAGGTCATCTTTGCCAATGCCACAGCCGTTATCACGAATGCGGATCAACTTGGCTCCGCCGCGTTCGATATCGATATCAATGCAAGTTGCCCCAGCATCCAAGCTGTTTTCCACCAGTTCCTTCACCACAGATGCTGGCCGTTCGACCACTTCTCCGGCGGCGATCTGGTTGGCAAGTTGTTGCGGTAACACCTGGATAGGCATGTTAACTCCTATGATGATGACGCTAGGCCTGCGGAATAGTCAGCGTCCGACCCGGCAGCGCAACGTCCGATTTCAATTTATTCACCTGCTTCAGGGCGTTGACGCTAATAACATAACGCGCAGCTATAGATTACAGCGTATTACCTTGGGTCACCTTATGTTTAACGGTTTTTTGCGCCAGTGTGTTCGCCTTGGCGATAGAGGTAACGGTAGCCGCTGTTTTATCGACCGGCACTTTAAGGCGTTGACCAACCCACACGCCATCCTTTTTCAGTTTGTTCAATTCGCGTAACACAGCCAGGGTGGTGCTGTAGCTGATGGCGATACCAAACAGCGTTTCCGAGCGCTTAACCACATGTATCTGGGTCTTGCCACCTACGCAGCGACTAGTGCCAGCCAAATTGCCCAGCGGTCGGCTTTCCATCTTTGGATCGGCTTGTAGCGGATGCGCCAAGAAATAATCGCGCAGGCCATTACAGATGGCCCGGGCAATTTTATCCTGATACGCGCTACTGCCCAGCAGCCGCTCCTCCTTGCTATTACTGATAAATCCTGTTTCCACCAACAGCGATGGAATATCCGGCGAGCGTAACACACCAAGGCTGGCGTGCTCTGGCCGACGCTTATGCAGCGAACCTACGCGCTGCAACTGTTGCAGAACCTTCAGCGCCACGTCGTAACCCACTCGCTGCGAATGACCAAATTGCAGATCCAGCACTGCTTGGCTTAGATAAGGATCGGCCTGGCTATTGACCAGCATGTCGCCAGCGCCACCGAGCAGTTCAGACTGTTTCTCGTGTTGCTCAAGCCAGCCGGCCATCTCGCTATTGGCACGGCGGTTGGACAACACCCAGACCGATGCGCCGTTGGCGCTGCGATTAGGTGCAGCATCAGCGTGGATCGAAACCAATACGTTGGCACCCTGTTTGCGTGCCACATCGGAACGTCCCATCACCGATAAAAAGTAATCGCCGTTACGCGTCAACACCGGTTTGAATTGCGGATCATCATTCAGCAACGCCTGCAAACGGCGCGCAACAGCGATGGTAACGTTTTTTTCTTTCAGACCATTCTGGCCAATGGCACCCGGATCTTGCCCGCCGTGTCCGGCGTCGATTGCCACCACGACCCGGTCGCCAGAACCAGCAGAAACGCGACTGCTGCGCGGTGTGACTCCCGTTGCTATACCCGCCACCATGCTAGGCTTATTGGTAAAAGGATTAGCGCCGTTTAGTGCTGGCCGCACCGGCGGCGGTTGGATTATCGTCACCGGAGCAGCCACCGCAGCCTTATGTACCAAAGTCGCGTTAGTGCCGCCCTCAGCGACAAGGGTGAACACCAGGATGTGTACCCCGCCATTCTGGCGCGTAGCCACGCAGATCTTGGCGCGCTGGGTCAAATCGAACACCAGACGCACACTCTGATTATCTTTTGGCGCGCTGGAGTGAATGCTTCTTACCAGATTTTGGCCGCTGAAGTTCAGCGGCAGGCCACCGACCTTACCCTTCTGGTTCACGTCCAACACCACACGTTCCGGCCCATGCAGCGAGAAAAAAGCATAGCTTGGTGGGCCGTTAAAGTTCACCGAAACTGTTGCTTTGCGCGGGGTACTGGACACGTTGATATTGGATAATGCAGACGCCGCTAGCACACTGACCGCACCCAATGAACCCAGCACGGCGATCAAGGCGATTAAGACGAGTTTTCTCAACGCATACATCATTACGGCGTCATTCCTATTGCCCGTGAATACGCTCTAGAAGCTGGCTACCATAAGCGGAAACCGCCTGAATCTTTGCTGCTCTCCCCTGATTATGATAGCTGAGATACAGCGCCAGATCCGCTTCCGGCAGCACGCCGCTGCCATGCTGTGGCCATTCAACTAGGCAAATAGCATCCTGGAAAAAATAATCGCGAATGCCCATAAATTCGAGTTCTTCTGGATCGGCCAATCGATACAGATCAAAGTGATAAACCGTCAGCGGATGTAGCGCATACGGTTCCACCAGCGTGAAAGTAGGGCTTTTAACCTTCCCCTGATAACCCAAGCCCTGTAAAAAACCACGGCAGAAGGTGGTTTTACCTGCACCCAGATCACCGTAAAGATAAATTACGCTAGCGCGATCACAGGATTTGGCCAAAGCGGCACCTATTTCGACAGTCTCTGCCTCATCCGGCAGAGCTAAAACGTGTTCTTTCATGTGATAAAGTCTATTGTGCCCACTCAGGATGAACGAAAGGATTTGCGGCAATAAATCTGTTGCCAACCGGTTCTTATTATTTGTATTCACGCCTTGCGAAACGGTAGCAAGTGCTGCGACATCCTAACAAGCGCAGCTTTCCTCATAATACATAGTGATCACGGGATTCTGACGCTTCTCAGGATTTAATGCCAGAAAGTTCAGCGCATAAATTGCCGGTGGATAACGCGCAAGGTGCGCATGTCCGCGCGTAACGCTTAGAGCCTAGGGGGGCCGACGGCATGAAAAACGCTTGATACGGGCTGTGGAAAAGGTATTGGGATGCTTAAAGCCAATAGCAGACCTATAAACCGGGAGGCCAAAGTCTGTCTATGGATTTATGGATAAAAATAAAAATGCGTTGTCTTTATATTTACTGTAAAAAAAAGAGCAAGTGATCGAGGTAAAGTTTTTATGTAAAAATATCGTTATAAATTAATATAATAAATACCCTGTTCGCACAGTATTGATTTTTTAGACGAGGGTATTATTATATAGACGAGCTGTCGATAAGTCTATTCACAGCAATTATACCAATTATATAAGTGCAAAAAAGCTCTGCCCTAGAACAGGGGCAGAGCAGAGCTGGAAAAAAGAGAAAACTAGAGCGAGATCCGAACCCGCGACCCCGACCCTGCCAAGGTCTGGGTCTATAAGCTGAGCTATTCCCGCACATCGTATCGATGCTGAAAGCTTAACGAATTATTCATCGGTACGGGGTGCGCATTGTACGAGAAATCCTTTTAGCCGCAAACCCTAAAAAGCAAAAAATGCCTTTTTTTCTGACTGCCGCATAAAGCATCAAGTCAGTAAATTAAGTGGCAGAAATGGGTGTTTTTAGCGCAAAGAGGCTTTGTTGAATAAATCGGATTTGGAATAAAGAGTCCCGTGAATGGGCAGCTTTCAGGCAAGGCGTACACTTTCTGGCATACCGGCGAGCGTCATCTTGTTTAATGCACATATCATGGCCAGCGCCTCTGCCACTTGCCCATCATAATCTCGCAGCGACAGGTGACCACCAAATAGCTGTTTTACTCTATACCTCGCTGTTGCCGCTATCGAACGTCGGTGGTAGCCTGTGATACTTTTCCACCGTGTTTTGTCTCCGGTAACGCGCTGGTGCACCACCGCTTGATTTCGCTCTGCATAGTCTGCCGACCAATAACGGGCTCCGCTGCTGGGCGGTATTAACGCCTTGAGCTTCTTGCCCCTTAACTCATCATCACACACTCGCGTATCCTAAGCCCGATCCGCCGAGGCGACTTTGATTTTACGGTACCTCTGGCGGATGAGACCTGGGAAGGCTTCGGTATCGGTGACATTGCTCAAGGAAAGGTCAGCACAGATGACCTCATGTGTTTCTGTATCTACGGCCAAATGCAATTTTCGCCAGATCCGCCGTTTTTCCTGACCGTATTTTTTTACTTTCCACTCCCCTTCACCCAACACGTTGAGCCCGCTAGAGTCGATAACGAGGTGCGCAATTTCACCCGGCGTTGCGGTTTTAAACGGGACATGGCCGGACTTTGCCCGCTTACTGATGCAGGTGTCGTCCGGGCAGTTCAACGGCACTTTGATCAGTGTGACACTGGAGTCGATGAAGCCCTGGAGGGCGCGAAGTGTCAGGCCGAAAATCCGTTTCAGCATCAATACGCTGGTGATTGCCATATCGGAATAATGTGGTGGGCGACCACGCAGAGAAGGTTTTGCCTCGCAGTACCAGGCGTGAAGTGCCGTTTCATCCCCCCAGCAAGTGAGTGAACCCCGAGTGATCAGGGCGTTGTTGTAAGCCTTCCAGTTGGTGATGTTGAACTTTTGCTGGGCCACGGAATGTCGCTATTTTGACATAAGGAGAGTGATCTGATCCGCGTGCCGGCCAAATGTTCGATTTATTCAACAACGCCGCGCAAAGATTTTAGCCGTTATAGCTGAATAAAATGCTCGCGATAATACGCCAGTTCAGCGACTGATTCGCGGATGTCATTCATCGCCTGATGGGTACTCTGCTTCTTGCTGCCGTTGAGAATTTCCGGCTTCCAACGGCGCGCCAACTCTTTCAGGGTGCTGACATCCAGAGAACGATAGTGGAAGTAAGCCTCCAGTTCAGGCATGTAGCGGAACAGAAAACGTCGATCATGGCCCACGCTGTTCCCACAGATAGGCGATTTACCGACTGGTACCAACTGTCGCAGGAAGGCGATGGTTGCCATCTCGGCGGCACGATCGTCAAGATAGCTAGCCTTCACCCGTGCCACCAGCCCACTGCCCATGTGAGTGCGCACATTCCAGTCATCCATCAGCCCAAGTTGTTCGTCAGACTGATGCACAGCGATCACTGGCCCTTCGGCCAAAATGTTCAAATTGGCATCGGTGACCAACGTGGCGATCTCAATGATACGGTCACGTTCTGGATCTAGCCCAGTCATCTCTAGATCGATCCAAATCAGGTTGCTTTTGTTTCCTGTCATGATATTTCCTGCCTAAAAGCCGAAAGAAAAACAATACGCGGGTGGTGCCGCCCCTTCGCCAAACATGGCTGCTGACAACGGTTATTTAATATAAAATAGTGTGTATCATAGTCTTTTTGGTCGCCGTCGGCGATATATACCCAATAGATTCCAGGCTACGGCAAGGTGGCGAACGTGCAAATCCCCAGGAGCTTGGTCAACCCAGTGACTAGGGTGAGTAAGGGAAGCCAACGCCGCTGCGGCCTGAAATGTGAAGGCTATAAAGCGGATCCAAGTGAGGCGCAGTGAGCAAGAACAAACTGTCCAAAGGTCAACAACGTCGCGTGCAGGCGAACCATCAGCATCGCCTAAAGCGCGCTGATAACAAACCGGAGTTGGATGATTCCCAACTGGGGGAACCGCAGGACGGCAGGGTGATCAGCCGTTTTGGGATGCACGCCGACGTTGAAGCGAGTGATGGCACCCAGCACCGCTGCAACATCCGCCGCACGTTGCGATCGCTGGTCACCGGTGACCGTGTCGTATGGCGTTCCGGCGTCGGTACCCATAAAGGGGTGAACGGCATTGTGGAAGCAGTGCACGAACGCACTTCCGTGCTAACACGCCCAGACTTTTATGACGGCGTGAAACCGATCGCCACCAATATCGATCAGATCGTTATCATTTCGGCGATCCTGCCAGAGCTTTCGCTGAACATCATCGACCGTTATCTGGTAGCCTGTGAAACGTTTGGGGTCGAAGCCTTGATCGTGTTGAACAAGATCGACCTGCTAGACACCGCCGCACGCCAGCGGATTGACGGCATGATAGAAACCTACCGCAAGATTGGCTATCGGGTGCTGGAAGTATCCAGTCAGACGCTCGAAGGCATGGCGGCGTTTGAACAGGCACTGGCCGGGCGAATCAGTATCTTCGCCGGTCAGTCCGGGGTTGGCAAGTCCAGCCTGCTAAACGCGCTGCTGCCACCGTCCGAACAGCAAATTCAGGTCAATCAGGTTTCCGGGGTGTCTGGCCTAGGGCAACATACCACCACCACCGCACGGCTATACCATTTCCCGTACGGCGGGGATGTTATCGATTCCCCAGGAGTACGCGAATTTGGCCTGTGGCATCTGCAGCCGGAACAAATCACTCAGGGTTTTGTCGAATTCCGTAATTACTTAGGCGCTTGCAAATTCCGCGACTGCCGCCACGACACCGATCCGGGCTGCACCATCCGCGCGGCGATGGAGAAAGGCGATATCGCAGAAGAACGTTTTGACAATTATCACCATATTCTGGAAAGCATGGCGCAAGTAAGGGGACGTAAAAATTTCACTGACGCGGCATACTGATCATCGCGAGCAACATTGGCAGTTGGGTAACCCACATTACAATTAGCGCCATTTATTATTCAAGAGGTTAACGTGCGAGATAGCATCAAGATTAAATTGCAGTATTGGTTGCCAAAACTGGCACTGACCCGTCTGGCTGGCTGGGGTGCGAGTAAACAAGCTGGCTGGCTGACCCAACTGGTAGTGAAAACCTTCACCCGCTACTACCGTGTAGATATGCAGACAGCACAAAATCCAGATCTGGCCTCCTACGTAAGCTTTAACGATTTCTTCGTGCGTCCGCTGCGTGAAGGCGCGCGGCCAATCATCGGCGACACCAACTGGCTTGCCCTACCTGCCGATGGCACCATCAGCCAGCTCGGCCCGATCCGCGACGACCTGATTTTCCAGGCCAAAGGTCACCACTACAGCCTGGAAGCGCTGCTGGCCGGTAACTCTATGCTGGTTGAACTTTTCCGCAACGGCTTGTTCGCTACCACTTACCTGGCACCGCGCGACTATCACCGCGTGCATATGCCGTGCGCTGGCGTGCTGCGCGAAATGATCTACGTACCCGGCGATTTGTTCTCGGTGAATCCGCTCACCGCCGCTCTCGTGCCAAACCTGTTTGCGCGCCACGAACGCGTGATCTGCGTGTTTGATACCGCCATAGGTCCAATGGTGCAAATCCTGGTCGGTGCCATTATTGTCGGCAGCATCGAAACCGTCTGGGCTGGCACCGTCACACCACCACGCGAAGGTATCATCAAACGCTGGGCTTACCCTGCCACAGGTGAAGAAGGGGCGATTGCGTTGGAAAAAAGTGCCGAAATGGGCCGCTTCAAACTCGGTTCGACGGTGATCAACCTGTTTACCGCAGGCAGCGTGCAGTTCGCACCACAGTTGAATAACGGCAGCGTCACACGCATGGGCGAGGCTTTTGCCGAAATCCTAGCCGCGGTTGCCTCTGCTGAATCACCGCAGATCTGAAGGAAGTAACGCTGTGCGCCTGATTATTACGCTACTGCTCTGCTATTTACTATTCCAACCGGTGCTGGCCGCAACGGTACCCACTGAAGCTCAGCTCCAGCAAGAGTTGAAACAGGCCGAGGGTAACAAGAACACGCCTAATCAGGTGGAAACCATTGAGACACTGCATAGCTCCCTCAACTGGCTCTCGGAGCGTAAGGAGTCGATGGCCCGTTCCGAACAGTATCAGCGGGTAATCGATGACTTCCCGCAGATGATGCTGGAATTGCGCCATCAGTTAGCGCAGGAAAACAGCAAAATCCTACCAAATAGCGACAATCTACCGGCCAGCATTCTGGAACAGCAGATCCTACAGACGAGCAGCCTACTGCTGGAACAGGCACGTCTGCTGCAACAGGAACAGGAACGTAAGCGGGAAATTAGCGATTCACTCGGCCAACAGTTGCAACAACAGACCGCTGCTCGCCGGGCGATGACTGAAGTACAGCACCGCTTGCAAGCGCAATCTACCACTGCATATACTCAAGCGGCGCTGGCGCTATTACAGACAGAAGCCGCAGCACGCAAAGCCAAGGTGGATGAGCTAGAACTGGCGCAACTGTCGGCCAATAACCGCCAAGAACTGGCGCGGATGCGCGCTGAGGTTTACAAAAAGCGCCACGAGAAATTTGACGTTCAATTGCTGGCACTACGTAATCACCTCAACGCACAGCGCCAACGCGAAGCCGAACTGGCGTTGGAAAGAACCGAGCAGTTGGCGGAGCAAAATGGCAATCTGCCAAAAAGCATCAGTGAACAGCTGCAGACTAACCGTGTTCTTTCTACTACGCTGAACAACCAAGCACAGCGTATGGATTTGATCTCTTCCCAACAACGGCAGGCTGCAGTACAAACGTTACAGGTGCGTCAGGCGCTAAGCACCATCGTTGAGCAGGCACAATGGCTCGGTTCCTCTTCGGTGTTGGGTGAAACATTGCGCGCCCAAGTAACAACACTGCCAGATATACCCAAACCGCAGAAGTTAGACGGCGATATGGTTCATTTACGCGTACAGCGTCTGCGATTTGAAAATCAGTTGGAGAAACTGCCAAAACACCAATTCAAGCACGACGATGGCAGTGAACTGACCAACGTGGAGCGCCGCATCGCTGATGCGCAACTGCGCACTCAACGTGAATTGCTTAACTCACTGCTATCAGGCTGCGATACCCAGATCATCGAACTGACCAAACTGAAAGTCGCCAACACTCAGTTGATTGAGGCATTGAGTGAAATCCACGACGCCGCCCATCGTTATTTGTTCTGGGTGCCGAACGTCAATCCGATCACCCTATCCTACCCCCTTAACGCCGCGCACGATCTGACAAGCTTGTTGTCGCTAGATACGCTGGCACAGCTTGGCGGTGCCCTTATGATGATGGTGACTAGCCGCGAAACGCTGATCCCGATTTTTGGTGCCCTACTGCTGGTAATTTTCAGCATCAGCTCACGCAAGCACTATCACGCCTTCCTAGCACGCGCCAGCAGCCGAGTGGGCAAGGTCACGCAAGACGAGTTCTCCCTGACGCTGTGTACCGTATTCTGGTCGATTCTGGTGGCGCTACCGTTGCCGGTGCTATGGGCAGCGCTCGGCTTTGGTTTGCAGAGCGCCTGGAATTACCCGGTGGCAGAAGCGATCGGCAAAGGGGTCACAGCCACACTACCGATCCTGTGGGTATGCATGATCTGCGCCGCCTTCGCTCATCCGCAAGGGCTGTTTATCGTGCACTTCCGCTGGCCAGTGAAACAGGTTTCATTGGCCATGCGCTACTACAAGATGTCGATCTGGCTGATCGTGCCATTACTCATGGCGCTGATCACCTTTGACAGCCTGAAAGAACGTGAATTTGCCAATACTCTGGGCCGACTGTGCTTCATCCTGCTGTGCTTGGCACTGGCTATCGTCACCAACAGCCTGAAACGCGCTGGCATCCCGCTGCATCTCGACAAAAAAGGCTCCGGAGACAATATGGTCAATAGCGCGCTGTGGAGGCTACTGCTGTCAGCACCCTTGCTGGCGGCACTGGCCGCCAGCGTTGGCTACCTGGCCACCTCACAGGCATTGCTGGCACGGTTAGAAACCTCGGTAGCGATTTGGTTCTTCCTACTGGTGGTTTATCATATTATTCGCCGCTGGATGCTGATCCAGCGGCGGCGCATCGCATTTGACCGTGCCAAGCAGCGCCGTGCCGACATTCTGGCGCAGCGCACCCGTGGCGAAGAAGAAAATCCGCATACACCGAACAGTATCGAAAGCTCGATGGATACGGATGATTCAGAGATCAATCTGGACGCAATCAGCGCCCAATCGTTGCAGTTGGTACGCTCGATCCTGACGATGATCGCGCTGGTGTCGGTGATCGTGTTGTGGTCAGAGATCCACTCCGCCTTTGCCTTCCTGGGAAACATATCCCTATGGGACGTTACCTCGATGGTCAATGGCGTGGAAGCCACGCACCCAATCACCTTGGGTGCCGTGCTGATCGCGATTCTAGTGTTAATCATCACCATGCAGTTGGTGCGCAACCTACCGGCACTATTGGAACTGGCGGTGCTGCAACATCTGGATCTGACGCCAGGTACCGGATACGCCATTACCACCATCACCAAGTATCTGCTGCTGCTGTTTGGCGCAGTGCTCAGCTTCTCCTGGATTGGCATCGAATGGTCGAAACTGCAATGGGTAATCACTGCGCTCAGTCTAGGGTTGGGCTTCGGTATGCAGGAAATCTTCTCCAACTTTATCTCCGGCCTGATTATCCTGTTTGAGAAACCGATCCGCATCGGCGATACGGTAACGATCTGCAATCTGACTGGCAGCGTTACCAAGATCAACACCCGTGCCACCACTATTTCGGATTGGGATCGTAAAGAGATCATCGTGCCAAACAAGGCATTCATCACCGAGCAATTAATCAACTGGTCGCTATCGGACACCCTGACTCGTGTGGTTCTGACCTTACCAGCCCCGGCCGATGCCAACAGCGAAGAGGTGACCAAGATCCTAACCAAAGCCGCCGAACGCTGTTCGCTGGTGTTGAACAACCCAGCCCCGGAGGTTTATCTGGTCGATCTGCAACAGGGTATTCAGATCTTCGAACTACGCATCTACGCCGCTGAGATGGGTAACCGCATGCCGCTACGCCATGAAATTCACCAATTGATCCTTTCCGGCTACCGCCAGAATGGCATTACCCTACCATACCCGCCATTCCAGGTACGCAGCGAGACACTATCGCAGCTGACCAACAATGGCCGCATAACACCTTCCACGCCGCCGCATAACACTAAACGCGAATCCGGTAGCCTGTAGCAAATGCAGCAGTAAAAAAATGCCGGATGGCGTCGAGTTTAAACTCGAGTGAATACTTCATAAAAACTGCACCTCTCCAGGCCCATTGAATTTACCCTGTCCAGCTTCCGGGGTGGCAGTTCATGCAATTCGAACCCTTTTGTTATTCAGAGAAGCGGATGTTTACGCGCGCCCTACCGGGAAGGCCAGCACATCACTCAGGCTCTCGGCACCTAACGCCAACATCACCAACCGATCGACGCCCAACGCCACTCCGGAGCACGCGGGTATGCCATGTTGCAGGGCATCCAGCAAATTGTTGTCGATCGGATGCTGCGGCAAGCCGCGCCGCGCACGTTTACGGTTATCCTGCTCAAAACGTTGACGCTGTTCGCAGCTATCGGTCAGTTCACGGAAGCCATTCGCCAGTTCGATACCTTTGAAATACACCTCAAAACGCTCCGCTACTCGGTGGTCTTCGGTGCTGATCTCCGCCAGTGCCGCCTGGCTGGCCGGGAAGTGGTACACAAAAGCTGGCTTTTCACGGCCAATGTATGGTTCCACCCCAATGGTGAACAACAGTTGTAGCAAGGTGTCACAATCTTCTTCGTTATCGGCAACATTTCTCAGATCGAGCTTGGCTGCCACTGCGCGCAACTGTGCTTTCTCTGCCGACAGCGGATCGATATCCAGGTGGCGCAGGAACACCTGCTGATAGGACAGGGTCTCCGCGCTGGCGCAATCCAGGACCTGTTGCAGTAGATCGTCCACTTCATTCATCAGCCGGTACATGTCGTAGTGGGGGCGGTACCATTCCAACATGGTGAATTCCGGGTTGTGATAGCGCCCAGCCTCTTCATTGCGGAAACTGCAGCCTAACTGATAGATAGAACCACTGCCCGCTGCCAGCAAGCGTTTCATATGGTATTCCGGGCTGGTCATCATATAGAGCGTAAGGCCATCCGCCGCCCCCAGCCCGACGAAACGCGTCTGGAACGGAAACAGGTGAATATCGGTAACCGTCGCCTGGCTCATGGTCGGTGTCTCAACTTCCAGCACGCCACGATCGGCGAAGAAACGCCGGATCTCAGCCAGGATTGCTGCGCGTTTCAACAAATTGGCGATGGGTGCACTTGGTTGCCAGCTTGCCGCTTCGCTCATGCTCATTACTCCGAAATAAAAAAGGAGGTGCAGTCTACTCGTATCCCATCACGCAAACAAATTATTCACCTGCGGCGGAGTGATCACACTAAAAAGTTAAGAATAAGGATAGAGGCGCGCTAGACACCCCGATGGGTAGTTAGTCGACAAAACAATCGATTACATAAAATTTCTCCTGCTGGGCTTTAGGTATAGTTAATTCTACATATATAGTTTAGTTCCACATAAACTGGTTGGAGACAGCCTTTACTAACAGGTTTAACATATTAATACCCGAAGAGTTTCACTAATTTTTAAAATTTACAGCTCTTAGCAGAACATTGGAGAAATGCAGTGCAAACTTTTAATGCCGATATTGCCACTGTTGGAGCCGGGGGCGCTGGTTTACGTGCCGTAATAGCCGCAGCGGAAGCCGACCCCAAACTTAAAATTACACTGATCTCTAAAGTTTACCCGATGCGCAGCCATACGGTCGCCGCCGAAGGGGGCTCCGCTCCTGTCACTCAGGATCACGATACCTTTGATTACAACTTCCATGATACCGTCACTGGCGGCGATTTGTTGTGTCAGCAGGATGTAGTCGACCATTTCGTGCATCAGTGCCCGCGTGAAATGACCCAACTCGAACAATGGGGCTGCCCATGGAGCCGCAAACCGGACGGCTCAGTCAACGTGCGCCGTTTTGGCGGTATGAAGAGCACCTCGTTCGCCGCCGACAAGACCGGTTTCCATATGCTGCATACCCTATTTCAGACCTCGCTAAAGTACCCGCAGATCCAGCGCTTCGACGAGCATTTTGTGCTGGATATCCTGGTGGATAAGCGGCTGGCACGCGGCATAGTGGCGATGAATATGCTGGAAGGCACCCGTGTGCCGATCCGTGCCAATGCTATCATCATGGCTACCGGCGGTGCTGGGCGCGTTTACCGTTACAACAGGCGTTGTTGAATAAATCGAGCTTTTGGCCGGGACGAGATCAGATCACTCTCCTTCTGTCAAAATAGCGACATTCCGTGGCCCAGCAAAAGTTCAACATCACCAACTTGAAGGCTTACAACAACGCCCTTATCACTCGGGATTCACTCACTTGCTGGGGGGATGAAACGGCACTTCACGCCTGGTACTGCGAGGCAAAACTTTCTCTGCGTGGTCGCCCACCACATTATTCCGATATGGCAATCACCAGCGTATTGATGCTGAAACGGATTTTCGACCTGACACTTCGCGCCATCCAGGGCTTTGTCGACTCCATTGTCACACTGATCAAAGTACCGTTGAACTGCCCGGACGACACCTGCATCAGTAAGCGGGCAAAGTCCGGCCATGTCCCGTTTAAAACCCCAACGCCGGGTGAAATTGCGCACCTCGTTATCGACTCTAGCGGGCTCAACGTGTTGGGTGAAGGCGAGTGGATGGCAAAAAAATACGGTCAGGAAAAACGGCGTATCTGGCGAAAACTGCATTTGGCCGTAGATACAGAAACACATGAGGTCATCTGTGCTGACCTTTCCTTGAGCAATGTCACCGATACCGAAGCTTTCCCAGGTCTTATCCGCCAGAGGTACCGTAACATCAAAGTCGCCTCGGCGGATCGGGCTTAGGATACGCGAGTGTGTGATGATGAGTTAAGGGGCAAGAAGCTCAAGGCGTTAATACCGCCCAGCAGCGGAGCCCGTTATTGGTCGGCAGACTATGCAGAGCGAAATCAAGCGGTGGTGCACCAGCGCGTTACCGGAGACAAAACACGGTGGAAAAGTATCACAGGCTACCACCGACGTTCGATAGCGGCAACAGCGAGGTATAGAGTAAAACAGCTATTTGGTGGTCACCTGTCGCTGCGAGATTATGATGGGCAAGTGGCAGAGGCGCTGGCCATGATATGTGCATTAAACAAGATGACGCTCGCCGGTATGCCAGAAAGTGTACGCCTTGCCTGAAAGCTGCCCATTCAGGGGACTCTTTATTCCAGATCCGATTTATTCAACAAAGCCTCTAACAGGGTGAAAATCATGTTGAAGGCCCCGTTCTCAGCATTTATCAACAATCTGGCGGACCCGGCAGCGGCGATCATATCGCCCGCGGCGCTGGTGCAGTACCGCAAGGATATCGGCTTCCAACCGGTTGGCACTGGGCCGTATCAGTTCGTCACCTGGAATCAGACCGACTTCATTAAGGTGAAAAAATTCGATGGCTACTGGAAGCCAGGGTTGCCGAAGCTCAATAGCATCACTTGGCGGCCGGTGGTCGACAGTAATACCCGTGCTGCGATGTTACAGACCGGTGAGGCGACTTTCGCCTTCCCGATCCCTTACGAGCTGGCAGGCAACCCCAAGCTTGATGTGATGACAGCACCGTCGATCCAGCAGCGCTATAGTCAGCTTGAATGTCATCCAGAAGCCGTTTGACAACCTGAAGGTGCGGCAGGCACTGAATTATGCCATCAATAAGACCGCGCTGATCAAGGTGGCGTTTTCTGGCTATGCGGTACCGGCGGAAGGGCCAGTGACGCCAACGACCGACTTTGCTGCTCGCTACCCGCGATGGCTGTATAATCCTGCCAAGGCATGCGAGTTGCTGAAAGAGGCGGGCTACCAGAACGGTTTCACCTCCACCTTGTTGTCTTCCCATAACCACAGCACCGCGCAGAAAGTGTTGCAGTTCGTTCAGCAGCAACTGGCGCAGGTAGGGGTGAAAGTGACGGTGACCGCGATGGACGCCGGGCAACGCGCGGCTCAAGTGGAAAGAGTCGGGGTGAAGGATACCGGTATGCGTATGTTCTATACCGGCTGGTCTGCATCGACTGGCGAGCCAGATTTGGCGCTGTCGCCGCTGTTCGCCAGCCAGGCTGCACCGCCGAAGAAATTCAACACCGCGTTTTATAACAACCCGAAGGTAGATGATGATTTGAGCGCTGTATTGGCCACCACCGATCGCGCCGAGAAGCAAAAGTTTTAACAGGATTCACAGGATCGCATCTGGGCTGATGCGCCATTGATTTTCCTGACGACTGAACGCTTGCTGTCGGCTAATAGCAAACAATTGAGCGGTTTCTATGTGATGCCTGACATGTCTTTCAACTTTGATCATGCCGACCTCCAATAAAGTGCTGCCGCCTCCTACTGCCTGCGTGGGGCGATAGGGATGAAAGGGATCGACCTGAAATGCTTGATTATTTTCTGAAACGACTGCTGGGTTTGATTCCAACGCTGCTGATGGTGGCGGTACTGGTATTTCTGTTTGTACATATGATGCCCGGTGATGCGGCGCGGCTGGCTGCAGTGCCAAAGGCCGATGAAGCCGTGGTGCAGTTGGTGCGCCAAGATCTGGGTCTGGACAAACCGTTGCCGCAGCTATAAATGCACTTTTTTGTTAACGTGCTACGTGGGGATTTCGGTACTTCGATGATGTCAAAACGCCCGGTGAGTGAAGAGATCGCCTCGCGTTTTATGCCGACCTTTTGGATGACGATCACCAGCATGATGTTGGCAACATCGGGGATTTCATTCCCGGCTTTTGCACTCGGAATGCTGTTGATGCAGGTGTTTTCGGTCAATCTCGGCTGGTTGCCGACGGTCGGTGCCGACAGTTGGCGGCACTACATCCTGCCGTTCATCACCTTGGGGGCCGCAGTGGCGGCGGTGATGGCACGTTTCACCCGCCCCTCGTTGGTGGAAGTGTTGCAGGAAGACTATATACGCACTGCGAGCGCGAAAGGTGTACCGGAGAGCCTGGTGGTGGTGAAAAACGGGCTGCGCAAAGCGATGATCCCGCTAGTGACCATGATGGGGTTGTAGTTCGGCTTCTTGCTCGGCAGTTCGATCGTGGTGGAGAAAGTGTTCAACTGGCCAGGGCTGGGTCGGTTGCTGGTCGATGCAGTTGAGATGAGTGATTACCCATTGATCCAGGCTGAAGTGTTACTGTTTTCGCTGGAGTTCATTTTGATAAATCTACTGGTGGATATGCTGTATGCGGCGGTTAACCCAACAATACGCTACCAATTAGGGGGCAGCATGATTAAATATTGGCGGCGCAACGCGGCACTGAAGGCGATGCCGATCCTCGAACCCAATGCGCAGCGCACGCCGTAGCAAGATTTCTGGCAGCGTTTCCAGCAGCAACGCGTGGCGATAGTCGCCGGACTGGTGATGGTGCTGCTGCTGGCTCCGTATCTGGCCCCCTTTGATGCCGAGAACTATGTCGATTATGATCGGTTGAACTATGGCCCTTCGCGAGTGCACTGGATGGGCGTGGATTCGCTTGTACGCGACATCTTCAGCAACATCCTGATGGGGCCAGCATCTCGTTGGCGGCAGGAGTATTCTCGGTAATGGTGGGTTTGTTGAGCGGCACCTTGCTGGAGTTGCTGGCTGTCTACTATGAAGGGTGGTGGGATCGTCTCACTATGCATGTATGCGATGTGCTATTCGCCTTTCCTGGTATTCTGCTGGCGGGATCGGCGTAGTAGCAATCATGGGCAGCGGCATGGCCAATGTGTTCGTCGCGGTGGCGGTCTTCAGCATTCCGGCTTTCGCTCGGTTGGTGCGTGGCAATACGCTGATACTGAAACATTTGACTTATATTGAGTCGGCGCACAGCATCGGTGCTTCGGACTGGGCTATCATTCTGCGGCATATTTTGCCGGGTACCCTTTCGTCGCTGGTGGTGTATTTCACCTTGCGCATTGGCACCTCGATTATTACCGCTGCCAGCCTATCGTTCCTTGGCCTTGGCGCGCAGCCGCCAACGCCGGAGTGGGGTGCGATGCTCAACGAGACACGGGCCGATATGGTGATTGCGCCGCATATGGCGGTTTTCCCCATCCTGGCGATATTTATCAGCGTGCTGGCATTCAATCTGTTGGGCGATGGACTGCGGGATGCGTTGGCTCCGAAACTACGTGGGTAAAGGAGTATCGAGCGAAGAGGCAACACAATGACTAGATAATCGCTGCACGCTCCTCTACAGTGGAAAGAAATTTTTACCGGGTGACGTATCAGCTACCAGAACTCTGCCACTAAAAAAGTCATCCATCCGCATACCGTGCTGCAATAGGTGCATCGGCATGGTGAGGTTCGTTGGAGAATATAAATGACATCACGACTCAGTAAAGAAGCTGCGCTGGTTCATGCAGCACTGGAAGCCTGTGGCTTGGAAACCCCGTTGTGGGGGGATGTGTTGGATCGCGAAACGCGTAAACGCCAGATTAAAGAGCACATTACGGAAATCATGCAACTGCTCAATCTCGATCTATCTGATGACAGCCTGGCAGAAACGCCACACCGCATTGCTAAAATGTACGTCGATGAGATTTTTTCCGGCTTGGATTATGCCAACTTCCCAAAAATCACCGTTATTAAGAACAAGATGCAGGTGGACGAAATGGTGATGGTGCGCGACATTACGCTGACCAGCACTTGTGAGCACCACTTTGTCACTATCGATGGCAAGGCAACGGTGGCCTATATCCCGAAAGATGCGGTGATCGGTCTGTCGAAAATCAACCGTATCGTTCGGTTCTTTTCCCAGCGGCCGCAGGTGCAGGAACGTCTGACTCAGCAAATCCTGGTGGCTTTGCAGACCCTGCTGGGTACTAATAACGTCGCGGTATCTATTGATGCAGTCCATTATTGTGTTAAGGCTCGCGGCATCTGTGACGCCACCAGTGCGACGGCTACCACCGCGCGAGGCGGGCTGTTTAAATCCAGCCAGAATACGCGTCAGGAGTTCCTGCGTGCGGTGCGTTATTGCCAAAAGTAATGGATTATTTAGCGGGGCTTAGCGCCTAGCCTACAGGCACCTTTCGGTGCCTTTTTAATGATTGAAATACAGCGGCATAGAAATGAACAGTGACCCACTGCCCCGTATCGTCACGCTGGACTGTATACGTATTATCGCCATTTTTGGCATCTTATTGCTGAATATCTGCGCATTTGGTCTACCTAAGGCGGCCTATCTGGGGATGCCTTCAATGCGTGATGCTTGGAGCTGGGCGCTACTGGATATTTTTGCCCAGGCCAAATTCCTGGCCATGTACGCGCTGCTGTTTGGTGCTGGGCTAGAGATGTTGCTGCGGCGCGGCAAAAACTGGATACGCGCTCGGCTGTCGTGGCTGGTACTGTTTGGTCACGGCTATGCTATCTTACTGTGGGATGGAGATATCTTGCTGGCTTACGGCCTGATTGGCCTGCTGTGCTGGCGTATGATCCGTGATGCTAAAGAGTCAGCCCAACTGCTGAAAACCGGCATGGTGCTGTACCTGTGCGGCGTGGGGGTGTTGCTCGTGTTAGGCTTTATTTCACCCGGCGAACCAGGGGACTTTTGGAAGCCCGGCTTTGCTGAGTTCCAGTATGAAAAAATTTGGAAGCTGCGGGGCGGTTTCGATGCCTGGTGTCATCGCGCCGACCTGCTGTCTTCCAGCCTATTAATCATCAGCGTGCAATACGGCTGGGAACTGGCGGGGTTGATGTTATTTGGTGCCGGGTTGATGCGCAGTGGCTGGTTGCGTGGCAGCTTCACCGGGTGACTATCGCAATCAGGCCGTGTGGCTAATAGCGATTTCATTGGTTATCCAATTATCCGCAGTAGCGCTGCAATGGCATCTGCACTGTGATTACCATTGGAGCAGCTTTTTACTGCAAGTGCCGCGTGAACTGAGCGCACCGTTGCAGGCGATGGGCTATCTGGGACTGTGTTACGAGTGCTGGGCAACGCTGTCGCGTTGGCGCATCGTCCATTGGCTGTCGCAGGTTGGGCGCATGTCGCTGAGCAACTATCTCTTGCAGAAGCTGATCTGCACCACATTTTTTTACCGCTTCGGTTTGTATCAGCAATTCGACCGGTTGCAACTGCTGGCGTTTGTACTGCTGGTATGGCTAGCTAACCTGCTGTTTTCACACCTCTGGTTGTGCTATTTCTCCCAAGGGCCGGTAGAATGGCTATGGCGCAGGTTGACGCTGAGGGCTGCGAGCAACAATAGACCCAAAAATCAGCACTGAGATTTGGCATTGGAACAAACAGGCTAAAAAGTATTTATCTGCCTTGCAGAACCCCTCAACCGCATGGCTGCGGTTGTGCCTATCAGGGCTGTTTGGCATTGTGCTTTTCTTGCGCCAGCTTGTGCTACAATTCAACTAATTGTTCCGGCGAGACCGCAGGATAGCCTTGGGCATCCTCCGGCACGCTGTGCATAGCGACGATCGGGAGTTGCGGGCCGAGAAAGCGTGGTTCGCGCTTGAGGATGTACAAGTTGGTGAGTGCCGCGAGGCGGGCGAAGATTTCACGGGCGCGAACCGTCATCATGTCTTTCGGTGAAGGCACAGCATAGCACTGCGCTTGAATCCCCCTATACAGGGCGATAAACAGCGCCCGCTCGCAGCGGAAACGCTGGGTGATAATAATCAAATCGTTGGTGTCGAACACTTTGCGGGTGCGCGCGATGGAGTCCAGCGTGCGGAAACCGGCGTAGTCCAGTACGATATCGTCCGGTGCTACGCCCGCGGCGATCAGATCGCGGCGCATGGTCATCGGCTCGTTATAGGTTTGTTGGGCGTTGTCACTGCTCAGCAGCAGATATTGCACCTTGCCGCTGTTGTAAGCATTAATCGCCCTCTGGATGCGATAGCGGTAATACTGGTTAATAACGCCAGTGCGGTAATACTTGGCAGTACCGAGCACCATGCGACTTGGCGATAGGGCAGGCTCTGTAGGTCGTCATAAACGTAAGGTGCCGTTTTCCAGCTTATCCAACGGTCAAGTGCGATAGCCGCGAGCATCAACAGCGCAATGATGATGAATAAGGTGATGATCAGGCGTTTCCATATATTATTGCCTAATGCGCTCAGTGGCTAAAATAGAGGACTCAAGGCTACTTTACCTGTCTGGCTGAGGCAAGCTGTCAAAGGTTACCAGCCCACATACCGAGCCTGGGGCTTTTGAGCGCCAAGATCAAAACGAGGTACGCTTGTAGCTGCAGTACTGCGGCCGCCGTTATGCTCGATGGCTTTCGATAGCACATATTCAGAGGTGACCATTGCCACGCCCTGCAACTGCGCCGCTGTGCCCACCGCTATCGCGATGCATTTTGATACCCCCTTAATATCATCGATATTCGGCAATATAGTGCGCCGTGACCATCAGTGGCCAGCGCGCGGCTGGCAGCCATCAGCATGGCGTCGGTGACGCGGGTGGCACCGGAGGCCAATACGCCCAGCCCGATGCCTGGGAAGATGTAGGCGTTGTTGCACTGGGCGATTGGGAACTGCTGCGCTTGGTAGGTCACTTTGGCGAACGGGCTACCGGTCACCAACAATGAGGCACCTTTAGTCCAGTTGATGATATCTTCTGGGCGGGCTTCTACACGGGAGGTCGGGTTGGACAGCGGCATCACAATCGGGCGGGCGCAGTGCTGGTGCATTTCGCGGATCAGTTCTTCGGTGAACAAGCCAGGCTGGCCGGACACGCCGATCAGAATGGTCGGCTTGGCGTTGCGTACCACATCCAGCAGAGAAATAGCCTCGCTCTCTGTGTGCCAGGTGGCCAGGTTTTCGTGCTTTTGTACCAGCTTGCTCTGGAACTACAGCAGGTTAGGCAGCTTGTCAGTCAGCAAGCCGAAGCGGTCAACCATGAATATACGGGCGCGCGCTTCGTCTTCGCTTAGCCCTTCAGACTTCATTTGCGCGATGATCTGCTCGGCGATACCGCAGCCTGAGCCTAGGAAAGTCACCGTTTAGGCGCTCAACTGGCTACCGGCGATCAGGCTACCGAGCGTGACTGCGGCGGTGCCTTGAATGTCATCGTTGAAGCAGCATATTTCGTCACGGTAGTGGTTAAGCAATGGGGTGGCATTGTTCTGCGCGAAGTCTTCGAACTGCAATAAAGCGTTCGGCCAGCGGCGCTTGACTGCCTGAATAAACGCTTCGACAAAGTCGTGGTGTTCATCGCCAGAGATACGCGGATGACGCCAGCCCATGTACAGCGGATCGATGAGGCACAGCGGGTTGTTGGTGCCGACATCTAGCACCATTGGCAGCGTATAGGCTGGACTAATGCCGCCGCAGGCGGTGTATAGTGATAACTTGTCGATCGGAATGCCCATGCTGCCGATGCCTTGGTCGCCGAGGCCGAGAATACGCTCACCATCGGTGACGACGATCACCTTAACGTTTTGCTTAGTGGCATTTTGCAGCATGTCATCGATGCGGTTTTGGTTCGGGTAGGAGATGAACAGCCCTCGTGCGCGGCGGTAGATATCAGAAAAGTGCTCACAGGCTTTACCGACCATTGGCGTGTAGATTATTGGCATCATCTCGCCTAGGTGCGAGTCCAGCAGGCGATAAAACAGCGTTTCTTTGGTGTCCTGAATATTGCGTAGATAGAGGTGCTTGTCGTTGTCGTTTTTAAAATCCTGGTATTGGCGATAAGCGCGCTCAACTTGTTCTTCGATAGTTTCTACTGCTTCTGGCAACAGGCTATGCAGATTGAAGTAGCTACGTTCTTCCTCGGTGAAAGCACTGCCTTTGTTAAGCAGCGGAGACTCCAGCAAAATTAGGTTGGCGTAAGGGATGTAAAGAGGGCGTTTGTTTTCGTGTTCCATTAGTTTCACTCTTTGCGTGGCGTTGTTGAATAAATCAACATTTGGCCGGCACGAGGATCAGATCACTCTCCTTCTGTCAAAATAGCGATATTCCGTGGCCCAGCAAAAGTTCAACATCACTAACTGGAAGGCTTACAACAACGCCCTTATCATTCGTGGTTCACTCACTTTCTGGGTGGATGAAACGGCACTTCACGCTTGGTACTGCGAGGCAAAACCTTCTCTGCGTGGTCGCACACCACATTATTCCGATATGGCAATCACCAGCGTATTGATGCTGAAACGGATTTTCTGCCTGACACTTCGCGCCCTCCAGGGCTTCGGCGACTCCATTGTCACACTGATCAAAGTGCCGTTGAACTGCCCGGACGACACCTGCATCAGTAAGCGGGCAAAGTCCGGCCATGTCCCGTTTAAAACCGCAACGCCGGGTGAAATTGCGCACCTCGTTATCGACTCTAGCGGGCTCAACGTGTTGGGTGAAGGGGAGTGGAAAGTAAAAAAATACGGTCAGGAAAAACGGCGGATCTGGCGAAAATTGCATTTGGCCGTAGATACAGAAACACATGAGGTCATCTGTGCTGACCTTTCCTTGAGCAATGTCACCGATACCGAAGCCTTCCCAGGTCTCATCCGCCAGAGGTACCGTAAAATCAAAGTCGCCTCGGCGGATCGGGCTTAGGATACGCGAGTGTGTGATGATGAGTTAAGGGGCAAGAAGCTCAAGGCGTTAATACCGCCCAGCAGCGGAGCCCGTTATTGGTCGGCAGACTATGCAGAGCGAAATCAAGCGGTGGCGAACCAGCGCGTTACCAGAGACAACACACGGTGGAAAAGTATCACAGGCTACCACCGACGTTCGATAGCGGCAACAGCGAGGTACAGAGTAAAACAGCTATTTGTTGGTCACCTGTCGCTGCGAGATTATGATGGGCAAGTTGCAGAGGCGCTGGCCATGATCTGTTCACTAAACAAGATGCCGCTCGCCGGTATGCCAGAAAGTGTACACCTTGCCTGAAAGATGCCCATTTAGGGGACTCTTTATTCCAAATCCGATTTATTCAACAACACCCTACTACAGCAATAGTAAGCATTGTAAGCTAGTTTTTTTGACTTGGAATATTAATGATCGTGGATCGGAAGATACTCAGCATTGTCCTGACGGCGCATAATTGCGAAGCCTATCTGGATAAGACACTGGTCACTTTGCTCAGCTCGCTTACCGACCTGAACGAAGGTTATGAAATAATTCTGATTAGCGACGATTCTGTCGATCGCACGGCGGAAATATTGCAGCAATTTGCCGAGCGTCATGCACACCACACACGTCTATTTCAGGTCGATTTTCGTAATATCGGTAAGGTCAGGAACTTTGGCATCCAGCAATGTTCCGGCGACTATGTCACCATGGTAGATGGCGATGATTCGCTTTTATCCGACGCTCTATGCGATGTCGTGCAGTTTTTGGCAGCTTCACAACCGGAATTGCTGCTTACCAGACTCAACGAAGAGCATCACGACAACGATCTGGATATCTCATGGACGGGCCTGCAACCGCAGCCGTTGTCACAGCCGCAGGCGATAAAAAAGTTCCTGATCCATAGGGACATTCAGGCTCATTTCATCGGTCAGTTCATTAAACGGGAACTGCTACTAGCACATCCTTTTCCGCCATTCCTCTGTTATGAGGATGCCTATCTTTTCCCGACAATATTGAGCCATTGTCAGCACATCGTCTTTTCTCGCAGCAGCCCCTATCTCTATTTCAAACATGGCAACAGCCTATCGAGCCGGGTTGATAGCGAGAAAGTCGAACTGCTGGTCAAGGCGACGGAAGAGATGGAACGCGTGTTTGGTTATCGATATGCCAATCTTATCGCCTGTCATTGGATCAATATATTCCAGCGCTATGGCCGAAAGATGGACAACACGTCCAGCCGTCAAAAGGTAATCAAAAGAATCAAAGAAATAAGTTCAATTTATTTTTTGCTGGATCCAGCTATTCGCCTTAATTTCAAGAAGAAATATATCAAGATAAAAAATGGAAAATAACCTGAACAGCAATCTGCCCCAACAATTACAGAGCATTAGAGGGGCGATTAGGCTTTGTTGAATAAATCGGATTTGGAATAAAAGAGTCCCCTAAATGGGCATCTTTCAGGCAAGGCGTACACTTTCTGGCATACCGGCGAGCGGCATCTTGTTTAATGCACAGATCATGGCCAGCGCCTCTGCAACTTGCCCATCATAATCTCGCAGCGACAGGTGACCACCAAATAGCTGTTTTACTCTGTACCTCGCTGTTGCCGCTATCGAACGTCGGTAGTAGCCTGTGATACTTTTCCACCGTGTGTTATCTCCGGTAACGCGCTGGTTCGCCACCGCTTGATTTCGCTCTGCATAGTCTGCCGACCAATAACGGGCTCCGCTGCTGGGCGGTCTTAACGCCTTAAGCTTCTTACGCCTTAACTCATCATCACACACTCGCGTATCCTAAGCCCGATCCGCCGAGGCGACTTTGATTTTACGGTACCTCTGGCGGATGAGACCTGGGAAGGCTTCGGTATCGGTGACATTGCTCAAGGAAAGGTCAGCACAGATGACCTCATGTGTTTCTGTATCTACGGCCAAATGCAATTTTCGCCAGATCCGCCGTTTTTCCTGACCGTATTTTTTTACTTTCCACTCCCCTTCACCCAACACGTTGAGCCCGCTAGAGTCGATAACGAGGTGCGCAATTTCACCCGGCGTTGCGGTTTTAAACGGGACATGGCCGGACTTTGCCCGCTTACTGATGCAGGTGTCGTCCGGGCAGTTCAACGGCACTTTGATCAGTGTGACAATGGAGTCGCCGAAGCCCTGGAGGGCGCGAAGTGTCAGGCCGAAAATCCGTTTCAGCATCAATACGCTGGTGATTGCCATTACGCTGGTCATTGCCATATCGGAATAATGTTGTCGGCGACCACGCAGAGAAGGTTTTGCCTCGCAGTACCAGGCGTGAAGTGCCGTTTCATACACCGAGAAAGTGAGTGAACCCCGAGTGATAAGGGCGTTGTTGTAAGCCTTCCAGTTGGTGATGTTGAACTTTTGCTGGGCCACGGAATGTCGCGATTTTGACAGAAGGAGAATGATCGGAGCCGCGTGCCGGCCAAATGTTCGATTTATTCAACAACGCCCTGTAGTAGGCCATAAACCTGTTGTGCGCTGATATCCGCCATTTTGTTACCTGCCAGCGGCAGGCAGGCGTACTGATTCTGCCCATAACCGCCGATTAGCCCAGGATCTGTTGGGCCAAACAGCATGATATTCGGCTTATTAAGCGCAGCGGCAAGGTGGCTCAGCCCGGTATCTACGGAGACCACACGTTTAGTACCAGCCAATACCTCGGCCACCTGTTGCAGGCTGAGCTTTGGCAGCACCTCGACATGCGCAAAACCTTCTGCCAGCCGCAGTGCGCGCCGGCGCTCATGGTCCGTGCCCCACGGCAGTTTGATCCTCAGCCCGCTGTTTGCCGCCAGCCTAATCAGCTCGCGCCAGTTTTGTTCCGGCCAGTGTTTATCGTCGCGCGTGGTTGCATGCAGAAACACCAGATACTGACCGGCATCGGCTGGCGGCTGGCTGAGAAATCGCCCAGTGATGGCGTAATCGCCGTAGCTGCCCGGCTGGTCGTAACCCAGGCTTTTGGCAAACAGTTGGCGTGTGCGTTCTACCGCGTGCTGCTGCTTGCTGATCTCATGCCGATGATTATAGAACCAACTGGCGAAGGGTTCGCGTGCACTCTTGCAGCCCTGGCCATGTTTACAGCCTTTAGCAAGGCGAGTGATCAACACCGCGCTTTTAATCAGCCCCTGTGCATCGATCACGACGTCATAGCTGCGTTGCTGCACTGTGCGTTTGAAATCGCCGCGCTGCTGGCACGTTGCGCGACCAAACCAGTTTTTACGCCAACGGCGGATAGCCACTGGGATCACGCGATCGACAGCAGGATGCCAGGTGGGGATTTGACGGAAGCCTTCCTCCACCACCCAATCGAAGCGGATGCTCGGAATGGCTTGCATGGCATCGGTCAGTGCGGGAAGCGTGTGGAGTATGTCCCCCATCGAGGAAGTTTTAACAATCAACACCTGCATGGTTATTCCTCGCTGGCAGCCAGTAACGGCGTCAGCGCTTCCAACACCTGCAG
Organism: Serratia symbiotica (Periphyllus acericola); assembly: GCF_964019515.1. NCBI lineage: Bacteria > Pseudomonadati > Pseudomonadota > Gammaproteobacteria > Enterobacterales > Yersiniaceae > Serratia > Serratia symbiotica. The sequence continues at coordinate 1,060,001 of NZ_OZ026452.1, forward strand.
TGGCTGAATATAGATCAGGCTTTGGTGATAACCCTGATCGGCATCGCCTTTACGCACCTTGTGGTAGCCGCTGATTACACGAATCACCTTAGCCTTATCGGATAGCGGCGGCGTAAAATCTGGGTTGCTCGGACCGTATAGGGCTATCATTGGTTTATTCAATGCAGCGGTAATGTGCATCAGACCGGAATCGTTGCTGACTATCGCCTGGCAGGAGGCGATCAAGATCACTGCCTGCTCCAACTGGGTTTTCCCGGCCAGATTGATGCAACAATCGCGGGCATTTGCCTGCAATGCCGTGCGGATTTCCTCGCCAGCTGCGTAGTCTTTTGCCGAGCCGAACAGCGCAATTTGATAGCACTGCTCGATCAACCTCTGTGCCAATGTGGCATAGTGATAGTGCGGCCAACGTTTTGCCGGGCCAAACTCTGCCCCTGGGCAAAAGCCGATCATCGGCCGATGATCGGTCAAATTGAACGCGGTAGTGGTCTTGGCGATCTCTTCTTCGCTGACCTGTATCTGTGGCCACAACAGTGGTTGAGGCAGATCGTCAGCGCAATGAATGCGCCCTTTGTCATAAGCCAACGCCACATAGCGCTGAACCATCAACGGGAAGGCGCCTTTATCAAGCACGCGGATATCATTCAGCAGACCGTAACGTATTTCACCGCGCCACCCGGTACGCTGTGGCACATTGGCGAAAAACGGCACCAACGCGGATTTAAACGAATTGGGCAATACATAAGCATGATCATACTGGTTTGCGCGTAGGGCATAGCCGAGACGCCAGCGTTCGCCGATGGCCAAAGTACCGTGACCCAGCGGCATCGGCAGCGCCTGATGAACTTCCGGCATACGCGCCAGCAATGGGCGACACCAGGCTGCCGCCATCACATCGATTTCCGCAGACGGATATTCGGCCTTAAGGATACGATAGAGACTCTGCGACATCATCATGTCGCCAACCCATGACGGGCCGATAACCAGTATTTTCATATTCCTTCAGCGTATAACGGTACGATTCAACCAAGCCATGTACTCTTTAACCCCTTTCACGACCGTTTTAAACGGCTCATCATAGCCAGCGGCGCGCAGCTTGGTGAGATCGGCCTGGGTGTATGCCTGATAGCAGCCATTCAGCTTTTGCGGGAACTCAATGGATTCCACCTTGCCTTTTTGGTGAAAATCTATCACCGCATCGGCGACCACTTGGAAGCTTTCCGCTTGCCCAGTTCCGCAGTTAAAAATGCCTGACTTGCCGTTTTCCCAGAACCACAGGTTGACCGCTGCCACATCGCCAACATAGATAAAGTCACGCTTGAAGTTTTCACTACCAGCGAACAGTTTTGGGTTTTCGCCACAGTTAATCTGGCTATTCAGATGAAAAGCAACGCTCGCCATACTGCCTTTGTGGCCTTCGCGCGGGCCGTAGACGTTGAAATAACGGAAGCCGCAGATCGGCGAGTTTGCCTTAGGCAGGATTTTACGTACGTACTGATCAAATAGAAACTTGGTGTAGCCGTAAACGTTCAATGGCTCTTCATATTGACGCTCTTCGATAAACGTTTCACGGGCACCATAGGTGGCAGCAGATGAGGCGTATAGGAATGGGATCTCGCGATCCAGACAGTAGTACAGAATATCTTTAGAGTACTGATAGTTGTTATCCATCATGTACTTGCCATCCCATTCGGTGGTATAGGAACAGGCACCTTTGTGGAATATTGCCTTAATATCCCCCAGATCGTCACCCGCCACGATCCTAGCGATAAAATCTTCTTTATCGATATAGTCGGCGATATCAAGATCGACCAGGTTGACAAATTTGGTGCCGTCTTTCAGGTTATCTACCACCAAAATATCGCGGTATCCTTTGTCATTCAGTGCATTAACGATATTGCTGCCAATCATGCCAGCACCGCCAGTGACGATAATCATTGGGTAGCCCCTATTAATATTCCTGGTGAGGCACAGTGCCCCACGTTTAATCATTGCCGCCCATAATAGCATTTCATACCGCTGCAAATAGCGGAAGGGCTTCGAATATCCCGCAATGCTGATGACGCCAAAAGTTTGCCATCTCCTATATTGGTTATTCAAAAAAATAACCCCTGGAAAGACATCTCTTACGGGTTATCAACACGCTGCAAGGCTGGAAATTTTGGCTTTTTTACATTCATGGCGGTGAAATTTCTCTCCTAAGGAGCAGGGGGGAACTCAACCGCAAAAATCACACTCCTTACAGGATAATCATTGGGGTCAGCGAAGGCATCATGGAGAAAGACTTGATCTGACATTGAGCTTTGAAAGGTGAGCGTTACCGGTTTTGGTATGGGTACGTTTCCTGATATGAAGCATCAGGAAACGCGCCATGATTTATACTAACAATCCCAGCATCAAACACAAAGCGGGTATACGGAATTTTGCAGAAGAAGGCGTTGACATCCTCATAGCTATAAATATCAGGATGTTATGGCACACCGGGTAAAGTAATAGGGGATCGAGCATCTTGGGAGCAGCCGCCTGATGAATAACTCATTTCTGCAGGCGGCGAGTCCAAGATTACAGCAAAAACAACGTCGCGAGGCCAAGGAAGATGAAGAAACCACCGGTATCAGTCAGTGCGGTGATCATTACGCTGGAACCGACCGCCGGATCGCGCCCCAGTTTGATCATGGTCATCGGGATCATCACCCCCATTAGCGCTGCCACCAGCAGGTTGAGGATCATCGCCAGTGTCATCACCCCGCCCATCGCTAGATCGCCATACAGCAGCCAAGTGACCACGCCCATGATCCCGCCCCATACAACACCGTTGATGAGCGCGACCCCCAGTTCCCTGAGCAGCAGGCGTGAAATGTTGCCGGCTTCGATTTGGTGCAGCGCCAGCGCACGGACGATCATGGTGATGGTTTGATTGCCGGTATTGCCACCGATGCCAGCGACGATAGGCATTAATGCCGCCAATGCCACCAGTTGAGATATGGTGTGTTCGAATAAGCCGATAACTCTTGAGGCAATAAACGCCGTGCATAGGTTGATCGCCAACCAGGTCCAGCGAGTTTTCACCGCCTTGCTGACTGTAGCGAACACATCTTCTTCCGGGCTTAAGCCCCCTAAACGGCGCAGATTGCTGTCACTTTCTTCGTTGACCGCATCGACGATTTCTTCAATGGTCAGGCGACCCATCAACTTGCCTTTGGCGTCGATCACCGGGGCACTGATCAGATCATAACGTTCGAAAGCGCTGGCTGCTTCATCGGCTTTATCTTCTGGTTGAAAGCGGGTGGGATCGTGGTCCATGACTTCACGCACTGGCGTCTCTGGATCGTTGATTAGCACCGCAGTGAGTAGTAATTCACCCAGCAGGGTGTTTTTACGATCGGTGACGAACAGTTTGTCGGTGGCGTCTGGAATGGTTTTGCGCATGCGTAGGAGGCGGTGCACCGCGCCGAGTGTGACATCTGGGCGCACTGTCACCAGTTCAAAATCCATCATCCAGCCAACGGTGTCTTTCCCGTAATGGCTCATCTCTCGCACCTGAGCGCGCTGCTCCGGTTCCAGAGAGGTCAGCAACCGCCCCATCAGGTTACGCGGCAGGTATTGTGCCAGGTAGGCTTGTTCGTCGACGTCCAGCTCCTTGATCGCCTTAAGCAGGTCCTTATCGCTCATCTCTTCGAGCAAACTATCCCACACCGGTTCGGCCACTTCCACCAATGTTTGGCCGCGTTTACTGTTGCCCACCAGCCGCCATAGCGCCAAGCGTTCATCCTGCGGCAATGCTTCCAACAGGTCTGCCAGGTCGGCGGCGTGCATGTCGTCCAGCAGGCTGGAGATCTCCGCTGTTTGGTTTAGCAGTTCGTGCTGACTGAGGGCAGTTTCATCCCCCGGATGGCCGAGTATGCCGTCGACCAGATCCTTATTATTTAGTAGCAGCGAAATAATGTGTTGGCGGTATTCAGCGACTTTTTTGACATTATGTGTAGCGGCAGACATGGTATTCCTTAACAGGTACTGGCTGGGACTCTTTCAACGATAGAAGGCATTGTACAGATGTCATTGGATGAAATGGATGAGTTTCATGGCAATCTGTCCTAATTTTCTCGGAATTTTCGTTGTTTTTCCAGGAGTTATTTTACGCATATATCGCCAGCAGTACCGATTTTCTATGCGACTTGATAATGAATATTATAACCAGAATTTCAGGCGGTGATGACAAAATTATTCATTTATTTCTGGTTGCTGTCGCTAGACTGTGTCCGGCAATGGCCCCAGTTCCTCGGATCACGCCCCTAATGCCGATACTCCGCGTTGTCGGCTGGTTGTTCCCTGCACCTCCATGACCGACGGGGCTACGATCGCTTCTTGGCCATTAACGCCGAAAAGCCTAGGCTGAACATTGCGCATCCTACCGTGCATTCTTACTCAATCATCAGCTTCCAGCCCACGATGTCGCTCCAATAAGCCTGCTCACGTTCGAGATCCAACTGCACCAGGTTATTTTGCGCCAAATACCCGCATGGGAAACATAGCGTCCAATGGTTGTTGTGGGTGCTAAGATGCAAGGTCTCCGGTGTGGAGGTTGACTGGCGCTGGTTGTTGAGCAAGATGCTCAGGCGCAGTAGTTTAATCAGCGGCAGGTAATGCTTTTTCTTGAACAGGTTCAGGCGAGGAAACTCTTCTAGCTTGATAGCTTTGCGGTGCAAGCGCACCAGTACTGCCAGCAGCAGTTGTTGTTCCTGGTTGAAGCCCGGCAGGTTGGAGTGCTGAAGGATGTAGGCCGAATGGCGTTGCATCCCGTTTTGGTTGATGCTGAGCCCCACTTCGTGCAGCATGGCGGCCCATTTTAGTAACGCTTCCAATTGCGGCTGTACCAGTTTGGTGTTTTGCACCATCCACTGTGAATATAATAGTTCGCTCGTTTCCAACACCCGCTTGGCTTGCTCACTGTCAATGTTGTAGTGATCGGCCAGGCTTTTGGCTGTGCGACTGCGGATGTCCTGATGGCGGAAACGGCCTTCCATTTCATACAACACACCTTCACGCAATGCACCACCGGAAAGGCGCAACTCTCCGATCGCCAGCGCGTCAAATACGCCGCACAGGATGGCAAGACCCGCTACGAATAACGGCTGGCGCTCTTCTGACAGCCCTGGCAAGCTCAGCGAACTGAAATTTTTATATGGTAGCACCTGCTCGGCGAGCATCTCCAGCCGATCCAGGGTGATCAAGCCATCTTTCTTGCCCATCGCCACCAGCACTTCGTGAGTGGCCTTGATGGTGCTAGAAGTGCCCAGCGCATGCTGCCAGCCCTGAATGCGGTACTGCCAGGCTAGGGACTCGAGCTTCTGTGCTGCCGCCAGACGTGCGCGGCGGAAGCTTTTTTTGCTGATCTCCCTGCCGGGGAAAAACATCTGGGCGAAGCTGACGCAGCCCATGTGGCGGCTTTCCGCTAACAGCGGTTCAAAGTCTTCACCGATTACCAGCTCGGTGGAACCGCCACCGATGTCGACCACCAGCTTACGGCCTTTTTCTGGCTGGGTATGCGCCACTCCCATAAAGATCAGACGCGCTTCTTCTTGACCGGCGATAATTTCGATTGCATAGGGTATGACTTTGGCAGCGCGCTTGAGGAACACTTCCGCATTTACCGCTCGGCGCAGGGCATGGGTACCGACGATGGTGATATTATCCGCCGGGAAACCCCGTAGCCGTTCAGCGAACAGTGCCAGGCAAGCCAGGCCGCGTGTTATCGCCTCTTCGTTGAGCACATTGTCGCTGTCCAATCCTTCGGCGAGGAACACCCGCTGTTTTAAGCGGCTCAACACTTGTAAGGCACCGTTGACGACGCGGGCTATCACCATGTGAAAATTGTTCGAGCCGAGGTCGATGGCAGAGAATTCCTGTGGTTTAGTGGTTGCAGTGCTTTTTAGCGGCATAGTGGCTGGCCTATTGTCCGGGTTGTTCCAGAGCTTTCAAATATTCATAAATAGTGACCTGAGCGCGTATCTTCCGGCGATTACCGCGTTTCATGTACTGGTTGCTCAGTTTTTTATCTAGATAGCGGGCTTTGACTGTATCGCTGAACAGAATCTCTAGAATATCCAGAACGCGCTGTTTCAACATTGGGTCAAGTAGCGATACTGCCACTTCGATTCGGTAATCTATGTTACGGGTCATCCAGTCGGCGGAGGACAGATAAACCTGTTTGTCACCTTTGTTGGTGAAAACGTAGACCCGATCGTGTTCCAGATAGCGGTCAACGATGCTGATTACCTGGATATTGTCACTGATACCCGGCAAGTGGGGAATCAAAGAACACATGCCACGCACCAACAGGCGGATTTTCACCCCAGCAGCGGAGGCATTATATAACCTATCTACCAACTCCTTATCTACTAAGTTATTGATTTTTAGCATAATCCCAGATTGCTGTCCAGCCTGGGCATTGGCGATTTCGTTGTCGATCAGTTGATACAGTTTCAGCCGTGAGTTCTGTGGCGACACCATCAGGTGGTTGAAGGTGACTGGCCGGTACGGGTTCTCAATAAAGTTGAACACCCGGCGCACTTCTTTGGTGATGCGCGAGTCCGCAGTCAGCAACGAATAGTCGGTATAGCTACGTGCCGTCTTTTCATTAAAATTACCGGTGCCGATATGGGCATAACGCACGATTGCTTCGCTTTCACGGCGCGAAATCAAGAATAGTTTGGCATGAATTTTCAGCCCTGGTGCCGAGAAAATAACGTGTACGCCAGCTTCGGTCAGGCGCTTGGCCCAGTGGATATTGGCCGCTTCATCAAAGCGTGCTTGCAGCTCGACCACTACCGTGACCTTTTTGCCATTGTGCGCGGCATGGATCATCGATTCGATGATGCGTGAGTCCTTCGCCACGCGGTAAATATTGATCTTTATCGCGAGTACGCTGGGATCGAACGATGCCTGAAGTAGCAGCTCCAGCACATGCTCGAAGGTGTGGTAGGGGTAATACAGCAGCACGTCTTTTTCGCGGATGGCATCAAAGCCGTTGCGGAAGCGGTCGAACCAGCTAAGGCGTAGCCGTGGCAGTGGCTTGTTGACCAGGTTGGCTTTGCCGACATTCGGAAAGCCGATGAAGTCTTTGAAATTATAGTAGCGGCCACCTGCGATAACTGAATCGTAGTTGGTGATGCCGAGCTTGCCGCACAGCAACTCCACCATCGGGTTCGGCATATCACTTTGGTAGACGAAGCGTACTGGCTCGGCGGTGAGGCGTTGCTTCAAACTGGAAGACATCAGTTCTAATAGGCTGGTTTCCATCTCGGTGACCAGGTCGTATTCAGCATCGCGGGTCATTTTCATCGAGTAGGCGTTAAGTGCATCGTAGTCGAAGAAACCCTTGAAGATATCATCCAGGCAGTAGCGTAAAATGTTGTCCAGCAGGATCATCGGCTTGCGGTTGCGTGGCGCTTCTGGCGGCAGATTGACCAAGCGTGGCACTTTGTCGGATGGGATTTCCAGCAGCGCGTAGTCGATGCGTGTCCACTGGATAATCTCTACCGCCAGATAGGTGTAATCGTCTTTTAGGAACTTTGCCAGATTGGTGTCGTAATTGATCAAGATTGGCGTGATGTGCTGGCGCAATTGCTGTTTGAAATACTGCCTTAGCCAAATTTGCTGGTTTTCCGAAATTTGGCGTTCGTTGATCAGGAAGATTTGGTTGCGTGCCATCTCCAGCAATAGATCGTTATACAGGCTGTCGAACTCCTGATCGGTTTCTAACACTTTGGCCTGAATTTTTTTTAGTAGGTGGCGGGAGTCGTCAGCGGAGCCTTGCTCTTCATTGATCAAGATGCGCCGCTTGAGATCGGCAAAGCGGACTTTATAGAACTCGTCGAGGTTGTTGGAGTAAATGCCGAGAAAATGCATGCGCTCAATCAGTGGATTGCTTTTATCTGCGGCTTCCTGCAATACGCGTTCATTAAAGGATAACCAGCTTAGTTCTTTTTCGATGTAGAGCTTTTCCTGACCCATGACTGCTCCCATTCAATTTAGAAAAGATCCGGGATGCAACATCCGGATATTGCTCTATTTTTCATTATCGCGAGAGATGGGCAGGAAAGTCTAACTATCCTGTGCGTGATGATACGTCAGCCGTATCAAGGCATTATAATAGCAGGCGTTATGGCCGATTATTCGAATTTAAATAACAAAAGATCGCTTTAGCGGTTTTTCATTTCACCAACGGTTTATCGCTGAGGATCATGAACTTCTCCAGGTACTGCGGCTGGAAGATACACATGCGCAATACGGTGCGGTATTCGCCACTGACAAAGAACTCATCGATCAGTTCGCCTTCTACAGGCGTTGTTGTAATGGTATTCCCAACCGGCTCAATATCCAGAATTTCTTGTTTATACAGCTGTATCCATTCGCGCAGAGGGTCAGGATTGAGTTCGAGTGCCAGAGCAACCTCCCGGGGATCGCGCTGGTCTTTAACCACCTGATCAATAGCGTCGAGTTTGAACTCCCGGGAAAATGTACGTTTAGTCCGACGAGTTTTGATCATTCATCACCTCATATTCACTGTTTAACATTAACAGGATTTAGAAGTTTCCTGAATTACTGATCCACTACAAAACTGTACAGACGCAGAATGCAGATAGAGCAGAACTTCCGCGATGAAAAAAGCCGAGCGTTTTTGTTTTGTTCTTTGGGCCAGTCACAGTGGCACAGCAGGGTGAATGCCGGTGCTGAGTCTGCTGGCAACACTGGCTAAGGCCGTAATGTGGTTACTGGGATATCATGGTGAAAATAAAAGATTACATCTGAGGTATCAGGCTAACAGCCAGAAGTCGTGACGTGTCATCTCGTATCTGACGTTAGCGGAGAATGTTGTAAGACATTCGCCGCTAATTTTAAAGCGAACAGCACTGGATGCTGTTGTTAACCACCTCGCCAAAACCTACCGAAATATGGTATTGGTTTACTAGCGCTGATTTAGTGGAGATCCCTCAGCGCATAGTGAGGTTTTTTCTATGCAGTGATAACTTAGACCTGTGGCTGAGTTATAACCTCTTTGATGCCTTTAACTTCGATCTCTACGCGACGATCTGGTGCCAGGCAGTCAATCTGAGCTTTGGTAGCGCGGCCAGATTTGTAGCCACAGGTGTTACCAGTGGTGGAATCAGCTTTGCCCATGCCACGTGTAGAGATTTTGTCTGATGGGATGCCTTTAGAAATAAGGAAGTCAATAACGCTGAGCGCGCGTTTTTCAGATAGCGTCTGGTTGTACTGCTCAGAACCTACAGCATCTGTATAGCCTAGAACGATGACAGAACTGTCTTTAGGATCCATGGAGCTTAACTGAGTGTACAGTTGTTCCAGAGACTGTTGACCTTCTGCTTTCAGAGTAGATTTGTTGAAATTGAACAGCACGTCAGATTTCAAAGTGAAACGCTTGGTTTCAACAACAGGTGCCGGAGCTGACACAACTGGAGCTATAACATCATTCTGGCCGAAATGATAAGAAACACCCAGGCTTAGCATGGTGTTATCTGGACGTGCACCGACAGCACCAGCATCACCAATGTTGCTGACGAATTGGTAGTCCAGGCGGGTAGCCAAGTTTTTGGTCAGTGCGTATTCAACACCAATAGCAGCCAACGGAGAAACGCCAGTATCGTTGGAGCTCAGACGACGAACGTTGTCGTAGCTAGCTTTGGAGTCTGCACGCCAAACCATACCACCTAGACGCGTGTAAATGTCCAGATTGTCAACAATTGGGTAGCTCAATTTAGCTGCCAGTTGAACACCTTGCGCTTTGAAAGCGCCATTATTCACACTGCCTTTGTGAGGCATACAGCCAAGCCAGTCATAGCCCAGTTCCAAGCCCAGATATTGGTTTGCTTGGTAGCCCAGAAACGCGCCAGCACCCAGCTCATTTTTGTGGGTCGGACGATTACCGATGCCATCTTGGTAACCGTTGCTGTAAAAACCTGCGTCATGGTACTGGGGCCAGCCCAGTTTAGCACCAGTGTACCAAGTGTTATCTTTTGGAGTGGCTTGCGCTACGGTAGCGAAGCCAGCCAGTGCTAATGCGATAGCTGTCTTTTTCATTTGCGCCTCGTTGTCATCCAAATAGGCAAAGAGCCTTAATAGCTGTTTTAAGCCCTTGGTTAAATTCCTTTGTCAAGGTTTGAACTCCCTTGTTACTCGACAAGCTTTTCTGGCGTTACAGAGCAACCCTGACGATATAAAGTCTACAACGTGGCGCGAAAGTTACAAGTGTGATGTGCTAAAGCCCTAAAAAAAAGACGCATAATTATAAATATTTGCTAACAGTAATCGGTAAAAATGGAATTATATATTGCGTATTTTTTTACGTGAAACCTCAGCCTAACTCGCTTTGTGCATGATCTTGCAGCGATTCCCTTAACAGGGGATACAATTGGTGATAATAATCACAAAGTTACTTAATGATACAAAAAAGAGTTAATTTTTAGGGTGGAACAGTGCCTGTGATCAGGATGAGGGGCAGGTGGCGGACGCATAATGAACCCATATGTGCTACCCAGTTCTGCCGTTTGCCTTAATTTTAGACGATCCTCCTCCGTTAGTTCGGGCAACCAGCCGAGAGCAACGCTGTAATTCCCCGTCAGTAGTGCTTTTTCCATTGCCTCAACCATCGCTAATGGGGTGATCTGGCTTAGTTGCATCACCTTTTCGATCGGTAGGTCGGATTGCTACAGCCACAGTTTGTTTAATTTCTATTTTGTTTAATTTCTGTTGTGGCGTCAGCCAAAGTAGCCAGCGAGATTGTCTGCTGAGTTGTTTCAACAGGGGCAGCAACAGCTGTGCGAGGATAGGTTGTTATTCATTGTAGACAATTTCACTAATAAGACTATTTTCATTGCCTACATCGGTCTTCTTGGCAGGACTATTAGCCGCAATCGCACGGCGGCTGAAATGAGGTTGGTAACGTGGTTGAGTATGCATAATGTATCACATTCGAAATGTAATTTTATACTCAATCAAAGACGAGATCAAGCCAAATTTTCGTAGTGCTTCGCATAATCGAGATTATTTTTTGTACGGGCGTTTTTTATGATTGGCATGACAGAAGATAGTGCGTATTTTTCTAAATTAGTTGTTCACGTTACTTAGTTGTTCACGTTACTTTTTATTTCAATGATGTGAAAGATGACACATCATATATAATTTATAAGGGAATCATGGCATGGTATGAAAGGCAGGCTTTGTTGAATAAATCGGACTTGGAATAAAAGAGTCCCCTGAATGTGCATCTTTCAGGGGACTCTTTTATTCCAAGTCCGATTTATTCAACAACGCCACGCTTACCCACCGGTCGAAACAATAGGCTCCAGGAGCTATTACCCTACGCCAAAAACAGCTTCAGTTAATATCCACCAGCTTATATATTATTTTAATCACACAACGTGGGTTCGCCGTTCGGTTATAATGCGCTAGCTTATTAGACACACATGCGGATAAACTTCATTACATTTCACTGCTGGTTTCGTTGCCAAACATTAGCGGAACCACCTATTTACTTCACCAGTTAACGGAGTAACACATGTCTAGACGCCTCAGAAGAACCAAGATTGTTGCGACACTGGGGCAAGCTACCGACCGCGATAATAATCTAGAAAAGATCATTGCCGCTCGGCTAACGTAGTTCGGCTTAATTTTTCTCACGGCAGCCCAGAAGATCACCAAAATCGCGCGAACCAGGTACTTAAAATTGCTAGCAAACTGGGACGTCACGTCGCCATTTTGGGCGACTTACAAGGGCCAAAAAATCCGCGTTTCCACCTTCAAGGAAGGCAAAATTTTCCTCAACGTGGGCGATAAATTCCTGCTTGATGCCAGCCTATCTCATGGCGAAGGGGATAAAGTAAAAGTCAGTATCGACTGTAAAGGTCTACCTAAGTATGTGGTGCCGGGCGATGTACTCCTGCTCGACGATGGCAGCGTGCAGTTGAAAGTACTGCAAGTTCAAGGCATGAAAGTATTTACTGAAGTTACTATGGGTGGCTCGTTGTGCAACAATAAAGGCATTAACAAGCTTGGCGGTGGCCTGTCAGCCAAAGCACTAACAGAAAAAGATCTAGCCGATATCGTCACTGCCGCCAAGATTGGCGTCGACTATTTGGCCGTTTCCTTCCCATATACCGGTGAAGACTTGGACTACGCCTGCTGTCTGGCGCGTGACGCCGGTTGTTACGCCAAAATCGTTTCCAAGGTTGAGCGCGCCGAAGCAGTTTGCAGCGATGAAGCCATGGACGATATCATTCTGGCATTTGATGTAGTCATGGTGGCTCGTGGCGATCCAGAACTGGTCGGTATCCAGAAAAAACTGATCCGCCGTACCCATACGTTGAACCGTGCCGTCATTACCGCAAAACAAATGATGGAATCGATGATCACCAACCCGCTGCCAAACCGTGCCGAAGTGATGGATGTATCGAACGCATTGTTGGATGGTACCGATGCTGTCATGCTGTCGGCGGAAACCGCTGCTAGCCAGTACACAGCGGAGACCGTGGCTGCAATGGCACGCGTTTGCCTGGGTGCGGAGAAGATCCCCAGTATCAACGTCTCCAAACACCGGCTGGATGTGCAGTTCTGCAGTTCAACAACATTTAAGAGACGATCGCCATGTCTTAAATGTACGTGGCTAACCACCTGAAAGGGGTTACCGCACTGATCGCCATGACCAAATCCGGCTGCACCGCCGTGATGATGTCGCTTATCAGTTCCAGCCTTACGATCTTCGCCATGTCTCGCCATGAACACACGCTGAACCTGACTGCACTGTACCGGGGCGTAACGCCGGTGTACTTCTATAGCCGCGATGGTCATGTCATCACCGCCACTGACGCTGTGAGCCACCTGCGTGATAAAGGCTTTCTGGTTTCTGTCGATCGTCACCCAAGGTGACGTGATGGAAACTATCGGCACCACCAATACCTGCCGCATCCTACGCGTCGAGTAATGACTACTGCAAAGCCATGGCAGGGAGCGCTGGCTGGCATTTTTCATTGTTCCTTCACCATAACTGCTGTACCATTGGGTGAGTTCAGTCTTTGATCATCAAACTGTGAGCGTGGTTTAGCGATATAGATCATCACGCGAGTAAGGCTCCATCTCCCCTTCTTTACGCGTTTTCAGCATTTTCAAGATCCAGGTGTACTGTTCAGGATTCGGCCCCACCAAGTTTTCCACTTCTTCATTCATACGGCGGGCGATGCGCGCGTCGTCCGCCTCAGCCAAATCATCCATTGGCTCGCGGATATAGATATTCAACCTGCTAGCTTTACCATCATATACTGGAAACAGCGGCACGATCGCAGCACGGCACACTTTCATCAAGCGACCAACGGCTGGCAGTGTTGCCTTATAGGTAGCAAAGAAATCAACGAATTCGCTGTGCTCTACACCGTGATCCTGATCTGGTAAATAATATCCCCAAAATCCTTGACGTACCGAGTGGATAAAAGGCTTGATGCCGTCATTACGCGCATGCATACGTCCGCCAAACTTGCGGCGCACGGCGTTCCACATGTAGTCGATCAGTGGATTACGTTGGTTATGGAACATCGCCGCCATCGACTGCCCACGCGCTGCCATAAGCATCGCGGGCACATCCACCGCCCAACCATGCGGCACCAAAAATATTACATTACGTTCTTCCCCACGTATTTTATCTAGCACCTCTTCGCCGTGCCAATGCACGCGTTTCAGCACTTTTTCCGCTTTGGTACAGGCCAGCTCGGCCATCAGCACCATCGATTGCGGCGCGCAGGCGAACATGGCGTCAATAATATGCTCACGTTCGCTTTCCGATGCATTGGGCAGGCAGTACAACAGGTTAATGCGTGCACGGCGTCTTGCACCTGCCGCCAACTTACCAGCCAATGTGCCGATCGCACCTAATAGCGGATCACGCAGGCGCGCAGGCACCAGCGAAATACCCGCCATAAGGCCGATACCCAGCCAAATGCCCCAGTAGCGTGGGGCGAAAAAGGCTTTCTGGAAGTGCGGAATGAACTCTAAGTTCGATTTTTTTTCGCTTTGCATGCACAAATTCTTAACCTAGCGGCTCGGCCAATAATAATTAAAGCAAATGATTTTGCCATTATACCGGCGTTGTTGAATAAATCGAACTTTTGGCCAGGACGAGGATCAGATCACTCTCCTTCTGTCAAAATAGCGATATTCCGTGGCCCAGCAAAAGTGCAACATCACCAACTGGAAGGCTTACAACAACGCCCTTATCACTCGGGGCTCACTCACTTGCTGGGGGGATGAAACGGCACTTCACGCCTGGTACTGCGAGGCAACACCTTCTCTGCGTGGTCGCCCACCACATTATTCCGATATGGTAATCACCAGCGTATTGATGCTAAAATGGATTTTCGGCCTGACACTTCGCGCCCTCCAGGGCTTCGTCGACTCCATTGTCACACTGATCAAAGTGCGGTTGAACTGCCCGGACGACACCTGCATCAGTAAGCGGGCAAAGTCCGGCCATGTCCCGTTTAAAACCCCAACGCCGGGTGAAATTGCGCACCTCGTTATCGACTCTACTGGGCTCAACGTGTTGGGTGAAGCGGAGTGGAAGGTAAAAAAACACGGTCAGGAAAAACGGCGTATCTGGCGAAAACTGCATTTGGCCGTAGATACAGAAACACATGAGGTCATCTGTGCTGACTCTTCCTTGAGCAATGTCACCGATACCGAAGCCTTCCCAGGTCTCATCCGCCAGAGGTACCGTAAAATCAAAGTCGCCTCGGCGGATCGGGCTTAGGATACGCGAGTGTGTGATGATGAGTTAAGGGGCAAGAAGCTCAAGGCGTTAATACCGCCTAAAAGCGGAGCCCGTTATTGGTCGGCAGACTATGCAGAGCGAAATCAAGCGGTGGTGCACCAGCGCGTTACCGGAGACAACACACGGTGGAAAAGTATCACAGGCTACCACCGACGTTCGATAGCGGCAACAGCGAGGTACAGAGTAAAACAGCTATTTGGTGGTCACCTGTCGCTGCGAGATTATGATGGGCAAGTTGCAGAGGCGCTGGCCATGATCTGTGCATTAAACAAGATGCCGCTCCCGATTCCGATTTATTCAACAAAGCCTCGCTCAGAATGCAGAATAATAAATTAATTACAATAAGTTATATTTAAACGTTCATCTAAGCCATAGGTCACAGATTCGAATCCTGTAGGGAACAAAAATAACAAACTTATTTTTGACTGACTAGCTTGTGGTACGGCTTAAAACGTTAGTTTAGAATGTGCAACCTTTGGTTTCTCTGATGCTGGAGGTTTTTTGGAGTACCAATTACAGACAACCGATGGCTTCGCTCGCCATGGTCGCCTGATCTTTGAACGCGGCGTGGTGGAAACTCCGGCTTTTATGCCGGTTGGCACCTATGGCACGGTTAAAGGCATAACGCCAGAAGAAGTGAAAGAGACAGGTGCACAGATCCTGTTGGGTAATACCTTCCACCTGTGGCTGCGTCCAGGACAGACGATAATAAAGTTGCACGGTGACTTACACGATTTCATGCAGTGGCACGGCCCGATCCTCACTGATTCCGGTGGCTTTCAAGTGTTTAGCCTGGGCGCGATGCGCAAGATTAAAGAGGAAGGCGTCCATTTCCGTAACCCGATCAACGGCGACAAAGTATTTCTTAGCCCTGAAAAATCGATGGAAATCCAGTATGACCTAGGTTCTGATATTGTGATGATCTTTGACGAGTGCACGCCGTACCCAGCCGATTGGGATTACGCCAAGCGTTCGATGAAGCTGTCACTTCGCTGGGCGCAGCGCAGCCGTCAACGTTTTGACGAGTTGAAGAATAAAAATGCTTTATTCGGCATTATCCAGGGTGGCGTTTACGAAGATTTACGTGATGCTTCAGTAAAAGGGCTGGTGGATATCGGCTTTGATGGTTACGCTGTTGGCGGCTTGGCAGTGGGGGAGCCAAAAGAGGCTATGCACCGCATTCTCGAACAGGTTTGCCCGCAAATTCCACCAGATAAGCCACGCTATCTGATGGGTGTCGGCAAGCCTGAAGATTTGGTGGAGGGTGTGCGTCGCGGCATTGACATGTTCGATTGCGTGATGCCAACTCGTAATGCCCGCAACGGTCATCTGTTCGTCACTGACGGTGTGGTTAAAATTCGTAATGCCAAGTATAAAGATGATATTTCTCCGTTGGATAAAGACTGTGACTGCTATACTTGTCGCCATTACAGCCGTGCCTATTTGCATCATCTTGATCATTGCCACGAAATACTGGGGGCTAGATTGAACACAATTCATAACCTGCGTTATTACCAGTGTCTAATGGCGGGTTTACGCCAGGCTATTGAAGAGGGTAAATTAGCGCTATTTGTTGCGGATTTTTATGGTCGGCTCTGCAAGCCGATTCCACCTTTAAATACCTAATAGACCTCAAAATACGGCAAGGCGGCGACCAAACGAATCCCCATGGCCTAGAGTGCTATGTGATGGGGAGAGGGAAGCCAACACCGCTGTAGTTTGAAAGATGAAGGGTAGAATTGCTTAATCTATACCCTAAATAATTTGAGTTGCAGGCAGGCGGCAACGTAGCGCCTATCCCAGTAAGCGTAAATTGTTGCAGCCAGTTTGCACCAGGACAGCGTGCAACAACCGTGGCGTACATGGCGTACGTGAGGAGGGTGAGCACTTCCCAGGGCTAAAATGGCAAAAAATAGCCTAATTGGATAAGTTCTTAGTGACTAGGGTGAGTGAGGGAAACTGACGCACAGGCAACTTGCAGTATGACGGGTATAATAATTGATAACTTAATTAGGGAATTTTAATGAGCTTTTTCATGTCTGACGCCATCGCATCCCCAGGGGCTCCGGCTCAGGGGAGCCCGTACTCTCTGATCGTTATGCTAGTGATGTTCGGTCTGATTTTCTATTTCATGATCCTACGGCCTCAGCAGAAACGCGCTAAAGATCATAAAAAACTTATGGATTCCATCGGCAAGGGTGATGAAGTCATGACTACCGGTGGCCTAATTGGAAGCGTGGCCAAAGTGGCCGACACCGGCATTATCACTATTGCGTTAAACGACACCACGGAAGTGATGATCAAGCGTGACTTCGTGGCTGCCGTTCTGCCGAAAGGTACCATGAAGGCCCTATAATTTTTTCCCTAAGGGAATTGCCGTGTTAAACCGTTATCCTCTGTGGAAGTACTCAATGCTGATCGTAGTGATCCTCATTGGGCTGCTTTATGCACTTCCCAACCTTTACGGTGAGGATCCAGCCTTACAAATCACTGGCGCGCGCGGTGCTGCCTCCAGTGAAACTACACTGGATCAGATCCGTACCGTATTAGAAAAAGACCATATCGCAAGCAAGTCGATAGCGCTGGAAAATGGTGCCATTTTGGCGCGTTTTAATGATCCTGACGTTCAACTGCGCGCCCGTGAAGCGCTGATGGCGGAGCTAGATGAAAAATTTGTCGTCGCGCTGAATCTGGCCCCGGCCACGCCGCGCTGGTTAGTGATGCTAGGGGCTGAGCCGATGAAACTCGGCCTGGATCTGCGTGGCGGTGTGCACTTCCTGATGGAAGTTGACATGAACACCGCGCTCAGCAAGTTGCAGGAACAGACCATCGATACCTTGCGTAGCGAGCTGCGCAAAAAGGGCATTCCTTACGCGTCTATCAGTAAGTTAAGTAACAATGGCGTGGAAGTGCGCTTCCGTGACGATGCCACCCGCGATAAGGCCATCAGCTACATGGGTCTGCGCCAACGCGGCCTAGTGCTTTCCAGTAATGGCAGCAACACTCTGAAAGCCAACCTGTCTGATGCCCGTCTGAGCGAAGCGCGTGAATATGCGGTGCAGCAAAACATCACTATTCTGCGTAACCGCGTTAACCAGCTTGGCGTTGCCGAACCCCTGGTGCAGCGCCAGGGGACTGATCGCATTGTGGTCGAGTTACCGGGTATTCAGGATACCGCACGTGCTAAAGAGATCCTGGGTGCGACTGCAACGCTGGATTTCCGTTTGGTGAACACGACTGCGGCGGCCAACTGCAGCGTGCCGGGCGATTCAGAAGTGAAATACACCCGTGATGGTCATCCGATAGTGCTGTACAAGCGCGTGATCCTGACTGGTAATCACATCACCGATTCCACCTCAAGTACCGATGAGTACAACCAGCCGCAGGTTAATATCTCGTTGGACAGCGCTGGTGGTACCTCAATGTCTAACTTCACCAAGGATAACATCGGCAAGCCGATGTCGACCCTGTTCGTAGAGTATAAAGATAGCGGCAAGAAAGATGCCAACGGCCGTGCAGTGTTGGTCAAGCAAGAAGAAGTGATCAACGTGGCAAATATTCAGTCGCGTCTGGGCAACAGCTTCCGCATTACCGGTATCGGTAATGCGAACGAAGCACGTCAGTTTGCGCTGTTGCTACGTGCTGGTGCACTGATCGCGCCGATCCAGATCGTTGAAGAACGCACCATCGGCCCAACGTTGGGGCAGCAGAACATCGCCCAAGGTCTGGAAGCCTGCTTATGGGGGCTGGTGGCATCCATCATCTTCATGGTGGTTTGGTACCGCAAGTTTGGCATGATCGCTACCACTGCGCTAGTCGCTAACCTGGTGTTGATCGTTGGCGTGATGTCCCTGCTACCGGGTGCGACGCTGACCATGCCGGGCATTGCCGGTATCGTATTGACGTTGGCGGTGGCAGTAGACGCCAATGTACTGATAAACGAACGTATCAAGGAAGAGCTGAAGAATGGGCGTTCTGTTCAGCAAGCGATCCATGAGGGCTATAAAGGTGCCTTCTCCAGTATCGTTGACGCCAATATCACCACCTTGATCACCGCAGTCATTTTGTACGCCGTGGGAACGGGTTCGATCAAGGGCTTTGCGATTACCACCGCAATCGGTGTGGCGACCTCCATGTTCACCGCGATTGTCGGTACTCGTGCCATCGTCAACCTGCTTTACGGCGGCAAACGCATTAACAAGCTGTCTATCTGAGGAGTGCGTTATGGCACAGGATTATACTGTTGAGCAACTCAACTATTGCCGTAAAGTCTACGACTTTATGCGCTGGGATTACGTGGCCTTTGGCATCTCATTGTTGCTGTTGGTCGCATCAATCGCCACCATGTCGGTGCGTGGATTTAACTGGGGGTTAGATTTTACTGGCGGCACGGTAATTGAAATTAACCTGGAAAAACCGGCTAACCTTGACCTGATTCGCGATAGGCTAAAAAAAGCTGGGTTCCAAGACCCGATTATCAAAAATTTTGGCAGCAGCCGCGACGTGATGGTGCGAATGCCCCCGACGACCGGTACTGCAGGCCAGGAACTGGGTAATAAGGTGATCAACGTGATCAATGATTCGGTGGATAACCACGCCATAGGGAAGCGTATCGAGTTCGTTGGCCCAAGCGTGGGCAGCGAGTTAGCGCAAAACGGCGGTATGGCGCTACTGGTGGCGCTGATTTGTATTCTGATCTACGTCGGTTTCCGCTTTGAATGGCGTCTTGCGTTGGGGGCGGTTATTGCCTTGGCGCACGATGTGGTCATCACCTTGGGCGTATTATCGCTGTTCCACATCGAGATTGATCTCACTATCGTCGCATCCCTGATGTCAGTTATTGGATACTCGTTGAATGACAGCATTGTGGTTTCTGATCGTATTCGTGAGAACTTCCGTAAGATCCGCCGTGGCACGCCTTATGAGATCATGAATGTATCCTTGACTCAAACGTTGAGCCGCACGTTGATGACCTCTGGTACCACGTTGTTGGTGGTGCTTATGTTGTATATCTTCGGTGGTGCAATGCTGCATGGCTTCTCGCTGGCGATGCTGATCGGCGTGTCGATCGGTACCCTCTCTTCCATCTATGTTGCCTCAGCGCTGGCATTAAAGCTGTGTATGAAGCGCGAGCACATGCTGCAACAAAAAGTGGAAAAAGAGGGCGCGGATCAGACTGCGATGCTGCCGTAAACCAGGTGGTGTTCAGCTAAATAATTTAAGGGGCGCCGATTGGCGCTCTTTTTTTGCCCGGCTCACGAACGGGCGGCTTGTGAGCCGTGGTGACAACCAGCACATTGCTGAAGGCTCTATTGCGAAGCCTGGCCGATCACAACAAATGGCCGATGACCTTTGTTGTGGCCGCACTATCGCGTTAGACTGCCTAACTATGAAATCGTTTATCAGGATGTGTTATGCATTGCCCTTTCTGTGCTACCGTTGATACTAAAGTCATTGATTCCCGCCTGGTGGGCGATGGTTCGCAGGTACGCCGCCGCCGTCAGTGCCTGATGTGTAGCGAACGCTTTACTACCTTTGAGATGGCTGACTTGGTGATGCCACGGGTGATTAAAAGCAGTGAGGTGCGCAAGCCATTCGATGAAAACAAACTGCGTCGCGGCATGCTAAAGGCGCTGGAAAAACGCCCAGTGAGTGCGGATGACGTGGAAAATGCTATCAATCATATCAAATCACAGCTACGCGCTATGGGGGAACGAGAAGTGCCGACCAAGCTGGTCGGCAATCTGGTGATGGAGGCGCTGAAAAAATTGGATAAGGTGGCTTATATCCGCTTTGCATCGGTATACCGCAGTTTTGAAGATATCCGCGAATTTGGCGAAGAGATCGCCCGCCTACAGGACTGAAGGAGCAGGGGATGCAAAGTGATGAAGTTTACATGGCGCGTGCTTTTAAACTGGCGCGGCGGGGGCGTTTTACCTCCGCCCCTAATCCCAACGTTGGCTGTGTTATTGTGCGCGATGGCGAAATCGTGGGTGAAGGGTATCATCTACGCGCTGGTGAACCCCACGCAGAAGTACACGCACTGCGCATGGCGGGAGAAAAGGCGCGTGGTGCCACCGCCTATGTCACGCTCGAACCGTGCAGCCATTATGGCCGCACGCCGCCGTGCGCCGATGCGTTAGTTGCAGCTGGCGTCAGCCGGGTTGTCACCGCGATGCAGGATCCCAATCCACAGGTGGCGGGGCGTGGGTTCTACCAATTGCAGCACGCTGGCATTGAGGTGTGTCACGGCTTGATGCTGGCGGAAGCCGGAGCAGTGAATCCGGGCTTCCTGAAACGTATGCGCACCGGATTTCCTTATGTGCAACTTAAGCTTGCGGTATCGCTGGATGGCCGCACGGCGATGGCCTCCGGTGAAAGCCAATGGATCACTTCTTCTCAGGCTCGCCAAGACGTACAGCGTCTACGCGCGCAAAGCGCGGCGATCCTCAGTACCAGCGCCACCGTATTGGCAGACGATCCTGCGCTGACGGTGCGTTGGGATGAGCTGGATGCTGAAACGCAAAGCCTATATCCGCAGGAAAACCTGCGCCAGCCATGGCGTATTATCCTTGACAGCCAGAACCGCGTGACGCCGCAGCATCGGGTAGTGCAACAGCCGGGCGCTACCTGGCTTGCGCGCCTACAGCCAGATAAACAGGCTTGGCCGCAGGAAGTTGAACAGTTGATCTTTCCAGCGCACGGTGGCGGCGTCGATCTGTTTGTGATGATGATGCATCTGGCGAAGCGCCAGGTGAACTCAATCTGGGTCGAAGCGGGCGCTCAATTGTCCGGTGCGCTGCTCCAGGCCGGGCTAGTAGATGAGCTAATTCTGTACCTAGCTCCAAAACTATTAGGTGATGATGGCCGGGGTCTATGTAATCTGCCGGGGCTTAAGCAACTAGCTGATGCGCCTGAGTTTGTTTTTAGCGAGGTGCGGCAAGTCGGGCCTGATCTGCGCCTGCGGCTCAGGGCTAAGTACGGAATATAATGTGCGGCGAGGGGCGAAACTGCCAGTGCAGGCAGATTTACCCCAAATCATTGGCGTGGCATCAAAGTGGCAAGGGCGTTTACCCAATGAGTTAGTGCCTATCCTATAGGCATCAATTCCTATAGGCATAAATTATTGCAGCCAGTCCGGAGCAGGACAGCGCGCAACAGCCGATGCAACTTGAAGTATCACGGGTATAGATGCAGCTTTAAGTGGCGTTGTTGAATAAATCGAACTTTTGGCCGGGACGAGGATCAGATCACTATCCTTCTGTCAAAATAGCGACATTCCGTGGCCCAGCAAAAGTTCAACATCACCAACTGGAAGGCTTAAAACAACACTCTTATCACTCGGAGTTCACTCACTTTCTCGGTGGATGAAACGGCACATCACGCCTGGTACTAAGAGGCAAAACCTTTTCTGCGTAGTCGCCGACAACATTATTCCGATATGGCAATGACCAGCGTAATGGCAATTACCAGCGTATTGATGCTGAAACGGATTTTCGGCCTGACACTTCTCGCCCTCCAGGGCTTTGTCAACTCCATTATCACACTGATCAAAGTGCCGTTGAACTGCCCGGACGACACCTGCATCAGTAAGCGGGCGAAGTCCGGCCATGTCCCGTTTAAAACCCCAACGCCGGGTAAAATTGCGCATCTCGTTACCGTTATTGGTCGGCAGACTATGCAGACCGAAATCAAGCGGTGGCGAACCAGCGCCTGACCGGAGACAACACACGGTGGAAAAGTATCACAGGCTACCACCGACGTTCGATAGC
Organism: Serratia symbiotica (Periphyllus acericola); assembly: GCF_964019515.1. Taxonomy (NCBI): domain Bacteria; kingdom Pseudomonadati; phylum Pseudomonadota; class Gammaproteobacteria; order Enterobacterales; family Yersiniaceae; genus Serratia; species Serratia symbiotica. The sequence goes on from NZ_OZ026452.1 coordinate 1,082,606, forward strand.
AGCAACAGCGAGGTATAGAGTAAAACAGCTATTTGGTGGTCACCTGTCGCGTTGCCTGAAAGATGCCCATTCAGGGGACTTTTTATTCCAAATCCGATTTATTCAACAAAGCCTCATATCCCATCAGGCGGTGGACGGGCGGTTAAAAGACAATATAGAGCAGATATCCGTCCGCGCCGCCTGTCGGACGGGGCCGAAGTCGTAAATTCTTTTTCTGGCTGGCAGCTTTGCGGGTTGTCGCTTTGCCTATCGCTGTCCTGGCTGTGGTTATACGCGCTGCCGCTTTACCCGATGTACTGGCGGAGGTTGTCTTTTCAAGAGCGGGTGTTGAAGTTGCAGTACCGTCAGCTTCGTTAGTGCTGGCCGCTTCACCTTCGCTTCTGCCGCCATCCACAGACAGCTTCTTAAGTTCGCGGGCAAGCGTAGCAATCTCTTTTTTCACCCCGGCATTGGGGGTTGCGCGTGAGCGCCTCACGGAACAGCGCTAGCGCTTCAGTTTTTGCCGTTACATCAGTGGCACCGCGATGGGAAAGTGCACGGGACTTGCACAGCATGGCGCGCACAATATCCGGCATATCGCTGCCAGCTGTAATTTCTGCTACTTCGTCAAGCATGGCGGTCCTGGCTGACAAATCAGCGTCAGCATCAGTGGCGGCGAGCCGTCAGCACCGGATTACTCATTTCTTCGGCTAAAAAGGGAGCCGCATCACGGCTGAAGTTATCGGTCAACGTCACGCCGTGGCGAACCACATAGCGCCCAAGCTACAGCGCAAGCGCACATTCCCGGCAGTCAATCGCCCACACCATCAGTGTGCTGATCACTTCATCCTGCCGCCCACTGTAACCGTCCAGCGTGCCCTCAATTCATCCCTCGTATTCGGGCAGCATGGATTTTTTCATTTCGGCTTTGGTCGTTTCAGACTGCACACCCTTCAATCGCGACTGATCAAGGCGCAGACGATGCAGGATCTGCTCATGCGCGGTGCATTGGATCTCGGATTCTTCATTAGCCTGGCTCCAGCGCTCTGCCATTACCTTCTGAAAATGCCGTCGTGCCGGTGTCAACATCGTCACTTCTCCCATTATGGCGGGCAAAACGGCCCGCCGCTTCTGTCACTCGCCTGCTTTTCTAGCTGTGGCGAACTGGATCCCTTCGATAAATGCCACCTTGCCGTATCCTCAACAATAAAGTCATCATTGCAAGACTGATAGGATGCGATACGATTGTAGTGCGGCTCTTCGATGATGCTGCGCTGCAGTGCCCCCAGTTGGTAATACAACGACAGGTTCTTGAACGAGGTGATCAACATTCCGTTGGATGGGAAGGAAGTAGGGCGCAAAGTAAGGTCGGCAGCCCTCCCACGCGTTCCTGACTGATAATCAACTGACTGGCAATCAGTTCGCTGTTCGGGTTGTTCTGGCTCAACGCATTAAGTTTTTGGAACTTACTGGCAGTCAACAGATCAGCGGCCATAATAACAACCAGATCCGGCGATTTACGGTGCCACGGATCCAACAGTGTGTTCTTGGCGTCGAAAATGGCGGAGTCGATATTGCCATAAGTTCCTTTGGCAACAATCTTATTGCCTTCATTGCGCGAAGTGAGCGTGACGTCCTTAATGACGCGGTGCAGGGCTTCCTGGCGGATTTTCTGCAACCAGCCGATACCGCAATCCTGCAATAGCGGATTGACTACCCCATCAGATTTTTTAGCATAAGTGGTGCTGTTAAAACCGATCATAATGCGGTCAAGGGCAATCTGCTGGGCGGTTGTCCTAGCTGATCAGCGCCTGGAAATTCGGCTGGATTGACTACGCATCAAGCTGGGCGTAGTTCACGGCGGAATCTTAGTCCACCTTGCGGCAGCAGTAGGCATTCGGCTCTTTGGTGTGATTGTCTACAGACTAGCGACGTGCAGAGCCATCGCTGCTGTTGTTGGTGCTGGCGATCGGGCCTTTGCTACTAATCAGGATCTTCTGACCTTCCTGGGCCTTCACGCCGAAGACGTTAATAGTCTTCAGGAATTCATCGCTTTCCATTGAGGCCTTTTCAAGCCGCTGCTGGACTGCGGGATCGACGCTGAACGCCTGCGCCACGTCGCCGGGCTGCACGCCGTTAAGCTGTGCCTGACCCGTAATGTACTGGTTATAAAGACTGCGGGTTGAGTTTTCCATGTGCTCTTGTCTCGCTTAACGGTTAATCAGAAATCGGCCTGCTGTAAACTGTTGTTACCGCCGCTGGGAGTCGCTGTTATCCTGGCTAACCAGCCTGCTGGTCAGCGCGGAAAGGTCGACAGTCAGCTTCTGGATGATCTGGCGGTCCTGCTGACGAGCACGGCTCAGAACGTTGAAGCGGTCCAGCAGATCAGCGTGGGATTGGGCGACGTTCTCCACGGCTTCACGCAACTGGCTGAACTGCTTGCTGTCCGACTTACGGCCTTTGCTGATAATCCCCATCACAAGGCTAAACCACTGCTTTCCTTCATCGCTGCACTGCTCCGCTAGCGCGATCAGTTCTGCCTCAATAGCATCGGTGAACATTGACACTTCACCCTGCTGATTGTTAAAAGATATAACCTGCTTACGCTGATGCGCGGCAAACTTCAGGCGCTCGGTGCCCAGTCTTGCCGGGTTATCGGTCATAGCCAGCCTCATGACATAAGCCTTGCCATTGAGGGCAAACTGCGTGTGTAACTCAATGCCGGAGTAAATTTTCTCACCCTTATCAGGGAGTTTTTTCATGCGCTCGGATGGCTCAATTTATGCATAAAGAGCAGTACGACCAGCGAGCGGGCCTTCGCTGATATCTTCAGCACTCAGCGCCATCACATCCCCCATTTCGCCGAAATCACTGCCGGGGAAAGGCGAAAGATTGTGCTCTACGTTGACGCGTGCGCCGTATACGTCCGGGCTGTAGCTGCTGCATCACGAAGGTGCTCAGGGCGAATTTCTCGCCCGTTAACGGTGGCACAGGAGACGGCAACGCGGAATTTCTTGCGGGCTGGTTTAGCTGCGCTAGCCATGTCGATAATCCTGTTGAGTGGTTTCTGTCCGGCCATGATGGCAGAGCGTAACCTTCTGTCTCAACGGGGTTTTGTTGTCAGATGAAGGCCAGACCATAAAGGGGGCAGCACTGGGATCGCGCGCTGGGGTAATCTTCCCTCCATGAATGGTGGAGGGAAGATGATACAGGACGCTTTTGTACGTCAGAGGGCTAGACAACTTTACTGGCAGGGCTACTACCCGCCAGCCGAGATCGCGCGTCTGATGGCGATTAGTCAGAACACCATTTACGCCTGGAAGAAACGCGATCAATGGGATGCAACACCCCCGATGCAGCGCGTGAGCTAGTCTATGGATGCGCGCCTAATCCAGCTTATGCTATCTGGCAATCATATCGTCGATGCGCTACCGGCGATCGTTTACGCTGATTTTTAACATTTGGCAAAGTACTACGATTACATCGCCGTGGGTAGCACCTGCATTTCCGATCGCCCCTGTGAAGTGATCTGCGTGGTGGCGCGTGACGGCTCACGCTACAGCTATATTGTCTGGATGGATGAAGACACCAAGCTGCCTTTACGCGTAGATTTACTTGATCGCGATGGCGAAACGCTAGAACAGTACCGAGTAATATCCTTTATGGTGGGCGCGGGTGTGCAAACCGCCATGCAGTGGCTGATCAAAGCCAATTTGCCGCCACTGCTGTCGCTCCCGGTCACGGATGATGTCAAACTGAGTTGGCGTGCTGGTTGGTTACCTGACGGGGTGAATGAAGTGGCGTGCAATCGCCGTAAATTGCTTAATGTCTTCGAGCCGGTCGAAACGCGGTTCTACAGCGATGGATTGTTCAGATTCTCTGTTAATATCAGCCCTGCGTGCAGCGGTGCCGGGCAGCAGTATTATCGTCAGGGGCGGCGTACTATCCGAACCGCGGTGCGCAATGGCAGAGAAATCATCATCGTTGGCGAGTTGCCGCCTACCACGGCCAAGCGCCTCGCAGACAATATTTCCTTTAAGGTGTCACCTCAATGATGAAAGAGTGGGCCACGGTGGTCTCGTGGCAACAGGGTGTAGCGATACTGCGCTGTGACCGCAAAACCGGCTGCGGTAATTGCAATGCGCGTTCCGGTTGCGATGTGCCTGCGTTGAATGAGCTATTGCCTGAAACTGAACACCCATTGCAGGTGCGCATTGATCAGCCACTTGAGCCTGGGCAACGTGTCGAGGTAGGTATTGCAGAACGCAGCTTGCTGCGTTCTGCGATGCTGGTTTACCTGATGCCTTTGCTGGGAATGATGCTCGGCGGTAGCCTGCTGCAATACTGGCTGGGTACTGATGCCTTTGCGGCACTCGGCTCATTGCTGGGTGGTGGCGCGGCTTTTATGCTGGTACGCAGCTTGGCCTACCGCTTGGGTAAACAGGCTGAATACCAACCGATCGTTTTGCAGATAGGCATACCGCCCGGTGCCATGGACGTGCAGGCGGAAAACTCTCCACTAATTTAACGCTGCTGCCGCATCATTGCAGGATTTTCGGTTGCCCAGCTCTAGACGGTTAGAGGGCAACATCTTCCCTTGATATAGCGTATTCAACGCCAGCGGGCCGCGTTGCTGGAGTTGCCAGTTGATGAGTGATTAGTTGTACACCTAGGCTGCTACGCGCTGGTGCGGAATACCGTCACATCGAACCGTCCGCCAGACCATCGGCCCTTGCAAAAGGGCTAAAACGCGTTGGTTGTGGTCATCGAATACCCGCACAGCATGTTCATACAGACGATAGTCTGCAATGAATTATAGAATGCCTTCACTGCACCGATCGCTAGGTTTTCAGTGTTGAGGCATGTAGAATGCGGCAATTCAGGCGGAATACGGCCAAGCCCACTTTAGGTTAATACGGGTTTCCATAGGTGAGTAATTCAGAAATACCAAGGCAGAAAAATTTTATAAAATGAAACACATAAGAAACTTTTCTATCATTGCCCATATCGACCACGGTAAGTCGACGCTATCTGACCGTATTATCCAAATTTGTGGCGGTTTGACTGAACGTGAGATGGCCGCGCAGGTGCTTGATTCGATGGATCTGGAGCGCGAGCGAGGTATTACCATCAAAGCGCAAAGCGTGACGTTGGATTACCAGGCACCAGACGGCCAAACTTACCAGCTTAATTTTATCGACACCCCAGGCCACGTTGACTTCTCATATGAAGTTTCCCGTTCGCTTGCGGCCTGCGAAGGCGCATTGCTGGTGGTGGATGCAGGGCAGGGGGTAGAAGCCCAAACGCTGGCAAACTGTTACACTGCGTTAGAGATGAATCTGGAAGTGGTGCCGGTGTTGAACAAGATTGACCTACCGTCTGCCGATCCCGATCGCGTTGCGCAAGAAATTGAAGACATCGTCGGTATCGACGCTACCGATGCGTTGCGTTGCTCTGCCAAAACCGGGGTAGGTGTTTCTGAAGTGCTAGAGCGTCTATTACGTAATATCCCACCACCGGCAGGCGATCCACAAGCATCGTTGCAGGCACTGATTATTGACTCCTGGTTTGATAACTACCTGGGCATAGTTTCTTTGGTGCGTATCAAGAATGGTACGTTGCGCAAGGGCGACAAGATCAAGGTGATGAGCACCGGTCAAACCTATAATGCCGATCGTCTAGGTATCTTCACACCGAAACGTGTCGATCGCGATATGCTGAACTGCGGCGAAGTAGGTTGGTTGGTTTGCGCGATTAAAGACATCCTCGGTGCCCCGGTGGGCGATACCTTGACGTTTGCGTGTCAGCCTGCGGACAATGCTTTGCCAGGCTTTAAAAAAGTGAAGCCGCAGGCTTATGCCGGTTTGTTCCCTATCAGCTCCGACGACTTCGAAGCTTTCCGCGATGCGCTGGGTAAGCTAAGCCTCAATGATGCCTCATTATTCTATGAACCGGAGAGTTCGAGCGCACTGGGATTCGGCTTCCGCTGTGGCTTCCTTGGCCTGCTGCACATGGAAATTATTCAGGAGCGTTTGGAGCGTGAATACGATCTGGAACTGATCACTACGGCACCGACGGTAGTTTACCAAGTGGAAACCACTGGCAAAGAGACCCTCTACGTTGACAGCCCGTCCAAGTTGTCTCAGCTGAATAACATTCAGGAACTGCGTGAGCCGATAGCAGAGTGTCACATGCTAATGCCGCAGGAATTTTTGGGCAACGTAATCACCTTATGTATCGAAAAACGCGGCGTGCAGACTAACATGGTTTATCACGGTAATCAGGTGGCGTTGACCTGCGAGATCCCTATGGCGGAAGTGGTACTCGATTTCTTTGACCGTCTGAAGTCAACTTCACGAGGCTATGCATCGCTGGATTACAATTTTAAACGCTTTCAGGCTTCTGACATGGTGCGCGTCGATGTGCTGATCAACAATGAGCGCGTGGATGCATTGGCGCTGATCACCCACCGTGACAACGCTCAGTACCGTGGCCAAGAATTGGTGAAGAAGATGAAAGAGCTAATCCCACGTCAGCAGTTCGATATTGCGATCCAGGCGGCGATCGGTACACATATCATTGCACGTTCCACCTTGAAGCAACTGCGTAAAAACGTGCTGGCTAAATGCTATGGCGGAGATGTTAGCCGTAAGAAGAAACTGCTACAGAAACAAAAAGACGGTAAGAAACGCATGAAGCAGGTGGGCAATGTCGAACTGCCACAAGAGGCGTTCCTGGCCATTTTGCATGTCGGTAAAGATAGCAAGTAAGAGCGATAAGCACACGTAACGAGGTAATTTGCATGGCGATTATTTTTGCCCTGATCCTGGCATTGGCAACGCTAATAACCGGGATTATCTGGTGCTTTGAGCGCTTCAAATGCGCACCTGCCCGCCGGGAGAAAACTGCTGCGGGCAATGTAGACGATAATGAGTTAGTCAACGTGGCTAAGCCGCCACCGGGCTGGGTGGAAAACGGCGCATCGGTTTTCCCGGTATTGTTGTTGGTCTTTGTGGTGCGATCGTTTATCTATGAACCCTTCCAGATCCCATCTGGTTCAATGATGCCGACGCTGCTGATTGGCGATTTTATTCTGGTGGAAAAATATGCCTATGGCATCAAGGATCCTATTACTCAAACCACGCTGATTAAAACCGGCCATCCGCAACGCGGTGATATTGCCGTATTTAAATATCCGCTGAATTCGAAACTGGATTATATCAAGCGTGTTATCGGCTTGCCGGGTGACCGCATCACATATGATCCGATGAATAAGCGTGTGGCCATACAGCCGTCCTGCGATGGTGATCAGTCTTGTGATAAAAGGTTAGCGGTCACTTACAACGATGTGCAGCCAAGTGATTTTGTGCAACTGTTTAGCAGTAGCGGCGTTAGCGAGGCCAGCAACGGTTTTTATCAGATCCCACTGAGTGATAATGTGCAGCAGAACGGCATCCGTCTGCGCGGGGGCAAGGAAACGCTGGGCAACGTGACCCACTCTATTTTAAGCGTACCAGGTACACGGGATCAGGTGGTGGCTTACTACCAACAGCCTGGTAAACCGCTAGCAGAATGGGTGGTGTCAGCTGGCCATTATTTCATGATGGGCGATAACCGTGACAACAGTGCTGACAGCCGTTATTGGGGTTTTGTACCGGAGAAAAATTTGGTGGGTAAAGCCACAGCTATCTGGATGAGTTTTAAAAAGCAGGAAGGTGAATGGCCTACCGGTGTAAGATTAAGTCGGATTGGTGCAATTCATTAATTGCCTATTGATCCCCTCCACCATAGATATGTGGCGGGGATGTAAACACAGCATTATGCTCCTACGGGATGTAGAATATCTTGTCGAGCGAAAAAGTGGGTTCCTTGTCGGGAGTCACTATAAACGAAAGGGCTTTGGATTGGCTTTTGGCAAAGTAGGCGTGTTCTCTATGCTGCAAGTTTCTGACGCATTATTGATCTATTGGTAACGCATGAACCCCATTGTAATAAACAGGCTCCAGCGGAAGCTAGGCTACACTTTTCAACAGCAAGAGCTGCTACTGCTCGCTTTGACTCATCGCAGCGCCAGTAGTAAGCACAATGAACGCCTTGAGTTTCTGGGTGACTCCATTCTTAGCTTTGTCATCGCTAACGCGCTCTATCAGCGTTTTCCTCATATAGACGAGGGCGATATGAGCCGCATGCGGGCCACATTGGTGCGTGGTCACACGCTGGCGGAGATGGCCCGCGAGTTTGATTTGGGCAAATGCCTGTGCCTTGGGCCGGGCGAATTGAAAAGTGGTGGCTCCCGCCGCGAGTCAATCCTGGCAGATACGGTGGAGGCATTGATTGGCGGCGTGTTCCTGGATAGTGATATGCAGCGCGTCGAACGCCTGATCTTGGACTGGTATCGCAGCCGATTGGACGAAATTAGCCCCGGTGATAAGCAGAAAGATCCGAAAACTCGCCTACAGGAGCTTTTACAGAGGCGCCATATGCCGTTACCTTCTTATCTGGTGGTGAAAGTTCGCGGTGAGGCGCACGATCAGGAGTTTACCATCCACTGTCAGGTGAGTGGCTTGAACGAGCCTGTAATGGGTATCGGTTCAAGCCGCCGTAAAGCTGAGCAGGCAGCAGCGGAACAAACGTTGAAAAAGCTGGAGCTTGAATGAGCGAAGAAAAACAATACTGTGGTTTCATTGCGATAGTCGGCCGTCCCAACGTTGGCAAATCCACGTTGCTAAACCAGCTACTGGGTCAAAAAGTTTCCATTACCTCGCGTAAACCACAGACCACACGTCACCGTATTATGGGTATTGATACCGAAAGCGTCTATCAGGCGATCTATGTCGATACTCCCGGTTTGCACATTGAAGAAAAGCGCGCCATCAACCGTTTGATGAATCGCGCAGCCAGCAGTTCGATCGGTGATGTTGAACTGGTGATATTTGTAGTAGAAGGTACTTACTGGACTGCCGACGACGAAATGGTGCTCAACAAGCTGAGCAGCCTGAAATGTCCGGTATTGATGGCGATCAACAAAGTTGACAACGTTACCGACAAATCCAAGCTGCTACCGCATATCGCGTTTCTCAGCCAGCAGATGAACTTTCTTGATGTGGTGCCGATTTCTGCTGAAAAAGGGATAAACATCGACACTATCGCCGGTATCGTGCGCAAACTATTGCCTGAAGCGGAACACCATTTCCCGGGCGATTACATTACCGATCGCTCCCAGCGCTTTATGGCATCGGAAATCATCCGTGAGAAGCTGATGCGTTTTTTGGGCGAAGAGCTGCCGTACTCAGTGACGGTTGAGATCGAACATTTTGTGCCGAACGAGCGCGGCGGTTTCAACGTACACGGCCTGATACTAGTTGAACGCGAAGGCCAGAAGAAAATGGTCATCGGCAACAAGGGGGCGAAAATCAAAACCATTGGCATTGAAGCCCGCCAAGATATAGAAAAAATGTTTGACGCTAAAGTGCATCTGGAACTGTGGGTAAAAGTGAAATCCGGCTGGGCAGACGACGAGCGTGCGCTGCGTAGTCTGGGGTATGTTGACGATCTGAAGTAACTCAGCCGATGGATGGCTGGGAGTGTGCTTTCGTCCTGCATGGGTGGCTGTACAGTGAAACCAGCTTGTTGGTAGATCTGTTTACCGAAGGTCATAGGGAGGTGCGTCTGCTGGCTAAAGGCGCACGCAGCGGCCATTCCAACTTAAAGGGCTACAGCCCTTTACCCCCCCTGTTAGTGCGCTGGGGTAGGCGCAGTGAAGTAAAAACGCTGCGTAACGCCGAAGCGGTTTCCCTCGGTTCACCGCTCAGCGGAATGATGCTGTACAGCGGTCTGTATGTGAACGAACTGCTGTCATGGGTACTGGAACAGGAAACCAATTATGCCGTGCTGTTCTTCGATTATCTCAAGTGTTTGCAGACGCTTTCGGCGGAAGAACATTCTCCGGAGTATGCGCTGCGCCAGTTTGAACTGGCTTTGCTCAATCACCTGGGATACGGATTGGATTTCCTGCATTGCGCCGGCAGCGGCCAGTCAGTAAATGACAGAATGACCTACCGCTACCGTGAAGAAAAGAGTTTTATCGCTAGCCTGGTGGTGGACCACTACAGCTTTACCGGCCGTGAATTGCGGGCGCTGGCGGAACGCCAATTCCACGATATGGCTACGCTGCGTACTGCTAAGCGTTTCACCCGTCTAGTGCTGAAACCCTACCTCTGCGGCAAGCCGCTGAAAAGCTGCGAGCTGTTTTGCCAGCTGCGTTGTTGAATAAATCAGATTGGAATAAAAGAGTCTCCTGAATGGGCATCTTTCAGGCAAGGCGTACACTTTCTGGCATACCGGCGAGCGGCATCTTGTTTAATGCACAGATCATGCCCAGCGCCTCTGCAACTTGCCCATCATAATCTCGCAGCGACAGGTGACCACCAAATAGCTGTTTTACTCTGTACCTCGCTGTTGCCACTATCGAACGTCGGTGGTAGCCTGTGATACTTTTCCATCGTGTGTTGTCTCCGGTAAGGCGCTGGTTCGCCACCGCTTGATTTCGCTCTGCATAGTCTGCCGACCAATAACGGGCTCCGCTGCTGGGCGGTATTAACGCCTTGAGCTTCTTGCCCCTTAACTTATCATCACACACTCGCGTATCCTAAGCCCGATCCGCCGCGGCGACTTTGATTTTACGGTACCTCTGACGGATGAGACCTGGGAAGGCTTCGGTATCGGTGACCTTGCTCAAGGAAAGGTCAGCACAGATGACCTCATGTGTTTCTGTATCTTCCTGACCGTATTTTTTTGCCATCCACTCCCCTTCACCCAAGACGTTGAGCCCGGTAGAGTCGATAAAGAGGTGCGCAATTTCACCCGGCGTTGGGGTTTTAAACGGGACATGGCCGGACTTTGCCCGCTTACTGATACAGGTGTTGTCCGGGCAGTTCAACGGCACTTTGATCAGTGTGACAATGGAGTAGACGAAGCCTTGGAGGGCGCGAAGTGTCAGGCCGAAAATCCGTTTCAGCATCAATACGCTGGTTATTGCCATATCGGAATAATGTGGTGGGCGACCACGCAGAGAAGGTTTTGCCTCGCAGTACCAGGCGTGAAGTGCCGTTTCATCCACGGAGAAAGTGAGTGAACCCCGAGTGATAATGGCGTTGTTGTAAGCCTTCCAGTTGGTGATGTTGAACTTTTGCTGGGCCACGGAATATCGCTATTTTTACAGAAGGAGAGTGATCGGATCCTCGTCCCGGCCAAATGTTCGATTTATTCAACAACGCCAGCATGTGTGCAAACAGCAGGATACCCCGCCTGACGATGTCTGATCTTTTCTCCTTTTGCTGCTTTGCGCACGCGTGTAAACTGCTGATACTGAAAATTGTCTTTAGAGGTTGTCATGACTAATTTACTGCTAGGTGTCAATATCGATCATATTGCCACGCTGCGCAACGCGCGTAGAACCCCATATCCAGATCCAGTTCAGGCGGCATTCATTGCTGAACAGGCAGGAGCCGATGGCATTACCGTGCATCTGCGTGAGGATCACCGCCATATCACTTATCGCGATGTACGTATCTTGCGTCAGACAATCCAAACGCGCATGAATTTGGAAATGGCAGTGACCGATGAAATGCTGGATATTGCTATCGAACTGAAGCCACATTTTTGCTGCCTGGTACCGGAAAAGCGTACAGAGGTGACCACCGAAGGCGGCTTGGATGTTGTCGGCCAATTGGACAAAATGGGGGTGGCGGTTGAGCGCTTGGCGCAAGCTGGGATCTTGGTGTCACTGTTTATCGACCCAAGCCATCGCCAGATTGACGCGGCGGTAGCGGTTGGCGCGCCCTATATCGAAATCCATACCGGTGCTTATGCCGATGCAGCAGGCGAGCTGGCGTTAAAGGCAGAGCTATACCGCATCTCGGTAGCGGCGAACTACGCTGCGCAGAAAGGGCTAAAAGTCAACGCCGGTCATGGTTTGAACTATCACAATGTACAATCAATCGCTGCGCTGCCGGAAATATACGAGCTGAATATCGGCCATGCAATTATCAGCCAGGCAGTTATGAGCAGTTTGCCTACAGCGGTAGCTGATATGAAATTGCTGATGCGGGAAGCGCGCCATTAATGGCGGTACTTGGGCTAGGCACCGATATCGTTGAGATGGGGCGTATTGAAGCGGTGGTGGAACGCAGCGGTGACCTTCTGGCACGGCGAGTGCTGAGTGCTGCCGAATGGGAACTGTACCAGCAACATCAGCAGCCAGTTCGTTTTCTTGCCAAGCGTTTTGCGGTAAAAGAAGCGGCCGCCAAAGCGTTTGGCACCGGTATTAGTAATGGTTTTGTGTTCAACCAGTTTGAAGTATTCAATGATGGATTAGGCAAGCCGAATATCCGCTTGCACGATCATGCCGCCGAGATGGCACAGGAGATGGGGGTTACCGCGATCCATGTTTCACTGGCTGACGAACGCCGCTACGCCTGTGCAACGGTAATCATAGAGAGCTAAGAAAAAAAGGGATTCTACAGCCGATCGGCATGATGCGCCACACAAATGTATCCCACAACTGCTCGTTGCTTTCACGATACTGCGGATCGACGAGAATGGTGTTGTCTATCGGGAAAACCTGCTGGCAGGTGGGTTTATCATAGTGGCCGATGCATTCGGTGCAGCGCCCACGGTGTCGATCTGATAAATCTCATCACTCATCGAAATCGCCTGATTTGGGCATTCCGGCTAGCACATATCGCAGTTGATACAGCGTTTTGTAATTAATAAAACCACTTTGATCACTTACTTTTTTATCTTCTATAATCAATTTGTTATGTTGTCTTTGTATTCCTTACTATGATTAACTATCTGTGGATTTGTACAGTATAAAAAACACTGATATACTCACTCGCGTAACATAAAACCGCAACACAGACCGAAAATTAGCACCCTAAAAACCCTCATGTGCGAGCTTGTCTCGCAATGGGCCTTAGGATAAGGAATTATAATGCCGCGCACTGTAATACAGAACCCGAAAAGCCCAATAATGACGATTTTTTGAGCGCCTCAGACTGCTGGGATGGGTGTAAGCCGCCGTACACAAGCTTACATATGCGAATCTGTGTTACGGCAGCAAAAAACATACTCAAGCATCAGGGGCAATCCCGGCGATCTAAGTATGAAAAAGAAAGCTATTTACGCATCGATTTCAGTAAGGCCGGTAAGGTTACGTTCTATGCTGAGTTCCCTAAGAAAATGGGGCCTAAAGGGTGTAAATTGGGTGAATGGCCGGAACTGGCTATTCAACTTGCGCGTGAGAAAGCGGTAGAAATGGCGGGAGAGGGTTTGAGGGCTGAGTCTTTGCATTTGGCTCTTGAGAGCTATCATGCTGACCTTGAAGCTAAAGTACAACGCCAGAAATTAATTGATCACAGCTACCGGACTTATTGTGCGAGGATAAAACAGATCGATTTAGCATTTGGTGAGCGTGAAGTGTTCGGTGATGTAACTTATTGAAGAATTATTGAAGTGCCGGATACCTGGATAGCGACAAAATCTAATAACCATGCGCTTGAATTATTCGCTGAACTTCGCCGGTTCTGGAAGTACTCTGCGCCGCTGCTATGCAACGGCCGAAATGTCGCAGCGAGCATACCGGATTATTATGTATCTTCACGTGTCCAGCGGCCTGCAACTACGCGCTTTTTTACTGATATCGAATCTATAGCAAAGCTGTGGCTTAACGTCGCGGGGTGTACCTCTATCCATCAGAAAAATGCCATGCCTTTTATGATCCTGACGGGGGGCGCCCTATCAATGTCGGCAATCTGCAATGGGATTATGTCGGGGAAGAGATAAAAGAAATTGTCTATCCAGCCGGGATAATTGGTATGCGTGGTAAAATGAAAACGCAGAAGGAATTCAGGATCCTAATAACTATTGGCATTGAGCGCATTTTGCAGGAACAAAAGGAATGGAGGGACTCGGTACCGGGATGTAATCAACAGTTTGTTTTTCTTCAACCGCGCAATCCTGAATTACCGCTTGCAAAGCGATCTCTTGATAAGTTGATAAAAACTTACAGCCCAGAAAATGCAGTCAAGGGAATTAAACATGACGGGACAGTGAAGGGTAGGCAAGGGGCGTTTAATACAATGTGCCGTAAGTTCTTTAAGAGCAATGTTATTGCTCAAATGTGTGCAAACACAAAAGGCTAATCTCCCGCTCTGATACGCGGGAGATTAGCCTTTTGTGTTTGCACCATTCGGGTGTTGTTGAATAAATCGAACTTTTGGCCGGCACGAGGATCAGATCACTCTCCTTCTGTCAAAATAGCGACATTCCGTGGCCCAGCAAAAGTTCAACATCACCAACTGGAAGGCTTACAACAACGCCCTTATCGCTTGGGGTTCACTCACTTTCTCCGTGGATGAAACGGCACTTCACGCCTGGTACTGCGAGGCAAAACCTTCTCTGTGTGGTCGCCCACCACATTATTCCGATATGGCAATCACCAGCGTATTGATGCTGAAACGGATTTTCGGCCTGACACTTCGCGCCCTCCAGGGCTTCGTCGACTCCATTGTTACACTGATCAAAGTGCCGTTGAACTGCCCGGACGACACCTGCATCAGTAAGCGGGCGAAGTCCGGCCATGTCCCGTTTAAAACCCCAACGCTGGGTGAAATTGCGCACCTCGTTATCGATTCTAGCGGGCTCAACGTGTTGGGTGAAGGGGAGTGGAAGGTAAAAAAACACGGTCAGGAAAAACGGCGGATCTGGCGAAAACTGCATTTGGCCGTAGATACAGCAACACATGAGGTCATCTGTGCTGACCTTTCCTTGAGCAATGTCACCGATACCGAAGCCTTCCCAGGTCTCATCCGCCAGAGGTACCGTAAAATCAAAGTCGCCTCGGCGGATCGGGCTTAGGATACGCGAGTGAGTCATGATGAGTTAAGGGGCAAGAAGATCAAGGCGTTAATACCGCCCAGCAGCGGAGCCCATTATTGGTCGGCAGACTATGCAGAGCGAAATCAAGCGGTGGCGAACCAGCGCCTTACCGGAGACAACACACGGTGGAGAAGTATCACAGGCTACCACCGACGTTCGATAGCGGCAACAGCGAGGTACAGAGTAAAACAGCTATTTGGTGGTCACTTGTCGCTGCGAGATTATTGATGGGCAAGTTGCAGAGGCGCTGGCCATGATCTGTGCATTAAACAAGATGCCGCTCGCCGGTATGCCAGAAAGTGTACGCCTTGCCTGAAAGATACCCATATTCACGGGACTCTATTCCAAATCTGATTTATTCAACAAAGCCATCTATCACTATCCAGACCATCTGCGCGCCGGCCTGGAGCAGTTTGCCCAGGTTGCCGGGCGTCTACCTGTTTCACGGCCAGAGCGATCGTCTACCACTGTAAAAGCGTCAATATTCTCAGCTTTATCACTACAGCGGGGGCATTCGGTAGACGTGCTGCTTAGCAATAGGAGGTTGATATACCACAGTCCGAACGGCGATGAGAGCTGTTGCAGCGTGTCAAAGCCCTCGCAGCGAGAGAAAAATCGTTGACCACCGCATCCAATATCAATCAGTCAATTATCACCACCATGCTTGGCAATTTGGATAAGGCCGATCGTGACTGAATTATTACGATGACTAACCTGATGTATGAGCTTGCCAATGCCCGTGCCATACGGCGCTGCAACAAGTTGCAAAAACAAAAATTAAACAGGTGGACGATATCGCGTTTATGCTTGCGCAGGGTGGTAAAGCTGCCCTGCCCCACTCAGGGTTTACACCTTTCTATTGTGACGCAGGCCTCAAGGCAACCATCTGAAAAAATGCAAGATCGTCAATGGTTTCACCAGCGCGATACGTAGAAGGTGTCTTATTAGAGTTGGGGTTAGCTGATGTCAAATATACCCGCCATACTTCAAGTTGTCTGGGCGCTAGATTAAGTACCTGGGGATCAATGAACCTCATACCTGAGGTTAAGCTTGCGGCCCGGTGCAAGCGCTGTTCAAATCAGTTCCCGACCGATTTGTCATTGCGTTGCCGATTTCTTGTAACTCGAATTATATAGGGTATATATTGCTAGATTAAGGTGCGACAAGTGCTATCTGCGGGATAAACCTGTTGCCACCGGTCTGGCCGCACGACAGAAAAAGCAGCCTCACTCGCTGATAATTTTTACGCCGATTTTACTGACCTGATTGCCTGCCATTTCGGCAATGGTCCAGATCAGTCCCTCCCATTCCACCTGATCACCGATCACCGGCTCACCACCAATCAACTGAATGATGAACTGCCCAAGCGTCTGCTGATCGTTCACGTTATCCTGTAAGTTCAGGCCATAAACCTGCGAGATATCGCTCAGGCAGGTGTCCGATTGCAAGATGAAATCGCCGAAGAAACGCTCGTCGAAGGTGATGGCTGGTGCTTGGCTGAACAGCTTACCGAGTACTGGCAAATCATACTGATGGCCAATAACGCACAGGATATCGCTTTCACGCAGCCGGGTGCTACCGCTTGGGTGCAACAGTTCTTTGCCACGGAACAGCGCGGCGATGCGCGTGTTGGGCGGCATTTTCAACTCGTGCAGTGCAGCACCAACGCACCAGTTCTCAATCGACAGTTGATAGACGAACTGTTCCCATTGATTTTCTGGATGTACATCTAGCCCCACTCGTGAGATCGGTGTCAGCGCAGGCGGCACAATCACTTTGGCTTTCCTGGCGGCGAATGACAGCGTGGTGCCTTGCAGTAGCAATGAGACCAACACCACAAAGAAGGCTAGGTTGAAGAACAACTGTGCATTCGGCAACTCGGCTATCATTGGAAACACTGCCAGGATCACCGGCACGGCACCGCGCAGACCAACCCAGGCGATAAAGCCACGCTCGCGCAGAGTAAAGCTGCGGAACGGTAGTAGGCCAATGAATACCGAAAGTGGGCGGGCGAACAGGATCATCCAAAGTGAAAGCAGCAGGGCGGGGATGGCGATTGGCAGCAGTTCATGCGGATTGAGCAGCAACCCCAGCACCAGAAACATGCCGATTTGGCTCAGCCAGGCCAGGCCATCGAAGGTTTGTACAATGCCATGGCGATTGCGGATCGGCCGGTTACCCAATAGCAGGCCGCACAGATAAACCGCCAGAATGCCACTGCCGTCCAGCGCCGTGGTCAGAGCGAAGATGAGTATGCCGCCGCTACCGGCCAGTAGTGGGTACAGACCTTCGGCCAGTTTGATATGGTTGATCAGCGTCAACAGCAGCCAGCCGCCGCCGAGACCAAAAATGATCCCCATACTAAATTGCTGCATCAGGTGTAGCGGGAACATCCAGCTAAGGGTGGTTTCACCGGCGGCGATCATCGCGATCAGGGTAATGGTAAGAAACACCGCCATTGGATCATTGCTGCCAGATTCAATTTCCAACGTGGCACTGACGCGTTCATTGAGACCTTTACCACCCAGCAGTGAGAACACCGCAGCAGCATCGGTGGAACCGATGATGGCACCGATCAGCAGTCCTTGCAGCAGCTCGAGGTCGAACAGCCATGCGGCTGCTATCCCAGTTAGCCCCGCTGTGATCACCACACCGACGGTGGCGAGGGAAAGTGCTGGCCACAGAGCAACTCGAAAGGAACTGACGCGGGTACGCATGCCACCGTCAAGCAGGATCACCGCCAGAGCCAGGTTACTGACCAGATAGGCCAGCGGGTAATTGTTGAAAACGATGCCGCCTGGTCCATCAACGCCAGCAAACATACCTATCGCTAGGAATATCAACAGGATGGGAATGCCGAGACGAGAAGAAAATGAACTCAGCAGAATACTTGAGCCTACCAGCACGGCACCGATGACGAACATGCTGTTAATGGTGCTAGCATCCAAAATGATGTTCTCCTGAGGCTGTGGGGAAGGGCGGTGCTTATGAGCACGGATTGCTGATAATGATAACGTGTTTAGTGGGTAAAACGCCAAGGCTGATTGATAAAACAAGAAGCCTTTTATTCTCATTTGATAAAGATACGTTGGGCAATGGCGAGGAAGCAACAGAATACTTTCTTTTATCTATAGTTATCAGTCCAGTGTATTTACGATTTGTTAATATTCCCTAATTTCTGTGAGGCAGGAAAAGAACCAAGGTTCAGCGACCCGTTTCCTTTCCAGCTCGGAGATGCTGTCAAGTATCTATCATGACTGGCAGGGTTCAGGGCGTTATTGCCGTTTACCGGAAAATAGGAAACGCAGTATAGGAATACGTTTATGCAGTCCATATAATACAAAAGATAAAGAGAAGACGGCGTTGTTGAATAAATCGGATTTGGAATAAAGAGTCCCGTGAATGGGCATCTTTCAGGCAAGGCGTACACTTTCTGGCATACCGGAGAGCGGCATCTTGTTTAATGCACAGATTATGGCCAGCGCCTCTGCAACCCCAGGTTGCCCATCATAATCTCGCAGCGACAGGTGACCACCAAATAGCTGTTTTACTCTATACCTCGCTGTTGCCGCTATCGAACGTCGGTGGTAGCCTGTGATACTTTTCCACCGTGTGTTGTCTCCGGTAACGCGCTGGTGCACCACCGCTTGATTTCGCTCTGCATAGTCTGCCGACCAATAACGGGCTCCGCTGCTGGGCGGTATTAACGCCTTGAGCTTCTTGTCCCTTAACTCATCATCACACACTCGCGTATCCTAAGCCCGATCCGCCGAGGCGACTTTGATTTTACGGTACCTCTGACAGATGAGACCTGGGAAGGCTTCGGTATCGGTGACATTGCTCAAGGAAAGGTCAGCACAGATGACCTCATGTGTTGCTGTATCTACGGCCAAATGCAGTTTTCGCCAGATCCGCCGTTTTTCCTGACCGTGTTTTTTTACCTTCCACTCCCCTTCACCCAACACGTTGAGCCCGCTAGAGTCGATAACGAGGTGCGCAATTTCACCCGGCGTTACGGTTTTAAACGGGACATGGCCGGACTTTGCCCGCTTACTGATGCAGGTGTCGTCCGGGCAGTTCAACGGCACTTTGATCAGTGTGATAATGGAATCGACGAAGCCCTGGAGGGCGCGAAGTGTCAGGCCGAAAATCCGTTTCAGCATCAATACGCTGGTGATTGCCATATCAGAATAATGTGGTGGGCGACCACGCAGAGAAGGTTTTGCCTCGCAGTACCAGGCGTGAAGTGCCGTTTCATCCCCCCAGCAAGTGAGTGAACCCCGAGTGATAAGAGCGTTGTTGTAAGCCTTCCAGTTGGTGATGTTAAACTTTTGCTGGGCCACGGAATGTCGCTATTTTGATAGAAGGAGAGTGATCTGAGATCCTCGTCCTGGCCAAAAGTTCGATTTATTTAATAACGCCGTTACACCGTGGAAACATGCTGACTTACCTAGGTAAAACCTTATGTGCCGCCCATTCTTCTGTCGCCCTTTCTTCTGTCAGACGATGTGTTAATTTGTTCACATTGGGCGGCTATGAAGGATTGGCAAGCCTTTCACCTGGACGCCCCCGAAAATGGCCCACGGAGGCGATGTTGAAGATTCTTGATTTGCTCGTTCAGCGTTCTCCACAGGACTTTGGCTATCTGCGATCTCGGTGGAATACTGAGATGTTAACGATTGAAATTAATAAATTATTTAACTCGATGTTACATCCTGGCTCACTTCGTCGCTGGTTGCCGAGAGCCGGTATTGTGTGGCGTAGAGCGGCTGCAACTTTGCACATCCGAAATCCTCATAAAGAGGAAAAACTGGCGGCTATCGATACCGCATTGAAGAATAATAGTCCCGAGTATCCCATCTTTTACGAAGATGAGGTAGACATCGATATGAACCCTAAAATAGGTGCTGACTGGCAGAAAAAGGGTCAACAAAAACGCATCACGACACCGGGACAGAATGAAAAGCATTACCTCGCGGGTGCCCTTCATGCAGGAACCGGAAGAGTTGATTATGTCAGTAGGATCCATAAAAAATCGGGTTTATTCAACAACGCCTAAATTACCGCGTATGAATGCGCATTCTGTTGTTTGAGGCTTTCATGACCCCCTTATAGGCTATCGATGACCTTAACGATCTGGCAATTGATTTACCGCGTTTTGAACAGGCACTGGATCAGTTCACGGCGAAATTGCGGCTTGATCTATCGCAATTCAGCGCCGATCATATCTCAGTACGCTGCCACCAAGACGCCACCGCTGAACGATGGCGTCAGGGGCTGATGCAGTGCGCTTCACTACTGTCAGAATCGATGATCAATGGCCGCCTGATCTGCTTGTTCGATTTGCAACAGCCGCTCAATCTGGGACCGTGGTTGATAGATTGCGTAGAACTGCCGTATCCAGGACGAAAGTGCTATCTGCACGAAGGCTGGGAACACTTGGAACTGGTGCTCAGTGGTGATCCTGACACGTTGCAGGCGCGGGCGCTGAGCTACTTGGCTGATGAAGCGCTGCTAGCACCGGGGATAACGTTGAAACAAAGTGTTCTACAGGGTTATGGTGATCGGCTGCCTAACCCGAGCTTGGCCATCCGCGATGGTAGCATGACGATAAAATTTTATCCTTACTCCATCAGGGAAATCGTCACTAGCGAAAAATCCTAACATGGCTGTCACAACAGCCACCTTACTCTAGCGATGGCGATTCACTTGTGGGATGATTTATCCGATTTATATATCGCCACTGTGACGACATTTTCCCCGTTGATCAAAATTAAATGCCGTAGTGAACACATTGAGTGAGTAGATGCCTATGCTTCTACCCGCGAAAGAAATCAACAATTTCCGCCAAATGCTGGTCGTCATCTGGGGTGACAATAATGAAATTGGACATTTGCTGCTTTAGCGTATGTTGCGCGCTGACGGCTGAATAAGCGGGGGCGGATCGCATTGAATTGCGCGCCAGCTGCAGCGAGGGTGGGTTGACGACGAGCTACGGTACGCTCCTTTTGGCGCGCGAACGGGTAACTATTCCCGTACATCCTATCGTTCGTCCGCGTGGTGGTGATTTTTACTACAGCACGCTGAATTTTGAGGTAATCAAGCAAGATGTCGCCCAGATCCGCGATATGGGTTTCCTCGGTGTCGTGGTGGGTATGCTAGATGAGGAAGGCCATATAGACTTACCGCGTATGCGTAAAGTGATGCAACTGAGTGGTAATATGGCGGTGACTTTCCATCGAGCATTTGACATGTGCCAGAACCCGATGCTTGCCTTTGAGCAACTGGCGCAGCTTGGTGTGGCACGTATTTTGACTTCAGGGCAACAGCAGAATGCCGAGTTGGGTCTGACGTTGATGCGCAATTTATGCCATGTTAACCCAGTCCTGGTGATCATGGCGGGTGGCGGGGTACGGCTTAGCAACATGCACAAGTTTGTCGATATCGGCATTCAGGAACTACACAGTTATTCAGGCCATGCTGTGCCTTCCACCATGCGCTATCGTAAAGCGGGCGTCACTATTTGTTCCGACAACGAATCTGACGAATTTAGCCATTATTGTGTGGATGGCAAAATGGTGGCGACGATGAAAAACACGCTAGCCTTGGTTGCCCCCTTCCTTGGCGCAGAGCCTATATCGCCAGTAATGAGACCTCGCCACTATACAGTTAGCATCAGGTGGCGAGTCATCGATCAGGGTTTTCTTGCCACCAGTATCGCGCGTAGCGGTGCCGGATAACCTTCAACCGTTTTGCGGTGATCATCGGGGTCGAGGAATTCTGTCAGTGACTCGCTGGTCATCCAACTGGTGCGGCGCTGTTCTTCAGTGCTGGTCAGGCATATATCGGCGATCCTCACATCAACGAAACCGCATTTCTCCAGCCAGTTCTTCAGTGCGCGTGCCGCAGGGATAAAATAGACGTTGCGCATTTGCGCATAACGATCGCACGGCACCAGCACCTGATTATCATCCCCTGCCACTATTAGGGTTTCCAGCACCAGTTCGCCCTCGGAAACCAACTGGTTTTTCAGTTGATAGAGATGATCCAGCGGGGAACGGCGATGATGCAGCACGCCCATGGAGAATAGCGTGTCAAAGGCTGCCAGCTCTGCCAATTGTTCGATACCGAGCGGCAGCAGATGGGCGCGTTGGTCGCCGCCTAGCAGCTTGCGTACAGCTTCAAACTGGCACAAAAACAACTGCATTGGATCGATGCCGACCGCCAATTGAGCGCCGGCACCGACCATACGCCACAGATGGTAGCCACTGCCACAGCCGACATCGAGAGTGGTGCGCCCGGCCAGTGGTGAAAGGTGTGGCAGCAGGCGATCCCATTTCCAGTCGGAATGCCACTCGGTATCGATGTCGATACCGTACAGCGAGAACGGCCCTTTGCGCCATGGCATCATGGTGCGTAGCATTTTTTCGATGCCTGCTAACTGACCCGGCGGTAGCCCCGGCTCCATCTCGGCGCGCACTCCGTGCAGCAAATCGACGTAAGTTGGCGTCAGTGTCGGCAAATGCTCCACTGAATTAAACCACTGTTTAAACTTGCCATGCAGCGATCCACGCTGCCAGGCGCTGAGCTGCGCGGGTAGGGTGTCCAGCCAGTGGCTGAGGTTACTCTTGGCGATACGCTGATAAAAATCACCAAACTCAATCATGGTTCTACACCTGTTTTCAGCGCGACCAGTGAGCCAAAGTTAAAACACTGGAACCACATTTCAACGTGTTCGAAGCCAGCCTGTTTCAGACGTGCTTTATGCACCTCCACTGAGTCCGTCAGCATAACGCGCTCCAGCATGCTACGTTTCTGGCTGATCTCCAGTTTGCTGTAGCCATTGGCGCGTTTGAAATCGTGATGCATATTGAACAGCAATGTACCGACATCGGCATCTTCAAAGCTGAGTTTCTCTGACAGCACCAGAACGCCGTGCGCCCGCATTCCATGATAAACCTGCGCTAACAGACGCAAGCGATCGGCTGGCTCAAGGAATTGTAGGGTGAAGTTAAGCACTACCATTGAGGCGTTCTCGATGGGGATGTCGAGAATATCGGCTTCGATTACCTCAACCGGGGTATCAGCGCGGAAAGCGTCAATATGGCGACGGCAACGATCGACCATGGCCGGGGAGTTATCGATGGCGATAATGTTACAACCCGCTACCTTAATATTCCGTCGCATCGACAGCGTTGCTGCACCCAGGGAACAGCCCAGATCATACACTTGGCTATCGGGCTGCACAAAACGTTCAGCCAGCATGCCAATCATCGAAATGATGTTGGAATAACCAGGAACTGAACGCTGGATCATGTCTGGGAGTACCTCAGCAACGCGTTCGTCGAAGGTCCAGTCGCCCAATTTGGCGATGGGTGCGGAAAAAAGGGTATCGTGGTTTGGCATAGCCGCAAATCAGTTCAGCATTCGAAGCGTGCATTCTAACAGATGACGGCGAGAAAGCGCAGCGTGGCCGTCTGATGATAGCTGTGCAATCAGTTAGGTGATGCAGTCAAAATAGCGCGTCCTGTTGCGGCCAGTCGGGCGGTGCAGACAGATCATGGATCACCTGGCGTAACTGCTGCCAGATTTTTTGCGGCTGCTGCGGTGAATCGCCGTTATCCGGTGTATGGATAAACAGGTAAGGCTGATGTTGCTGTTGCCAAAGCACGAGCTTCTGCTGCCAGACGGCGAACCAGCGCAAGTTATCTGCTAATAAGTCGCCGCTGATAAAGCGCACCAGCGGCTAGTTGGCAGTGAGCAGTGCGTGCACCGGGAGCGTTGGTTTTTTCTGCTGCGCATCGCGCACTGCGGCGTTGTTGGGTAGGGAGTGATGTACGGCGCGGCTGTCGAGGATCACTCGATTGATGCCGCGCTGATGTAGCCCCTGATTCAGCAGACGTTCCGCCTCCCCCTTGGCGAAGAAAGCCAGATGACGTACTTCCAGACCGTAGGTGAACGTTTTTGGCAGCGCGGCAAAGAATTGCCACATTCTTGGTAGTTCATCGGGGCCAAAGGCTGCGGGTAATTGTAGCCACAGTTGGCCGATGAGCTGATGTAGCGGCTCCAGACAGTGATACAACGCTTGCAGATCGACGTTGCAGTTGCGCAGGGCGGCTTTGTGGCTGATATCCTAGGGGAATTTAAAACAGAAGCGGAAGTTATCGTGCGTCATGTCGTGCTAGCGTTGCACGGTTTCTTGTTTGGGCAACGCGTAGAAAGTGGTGTTGCCTTCTACGCAGTTGAAATAACGGCTGTAATCCGCCAAATCACGCAGCCCGATACGGCTCCATGCATTGTGCTGCCACTGTGGTAGTCCGATGTAGATCAACGCGCCATCTTCCTTATATTATCTCATCAGGCGACACCTTAACGTGACTAGGCGAGTGCGGCAAGGGTTGGGTAGAATGCCATTTTGTGAATTTGGAAGAGTAGGTTTCAGCCTTGACGAAGCATTTAGAACCTATCCCATTAGGTTATTTTATTTGCCATTTTGGCCCTGAGCGGTACTCACCATCCTTACAAACTCCCTGTATGCGCCGGTGGGTGCGCGCTATCGGTATGCAAACACAGACTGCAACATTGTACGCATACTGGGATAGGCTGTTAGCAAGGCGGTATGTGTTGAATTCAGGCTGAATTGACGGCATTTCGCAAAAAAGCACGCCATTTAGAGCGGTAACCATGCGTTGTTCGCCCTTATCTGGCGCATGAATTTCCTTTATAATAATCCCCTTTTTTCACCACTCTTTACTTCAACGACATGTATGCATGAGGCATTTGCTGCTATCGGTTAGCGAGAGTGCAAAAATATTTCCTCGCCATCTTCCCACTTAAGGGAAACGGCCGGGATGCGGCAGATTTAGATCGGACAACAAAAATAGAGTTCATCAGAAATAGCTGTGTGGCCAGGGCGCTCCAGCCTGGCGTGGTATCAGCTGTGTGAAAAGGATAGCGTATGCGTACTGAATATTGCGGGCAGTTGGATCTGTCCCACGTAGGCCAGAAAGTCACTCTGTGTGGTTGGGTCAACCGCCGCCGCGATCTCGGTGGTTTGATCTTTATTGATATGCGCGACTGTACAGGTATCGTGCAGGTATTCTTCGATCCAGATCAGCAAGCGGCGTTCGACAAGGCATACGACCTGCGCAATGAATTCTGTATTCAGATCGTCGGCACCGTACGTGCGCGCCCGGACAGCCAAATCAATACAGATATGACCACGGGTGAAGTAGAAGTGTTTGCCCATGCACTGGAGGTCATTAACCGCTCCGAGCCATTGCCGCTCGACGCTAATCAAGTCAACAGTGAGGAAGCCCGTCTGAAATATCGCTACCTGGATTTGCGTCGTCCAGATATGGCTGGACGTCTGAAAACCCGCAGTAAAATCACCAGCCTGGTGCGACACTTTATGGACAGCCACGGTTTTATTGACATCGAAACCCCGATGCTGACTAAAGCTACGCCGGAAGGTGCCCGCGACTATCTGGTGCCGAGCCGTGTGCACAAAGGCAAATTCTACGCGCTGCCGCAGTCCCCTCAGCTGTTTAAACAGTTACTGATGATGTCCGGCTTTGATCGTTACTATCAGATAGTCAAATGCTTCCGCGACGAAGACCTGCGCTCTGACCGCCAGCCGGAATTCACTCAAATTGACGTTGAGACCTCTTTCATGACTGCCGAACAAGTACGCGAAGTGATGGAAAAACTGGCACGTGAGCTGTGGCTGGAGGTAAAAGGGGTGGATCTGGGGCGCTTCCCGGTTATCACCTTTGAAAAAGCGATGCGCCGCTACGGCTCTGATAAACCGGATTTGCGTAACCCGCTTGAATTGGTAGACGTTGCCGATCTGGTTAAGGATGTCGAGTTCAACGTATTTTCCGTCCCGGCTAACGACGCCAAGGGACGGGTAGCGGCGATCTGCGTTCGAGGTGGTGCACAGTTGACACGCAAACTGATCGATGAATATGGCGCTTTCGTCAACATTTATGGTGCCAAAGGTTTGGCCTGGCTGAAAGTGAATGACCGCTCGACTGGTCTGGCTGGTGTGCAAAGCCCGATCGCCAAATTCCTTGATGCAGATGTGTTGGAAGCGATTCTGGCGCGCACCAACGCGCAAAGTGGCGATATTCTGTTCTTTGGTGCCGACAACATCAAGATCGTTACCGATGCGCTGGGTGCGCTGCGCTTGAAACTGGGCCGTGATCTGGCACTGACTAAACTGGACAGTTGGGCACCGCTATGGTTGATTGACTTCCCGATGTTTGAAGAGGACGGCGAGGGTGGCCTGGTGGCGATGCATCATCCATTCACTGCACCGTGTAACATGGCCCCAGAAGCACTGGCTAGCATGCCAACCAACGCTATCGCCAATGCTTACGATATGGTGATCAACGGCTACGAAGTTGGCGGTGGTTCGGAGCGTATTCACCACGGTGAAATGCAGCAAACCGTGTTCAGTATTTTAGGCATAAATGAACATGAACAGCGTGAGAAATTTGGCTTCCTGCTCGACGCGCTGAAATACGGCACCCCGCCGCATGCTGGGATGGCCTTTGGCCTGGATCGTTTGGTGATGCTGCTGACCGGCACTGACAACATCCGTGACGTGATAGCCTTCCCGAAAACCACTGCTGCGGCTTGTCTAATGACCGATGCGCCCAGTTTCGCCAACCCGGCAGCATTGCAGGAACTGGCGATCAACATACTGAAAAAAACCGATACACCACAAGAGAATTAGTAATGAGCTACAAGCGTCCTGAATCTGTCCTGGTAGTGATTTATGCGAAATCCAGCGGTCGGGTGCTGATGTTACAGCGGCGCTATAATAGTGAATTTTGGCAGTCGGTCACCGGTAGCCTATAGAAGAATGAGTCGCCGCCACAGGCAGCGCAACGTGAGGTGATGGAAGAAATCGGCATTGATATTGAGGCAGAGCATTTGCCGATGTTCGATTGCCAGCGCTATGTGGAGTTTGAACTCTTTGTCCATTTGCGGTATCGCTATGCCCCAGGTACTACGCGTCGTAATGTAATAAAGAGCATTGGTTTTGTTTGGTTTTGCCCGAAGAACCCGAGCCGGTGCTCACCGAACATCACGCCTACCAATGGCTAGAGGCTGTGCAAGCCATGACGCTGACTAAGTCGTGGCGCAACCAGCAGGCGATTGAAGAGTTGGTAATTAATTTAGTCCAGTAATTCCCGGAGATTTTTATGGCAGGTCATAGTAAGTGGGCCAATACAAAACACCGCAAAGCGGCGCAAGACGCCAAACGCGGTAAAATTTTCACGAAAATTATTCGTGAGCTCGTCACGGCGGCCAAATTGGGCGGCGGTGATCCTGATTCCAACCCATGTTTACGCGCGGCGATGGACAAGGCGATGGCGAACAACATGACGCGCGACACCATGAACCGTGCGATTGCACGCGGTGTAGGCGGTGATGATGATTCCAACATGGAAAGCATCATTTATGAAGGCTATGGCCCTGGCGGCACCGCTGTGATGATCGAATGCCTGAGTGATAACCGCAATCGCACGGTGGCGGAAGTGCGCCATGCCTTCACCAAATGCGGTGGCAACCTGGGAACCGACGGCTCTGTCGCCTATTTGTTCACCAAAAAGGGCGTGATCACTTACGCACCGGGGGTGGATGAAGACGCATTGATGGAAGCGGCGCTGGAAGCAGGTGCAGAAGACATCGTCAGTTATGATGACGGTGTTATTGATGTGTTGACCGCCTGGGAGAGCATGGGTGCGTTGAAGGATGCACTGATGACCGCTGCCGGTTTTAACGTGGAAGCGGCAGAAATCGCGATGATCCCATCGACCAAAGCCGATATGGACGCAGAAACCGCGCCTAAACTACTGCGTTTGATCGATATGC
This sequence comes from Serratia symbiotica (Periphyllus acericola), assembly GCF_964019515.1. Classification (NCBI taxonomy): domain Bacteria; kingdom Pseudomonadati; phylum Pseudomonadota; class Gammaproteobacteria; order Enterobacterales; family Yersiniaceae; genus Serratia; species Serratia symbiotica. Next base: position 1,110,410 of record NZ_OZ026452.1, read on the forward strand.
TGGAAGATTGCGACGATGTGCAGGAGGTTTACCACAACGGTGAGATCTCCGACGAGATTGCGGCTACGCTGTAATGAGGTTGCTATGCGGCGTTGCTCTAAGGCAGCACCGCGCAGAACCCAGGATTAACGCAAGGTGGATGTAGCGATGGCGATCATACTGGGTATCGATCCCGGTTCACGTATTACCGGCTATGGCCTTATCCGTCAGCAGGGCCGCCAATTGACCTATATCGCCAGCGGTTGTATTCGCACCGTGGTGGAGGACATGCCGATGCGGCTGAAGCTGATTTATGCTGGCGTCAGCGAAATCATTACCCAGTTCCAACCGGACTTTTTCGCTATCGAGCAAGTGTTTATGGCCAAGAACCCGGATTCGGCGCTCAAACTTGGTCAGGCGCGTGGAGTAGCGATTGTCGCCGCTGTGAATCAGAACCTGGACGTGTTTGAATATGCGGCACGGCAGGTAAAGCAAACTGTGGTGGGTACGGGGGCTGCCGAAAAAGCCCAGGTACAGCATATGGTACGTTCGTTGCTCAAGCTCTCCGCCAATCCACGGGCGGATGCCGCCGATGCGTTAGCGATAGCCATCACCCACTGCCATCTGAGCCAAAATTTGCTGCGGATGAGCGCAGGGCGGCTGAATCTGGCGCGTGGCCGCTTGAGATAGCCTTTAACCGGTTACTGATTGGGCTGGATATTCATCCAGCCCCTTTTATGCTATAAGCTTTACCAGCATGGCATGGCCGTGAATCATGATCAGGGAACTTTCAGGAGGGTAAATGATAGGTCGTCTCAGAGGAAATATTATGGAAAAGCAGCCGCCACTTGTGTTACTTGAGGCGAACGGTATGGGTTATGAAGTGTATATGCCAATGACCTGCTTTTATCAATTGCCGGAACTGGGGCAAGAGGCTATCGTGTTTACCCACTTTGTGGTGCGTGAAGAAGCGCAACTGCTTTATGGCTTCAATGATAAGCAAGAGCGTGCCCTGTTTCGCGAACTGATCAAAGTCAACGGCGTTGGGCCAAAACTGGCGCTGGCGATCCTATCCGGCATGTCCGCGCAGCAGTTTGTCATCGCGGTAGAGCATGAAGAGATTATCACCCTGATTAAACTGCCGGGTGTCGGCAAGAAAACCGCCGAGCGTCTGGTGGTGGAAATGAAAGACCGTTTCAAAGGGCTTAATGGCGATCTGTTTACCAACAGCAGTGGGAGCAGTTTGCCGGCCACGGCAGTGCAATCCGCTGATAACGATACCGAAGCTGAAGCTGTCTCCGCGTTGGTCGCGTTGGGCTATAAACCGCAGGAAGCCAGCCGTATGGTCAGCAAAATCGCCAAATCGGGTGCCGATTGCGAAACCCTGATCCGTGATGCGCTGCGCGCTGCGCTGTAAGGTTGACAAGGGGCAGACAATGATTGAATCCGATCGCCTGATTTCAGCCCAACCGATCAATGAGGAGGAACTTCTCGATCGCGCCATCCGTCCGAAACTGCTGGCGGAGTACGTTGGGCAACCGCATGTATGCGAGCAGATGGAAATCTTTATTCAAGCGGCCAGGCAGCGTGGCGATGCGCTGGATCACTTGTTGATCTTTGGTCCGCCGGGCTTGGGAAAAACCACGTTGGCTAATATTGTCGCCAATGAAGTGGGAGTTAATCTGCGCACTACCTCCGGCCCAGTGTTGGAGAAAGCGGGCGATCTTGCGGCGATGCTCACCAACCTCGAACCGCATGACGTACTGTTTATCGATGAGATCCATCGACTGTCGCCAGTAGTGGAAGAGGTGTTGTACCCGGCGATGGAAGATTATCAACTGGATATCATGATCGGTGAAGGCCCGGCGGCACGTTCGATCAAACTTGATCTGCCGCCGTTTACCCTGGTCGGAGCTACCACTCGCGCTGGATCCCTTACGTCACCGCTACGTGATCGTTTCGGCATTGTGCAACGGCTGGAATTTTACCAAGTGGCAGACTTGCAATACATCGTATCGCGCAGCGCTCGCTGCTTGGGGCTAGATCTTTCTAGCGATGGTGCTCATCAAATAGCGCGCCGGGCGCGCGGTACGCCGCGCATCGCCAACCGTTTGCTACGCCGGGTGCGCGACTTTGCTGAGGTGCGCGCCAATGGTGTGATTAATGGTGAAGTGGCCATGCAAGCGCTGGATATGCTCAATGTCGATGCCGAAGGCTTTGACTATATGGATCGCAAGCTATTGCTGGCGATTATAGACAAGTTCACTGGGGGGCCGGTAGGGCTGGATAACCTGGCTGCGGCGATCGGTGAAGAGCGTGAAACAATTGAAGACGTTATCGAACCCTTCCTAATCCAACAGGGTTTTATCCAGCGTACACCGCGTGGTCGTATGGCGACCCATCATGCCTACCGGCATTTTGGCATCGAATGCGGGGAGGAATAAACAGTCAAAAGGGCAGCATCAGCAGCTCTTTTCACCGCGATATCGACAACATAGTCATACCGAGTGTGACGGTGTGCATGCATAAAATAGACCTGTTTAGTTGTCTACAGAAGTAGCAAAAGTGACCGCAAACGCCATTTTGTCCAATTATTGGGACTCATCTCTTAAAATAAGAATGAATTAGCTGAAAACCTGCGCGGGTTCAAAGATCTGCTGACGCAAATTGACAGAAATGTTGGTAACATGCTTACGCTTGTGCAAGGTAGAAGTGATGTTGCTTTCACCCTTCTTACGGTTATTTCGAAAAACACCACGGTTTTGAGCCCACTTGGTCATCCCACCGTTAACCCCGAAATTCAGCCTGGAGCACAGCGCTTACACTAAATTTAAACACCATGGTTTGAGAAAAAAGCAGTCTTTTTTACTGAGCCACAATCCAGGTCGGCCGTAATCAAAGTCGTAGCCAAGGGGAGTAACTGGGCCCGTTGGACATCTGCATCGCATTGGGAAAGGACAGCTATAAGAAATTATAGAAGCCCTGTCGAGCCAGTTCGTAAGCCGCCTGGAGTAAAGCTTATAAAGGATAATATCGAGTGCAGCGGATAGTCAAAACTATCTTTCTAGCGTATAACAGCCTGCCACGGATCCATCGCGTCATGCTGGGGTCACTGACTGTGGTGACATTTGCTATTACAATCTGGCGACCTTGTATTGATCACACAGAACATGCCCCTAGCGTTAAGAACGTCGAATTAGAAGCCCGGCAGTTGCGGGTCATGCTGCCAGAAGCCAGTGAACCGATCGATGCAGACCCATCTATCCCTGATGATGAATTCCCCCAGGATGAGCTTGACCAAAAGGGCGTCGGCGAGGAAAACGTGCATGAATATGTCGTTTCTTCCGGTGATACTCTCGGCAGCATTCTGACCCAATATGGCATCGAAATGTCGGATGTCACGCTGTTGGCCGCACAGTATCGCGATCTGTGCAATCTGAAGATCGGCCAGCAGTTATCGTGGACGCCGAACTCCGCTGGTAACCTGCAACAGCTTAGGTGGGAAGTTTCTCGCCGTGAAACGCGCACTTACGATCGCCTCGGCAATAGCTTTAAAGAGTCGCAGCAATGGCAGCATAGTGAATGGCGTAACAGCGTAGTCAGTGGCCATTTGAGTGGTAGCTTCGTCCGCAGTGCCGGTGATGCTGGCCTGAGCCGCACTGAGATTAATGCGGTGGTTAAGGCGCTACAGTGGCAATTGGATTTCCAAAAGCTGCGCAAAGGTGACCCGTTTTCGGTGCTAATGTCGCGTGAGCATTTTGACAGTAAAAAAATGCAAAGCCAACTGCTGGCCGTTCGTATACGTACTGGTGGCAAGGATTACTACGCGATCCGCGCTGAAGATGGCAAATTCTACGATCGTGAGGGTTCCGGCTTGGCGCGCGGTTTTATGCGTTTCCCAACCATGAAACAGTTCCGCATTTCTTCCAGCTTCAATCCGCGTCGGGTGAATCCGGTGACTGGCCGTATTGCGCCACATAAAGGTATTGATTTCGCCATGCCGATCGGTACTCCCGTGGTGGCGGTGGGTGACGGTGAAGTGTTGATCGCCAAACACAGCGGGTCCGCAGGCTATTACGTGGCGATCCGCCATGGCCGTCAGTACACCACGCGCTATATGCACTTGAAGAAGCTGTTTGTTAAACCGGGGCAGAAGGTAAAGCGTGGTGAGCGCATTGCGCTATCGGGCAATAGCGGCCGTTCTACCGGGCCGCATCTGCATTTTGAACTGCGGATCAACCAACAGGCGGTAAACCCGCTGACAGCGAAGTTGCCGTATTCCAAAGGCTTGATCGGCAAGGAACGTAGCACTTATCTGGTGCAAATGAAGAAAATGGTTGCGCAACTACGGCTTGATTAGTCCCGTTCGCCCGCGATGCCACCTGCCTAATGTTGTTTTATATAGGTGCTTAGCCAGTGTTATACCCGTGATACTTCGAGTGGCCTGTGCGTGAGTTTTCCTCGTGCACCCCAGTCACTGATGGGTCTCAGCGCAAGCGCTGTTCAAATCGGTTCCCGACCGATTTGTCGCTGCGTTGCCGCTTTCCTGTAACGCAAATTATTTAGGGTATAATGGGCTTTGTTGAATAAATCGAATTTGGAATAAAAGAGTCCCCTGAATGGGCAGCTTTCAGGCAAGGCGTACACTTTGTGGCATACCGGCGAGCGTCATCTTGTTTAGTGCACAGATCATGGCCAGCGCCTCTGCAACTTGCCCATCATAATCTCGCAGCGACAGGTGACCACCAAATAGCTGTTTTACTCTGTACCTCGCTGTTGCCGCTATCGAACGTCGGTGGTAGCCTGTGAGACTTTTCCACCGTGTGTTGTCTCCGGTAACGCGCTGGTTCACCACCGCTTGATTTCGCTCTGCATAGTCTGCCGAGCAATAACGGGCTCCGCTTTTTGGCGGTATTAACGCCTTGAGCTTCTTGCCCCTTAACTCATCATCACACACTCGCGCATCCTAAGCCCGATCCGCCGAGGCGACTTTGATTTTACGGTACCTCTGGCGACGGTACCTCTGGCGGATAAGACCTGGAAAGGCTTCGGTATCGGTGACATTGCTCAAGGAAAGGTCAGCACAGATGACCTCATTTGTTTCTGTATCTACGGCCAAATGCAATTTTCGCCAGATAAGCCGTTTTTCCTGACCGTGTTTTTTTGCCATCGACTCCCCTTAACCCAACACATTGAGCCCGCTAGAGTCGATAACGAGGTGCGCAATTTCACCCGGCGTTGCGGTTTTAAACGGGACATGGCCGGACTTCGCCCGCTTACTGATGCAGGGTATCGTCCGGGCAATTCAACGGCACTTTGATCAGTGTGACACTGGAGTCGATGAAGCCCTGGAGGGTGCGAAGTGTCAGGCCGAAAATCCGTTTCAGCATCAATACGCTGGTGATTGCCATATCGGAATAATGTGGTGTGCGACCACGCAGAGAAGGTTTTTCCTCGCAGTACCAGGCGTGCAGTGCCGTTTCATCCACCGAGAAAGTGAGTGAACCCAGAGTGATAAGGGCGTTGTTGTAAGCCTTCCAGTTGGTGATGTTGAACTTTTGCTGGGCTACGGAATGTCGGTATGTTGACATAAGGAGAGTGATCTGATCCTCGTACCGGACAAAAGTTCGATTTATTCAACAACGCCGGGGAAAGAATAAAAAAGGTGATTGCTGGCATGCCGCGTCCATCCGAAAGGACAGTGAACATTTTCGCAGCGGCTGTTTTAGAGATAGAATTTGTTGCTGCTGAGGTCAGAAGCGAAACCATTGATGCTGCAACCAGAAGGGACAAAGAAACTAATTTCTTATTCATGTAACTATCCTGAATCCCTGAATCCATTTAGTTTTTAGTCATTAAAAACGGACGTGCAGAGGTTACTTTCTCGGAGCACATCCCCTGCATTAACTAGCAGCTTCATCGGCGCAGTGTAAGGAGTACCGGTTGTGCAACTGCCGGGTTGTAGCATGTTTCACACTTAACGAGAGCAACGGCAGCGAAGTGGAAAGCTTTAGGAAAAATGTTGCAAAAGGAAGAAATAATCCTAGATACGGGAGTATAAAAAGATCGTAAGAACGCGGTGAACTTAAGAGTGTTCAGAATTCTATGTCACGTTAAAAATCATTGTTGTAATGGTCCAATCGCCGCTGCCCGGCATATTCACTGGAAAAATGATGCTACTTACGGTAGTCGACGGAGGTGTACCAAAAATAGGGAGCAGGGTTTTACCATCGGCCGCTGTAAAATACGGCAAGTGAATGGGATCTTTTGCAGTATGAGTCGCCGTGGGAACAGCCTGGATAATGCGCTGACGGAGAAATTTTTCCGTAGCCTAAAATCAGAGCGAGTGAACTGGCGTTGTTAAGAAAGTCGGAGTGAGTGAAGGAGCGCGGGACGTGATGGATTACAGCTCATTTTATCACAGCCGTCGGCATCATTACCGTCTCTGGGAAATATCAGCCCGGATGAGTATAAACATCGCTTAAAGTGTCCGGTTTCAGTTGACCGTTACAACTGCATCACCCCACTGTCATGCATAAGCCGCTTCCTGTTCGTCAGGCCAGCATTTTGCTTTGAGCTTTCTTCAGATCCCACCTTGCGATTAGCAACTGGTTGTTATCCTTCCCCTCGTCAGGTGTGTAGAGGACTTTCACCTCCCAGTTGCCCTTTAACCCCCACAGTCAAAGGACAGCGCCCGCCAAGGCGCATCAAAAAAACCCTAGAAAGTCATCATCTAGGGGTTTGTCTCAATCTGGAGCGCATTGCTGCGCCTTCGTCGGTTATTGCGCCAATACGCTTACCCACACCGGGCCTTTACCCACCGGATAACGCGCCAGCGTACTCAGTTTGCCGCTACTTTGGTCAATCTCATGCACCACAATATGGCCAGACTGCTGACAGGCCGAAATTACGAAGCGACCGCTGTGGTCTATATTGAAGCCGCGCGGCTGCACTTCGGTTGGATGATCACCAACCACCGACAGCGTGCTGCCGTTTGCGGAAATGCCAAAGATAGTCAGAATGCTCGCAGTGCGCTCGCTGGTATATAGGAAGCGGCCATTTGGCGTGATATGAATATCCGCCGCCCAGCGTGTGCCAGAAAACCCCACCGGCATAATGTCTAGCGTTTGCGTCACCCGGTATTGGCTGCAATTTTCCGAGATGGTCAACACGTCCACCGTACCGTCTAACTCGTTCACACAGTAGGCATACTTACCGTTAGGGTAGAACGCCATATGCCGTGGACCAGAACCAGTGGCGCTGTTTATTGCTTCCTGCACATGCGTCGTCAATTGGCCGTCCAAGCCAAGGTTGAACAAACGGATGCGGTCTTCCTTCAAGCAAGGCACCAACAAGCGTTGATTAGCAGGATCGATATTGGCGGAGTGCGGTGTAATCGGGCCGTAGATCTGCTGGATAGGTGCCGTTACCACGCCGTCATGACCAATCGGGCTGACGCTGACGCAATTGCCGCTGTAGGAGGCAGAAAACAGGTAGCGCCCCAGCAAATCAGTGGAAATATAGCTTGGGCTACCCGGCAACGGTGCTATACCAGCCTGGCGTAACGTACCGTCCACCTGGATGTGGTAGCTGACAATGCTAAATAGTGGGCGCACGCCGATATACAAATGGCTTTTATCTGGGTGGATGGCCATCGGTTGCCCTTGCCCCGGCACATCAACAGTCTGTAGCAGCGCCAGCGCGCCAGCATCGTCCAACTGCCAGACATGAATTTGCTGGCTTTCCGGGCTGCCAACATAAACAACTTGCTTCATTATTTATTCTCCTTGCAAGGATAAAAGACAAACCGATTCAGTTGTTCCGTTTCCCTGACTTATTTTTATATTGACGACATAACAGCCCTTTTTTTCACCTGAAATCTGGCGTTGTTGAATCAATCGAACATTTGGACGGCACGAGGATCAGATCACTCTACTTCTGTCAAAATCGCGACATTCCGTGGACCAGCAAAAGTTCAACATCACCAACTGGAAGGCTTACAACAACGCCCTCCTCGGATAAAAAGAAAGCATAGGAAAGCCGCTTTTAGTGGTTGTCCCCCCGAGAACGGCTAGAATAAATTCCGCTGATCGATAATTCTAATCGCCCATCGTAGGTGAGTTATTTATAACGTGGTTTTATGACTAATTTTATTTTTTATCGTCACTTATACCCTAAAGAATTCGAGTTGCAGCAAGGGGGCAACGCAGCGACAAATTGGTCGGGAACCAATTTAAACAGCGTTTGGGCAGGGCACAATAGATTAATTTCATTAATAATCAATTAGTTATACCAGTAAGTGACTGGGGTGAATAAGGAAAGCTAACGCACAGGCAGTTTGAAGTATGATAAATATATATCAATCAGTTACTGGTAAACAATAAGTTATCCTCCGTGAGTATAAACGTCGTTAGTTTGCTAAACGGTAACTATATCCTGTTACTGTTCGTAGTACTCGCACTAGGGCTGTTCCTCGGTAAAGTGCGCTTGGGTTCCGTTCAACTCGGAAATTCCATTGGTGTTTTGGTGGTTTCTTTGCTGCTAGGCCAGCAACACTTCGCCATTAATACCGAAGCGCTGAATCTCGGCTTTATGTTATTTATTTTCCGCGTGGGCGTGGAAGCCGGGCCTAACTTTTTCTCAATTTTCTTCCGCGATGGCAAAAATTACTTAATGTTGGCGCTGGTGATGGTCGGATCAGCAATGGTAATCGCCATCGGACTTGGCAAAATGTTCCACTGGAATATCGGATTAACTGCTGGCATGCTGGCCGGTTCGATGACTTCAACGCCGGTACTGGTGGGCGCTGGCGATACACTACATAGCACCATGGTCAATAGTTCAGCTCTTTTGACGGCGCAGGATCATTTAAGCCTTGGCTACGCCCTGACTTACCTGATCGGTCTGGTAAGCCTGATCTTCGGCGCACGCTACCTAACAAAGCTACAGCATCAGGATCTATCTGCTTCAGCACAACAGATCGCCCGCGAGCGTGGCTTGGATAGCGATAGCAAAGTCTATCTGCCGGTGATCCATGCCTACCGTGTCGGACCAGAGTTGGTAGCCTGGGATGATGGTAATAACCTGCGCAAATTGGGCATCTATCACCAGACTGACTGTTACATTGAGCACATCCGCCGCAACGGAATTCTGGCCAATCCAGATGGTGATGCAGTGCTATAAGTGGGCGATGAGATTTCACTGGTTGGCTACCCAGACGCCCACGCACACTTAGATCCTAACTTCCGCAACGGCAAGGAAGTATTTCACCGCGATTTGCTTTATATGCGCATCGTCACCGAAGCCATCGTGGTAAAAAACAGCAACGCGGTAAACAAGCGTTTGAGTCAGCTGAAGCTAACTGACAACGTCTGCTTCCTCAACCGAGTGATCAGCAGCCAGATTGAAATGCCTATTGATGATAGTATCGTGCTCGATAAGGGCGATATATTACAGGCGAGCGGCGACACACGCCGGGTGAAGAACCTGGCGGAGAAGATCGGTTTTATCTCAATCCACAGCCAGGTAACCGACCTGCTGGCATTCTGCGCCTTCTTGATCATCGGCTTACTGATTGGCCAGATCACCATTCAGTTCAGCCATTTCTCGTTCGGTATTGGCAATGCAGCTGGCCTGATGATATCCGGTATCATGCTCGGCTTCCTACGCGCCAACCATCCGACCTTTGGATACATCCCGCAAGGTACATTAAACATGGTGAAAGAATTAGGCCGCATGATTTTTATGGCCAGCGTGGGCCTGAGCGCGGGTACCGGCATCAGCCACAGCCTGGGTACAGTAGGCGGTAAGATGCTGATCGCCGGGTTGCTGGTCAGCCTTGTGCCAGTGTTGCTCTGTTTCCTTTTCGGTGCCTACGTGCTGTGTATGAACCGCGCTCTGCTGTTTGGTGCGATCATGGGCGCTCGCACCTGAGCACCGGCAATGGAAATCATCAGCGATACTGCGCGTAGTAACATTCCTGTATTGGGCTATGCTGGCACCTACGCCCTCGCTAACGTGCTATTAACGTTAGCAACGTTAGCGGGTTCGCTGATCGTCGTATTGTCGCCGGAGATCCCCGGATAGGCGATCAGAGCGCAGCAGGAAAGGCGGTAAATATTTTTTCTTTTTTGTTACCATTGAAAACTTATGTTGCCAGAGGCAGTCTGATTGAGTGCCACTGCCTTTCTTTGATGTTCCCAATTTGTGGAGCCCGATAATCTCGCCTTTTAGGTTCAAGATTATCTGTTTTGTATTTTTATAACGTTTATCGTCTTCCCCGCTCCGGCAATAAAACCCGTATGAAGTGAATTGTCCAGAGCCAAAATGTCAAATCAAATAGCCTAGTGGGATAGGCTCTTAGCTGGCTGAATTATATTTGGTACCAAATATCTTGTCGCCCGCGTCACCCAAACCCGGAACAATATAGCCCTTGCCATCCAGGTATTAATCGATAGAGGCGGTGTACAGCTCAACATCAGGATGCGCCTTCTCCAACGCGGCGACACCCTCTGGCACCGCTACCAACACCAGTACTTTGATACTGTTACAACCCGCTTTTTTCAGCAGATCGAGGGTAGCGATCATCGAACCGCCAGTGGCCAGCATCGGGTCAACGACCAGTGGCATACGCTCTTCAATGTTAGAAGCCAGCTTTTGGAAGTAAGGCATGGGTTTGAGGCTTTCTTTATCGTGGTAAACACCCACTATGCTGATACGTGCGCTTGCGCTTGGTAGATGGGCTTTACCAGCGGATGTTTCACCTCAACGATCTTCATCATTTTTCTCCTATATAAGGTGGCTGCTAGCTAAAAATCGCCGAATTATACCGCCTTTTTGCGGCTACACCCACTCACCGTGGCCCAACAGTGATCAACAGAAGTTTGGATAGCAACATAAAGGGGCGTTGTTGAATAAATCGAACATTTGGCCGGGACGAGGATCAGATCACTCTACTTCTGTCAAAATCGCGATATTCCGTGGCCCAGCAAAAGTTCAACATCACCAACTGGAAGGCTTACAACAACGCCCTTATCACTCTGGGTTTACTCACTTGCTGGGGGGATGAAACGGTACTTCACGCCTGGTACTGCGAGGCAAAACCTTCTCTGCGTGGTCGCCCACCACATTATTCCGATATGGCAATCACCAGCGTATTGATGCTGAAACGGATTTTCGGCCTGACACTTCGCGCCCTCCAGGGCTTTGTCGACTCCATTGTCACACTGATCAAAGTGCCGTTGAACTGCCCGGACGACACCTGCATCAGTAAGCGGGTAAAGTCCGGCCATGTCCCGTTTAAAATACCAACGCCGGGTGAAATTGCGCACCTCGTTATCGACTCTAGCGGGCTCAACGTGTTGGGTGAAGGCGAGTGGAAGGTAAAAAAACACGGTCAGGAAAAATGGCGGATCTGGCGAAAACTGCATTTGGCCGTAGATACAGAAACACATGAGGTCATCTGTGCTGACTTTTCCTTGAGCAATGTCACCGATCCCGAAGCCTTCCCAGGTCTCATCCGTCAGAGGTACCGTAAAATCAAAGTCGCCTCGGCGGATCGGGCTTAGGATACGCGAGTGTGTGATGATGAGTTAAGGCGCAATAAGCTCAAGGTGTTAATACCGCCGAGAAGCGAGCCCGTTATTGGTCGGCAGTATGCAGAACGAAATCAAGCGGTGGCGAACCAGCGCGTTACCGGAGACAACACACGGTGGAAAAGTATCACAGGCTACCACCGACGTTCGATAGCGGCAACAGCGAGGTACAGAGTAAATCTGTGCATTAAACAAGATGCCGCTCGCCGGTATGCCAGAAAGTGTACGCCTTGCCTGAAAGATGCCCATTCAGGAGACTCTTTTATTCCAATCTGATTTATTCAACAACGCAGCTGGCACGCCCAACATGCGGCAGATCAATCGCCAATGTATTCCATCGCCACACGTTGCGTCAGCTTGGTGACCAGTTCGTAGACACTGATGCCGGTATAGATGGCGATACGCTCAACTGGCAGTACTTGGCCCCACAGCACGGCCTCGTCCCCGACTTTGTCGGTGGCATCAGGCCCTAGATCAACCGAGATCATGTCCATCGATACCAGACCGACAATCGGCACTTCCCGCCCGTTCAGCCAGATCGGCGTACCAGTGGGAGCATTGCGTGGATAACCGTCACCATAGCCTATAGCCACCACGCCCAGGCGGGTATCACGCTGGCTGATCCAAGTGCCACCGTAACCGACCGACTCACCAGCAAGGTGGTCACGCACGGCGATCAGGCTAGACTTCAGCGTCATCGCTGGCTGTAGCAGGTGCTGGCTACCGTTAAGGTTATCCAGTGGCAACACACCGTACAGGATAATGCCTGGCCGTACCCACTGGTTATGTGCGTCCGGCCACAGCAGAGTGCCGCTTGAAGCGGCGATCGAACGTTGGCCCGGTTTACCACGGGCAAACTGCTCAAAGCAGGCGATCTGCTTTAGGGTTGCGTCAGATCCCGGCTCATCAGCACAGCTAAAGTGGCTCATGATATTGACGGGCTTCGCCACGTTGTGACAGGCGCACAGGCGCTGGTAAAAGGCTTCGGCCTGCTCTGGCCGTACGCCCAGGCGATGCATACCGGTGTCCAGTTTCATCCACACCGGCAACGGGTACGCCAGTTTGGTCTGCTCCAATGCCTCCAACTGTTCGCTACTATGCACTACGGTTTCGATGTTATTCACTACCAACAACGGCAGATCTTCGGCAGAGAAGAAACCTTCAAGTAGTAGGATCGGTTTGACGATACCACCGAAGCGCAGCGCCAGCGCTTCACTGATGCGCGATACGCCAAAGCAGTCGGCATCTTGCAAAGTGTGTGTTGTTTCCAGCATGCCGTGGCCGTAAGCATTTGCTTTCACAATGGCAATCAGTTGGCTTTGCGGTGCCTGGCGGCGCACCTGTTGCAGATTATGTCGCAGAGCACTGCGGTCGATTACTGCGGTCGCCACTTTCATTTTATCTCCTTAGTTGATTATTCATCCTCATAGTGTGACCCTGCATAGTTATCAAAACGCGACCACTGGCCGTTAAAAGTCAGCCGCACGGTACCAATCGGACCGTTACGCTGCTTACCCAGAATAATTTCGGCAATTCCTTTCAAATCACTGTTGTCGTGATAAACCTCATCACGGTAGATGAACATAATCAGGTCGGCATCCTGCTCGATGGAGCCAGACTCACGCAAGTCAGAGTTGACCGGGCGTTTGTCGGCACGTTGCTCCAAGCCACGATTCAACTGCGACAGCGCCACCACTGGAACCCGAAGCTCTTTAGCCAACGCCTTTAGCGAGCGGGAAATTTCGGCGATCTCCAGCGTACGGTTATCGGATAAGGCGGGTACACGCATCAGTTGCAGGTAGTCGATCATGATCAAGCTAAGCCCGTCATGCTCGCGGAAAATGCGCCGCGCGCGGGAGCGCACTTCGGTTGGCGTCAGGCCGGAAGAGTCATCGATGTACATGTTACGCTTCTCCAGCAGGAGACCCATTGTACTGGAGATGCGCGCCCAGTCCTCATCATTGAGCTGCCCGGTACGGATGCGCGTTTGATCCACGCGCGACAGAGATGCCAGCATACGCATCATGATCTGGTTGCCGGGCATTTCGAGACTGAAGATCAGCACCGGTTTTTCCTGCGTCATCGCGGCGTGTTCACATAGGTTCATCGCGAAGGTGGTTTTCCCCATCGATGGACGGGCGGCAACGATAATTAGGTCTGATTTCTGCAAACCGGCGGTTTTTTTATTGAGATCTTGATAACCGGTATCCACACCGGTAACACCGTCGTGCGGCTGCTGATACAGTTGCTCAATACGCGAGAGGGTGTCCTCGAGGATGCGGTCAATGCCCTTTGGGCCGTCATCCTTGTTGGCACGGTTTTCGGCAATCTGAAAAACGCGGGATTCTGCAAGATCGAGCAAATCTTCGCTGCTACGCCCCTGAGGATCGTAGCCGGCATCAGCGATTTCATTGGCTACCGAGATCATCTCGCGCACCACCGCACGCTCGCGCACGATATCGGCATAGGCACTGATGTTAGCGGCACTTGGGGTGTTTTTCGACAGCTCAGCCAGGTATGCGAAACCGCCTAATAAATCCAGTTCACCCTTCTGTTCCAAGGACTCAGACAGGGTTATCAGGTCGATCGGTTTGCTCATTTCCAGCAGGCTCTGCATCTCGGTAAAGATCAAACGGTGTGGACGGCTGAAGAAGTCGTTAGCGACCACGCGCTCTGATACGTTATCCCAACGTTCGTTGTCGAGCATCAAACCACCCAATACCGACTGCTCAGCCTCCAGCGAATGCGGTGGCATCTTCAGCCCTTCCATCTGACGATCTCGTGGATTATTTCTGGCTTTGTCCGCGTTTGTTTTATTGGTTGCTTTTTTTCCTGCCATGAAGCGTGTTCTTTATCCGGTTACGAATAGTACGAATAGAGTATCCAGATGCTTGAGTATACGTGATTTTTATGGCGTTGTTGAATAAATCGAACTTTTGGCCGGGATGAGGATCAGATCACTCTCCTTCTGTCAAAATAGCGACATGCCGTGGCCCAGTAAAAGTTCAATATCACCAACTGAAAGGCTTACAACAACGCCCTTATCGCTCGGGGTTCACTCACTTTCTCGGTGGATGAAACGGCACTTCACGCCTGGTACTGCGAGGCAAAACCTTCTCTGCGTGGTCGCCAACCACATTATTCCGATATGGCAATCACCAGCGTATTGATGCTGAAACGGATTTTCGGCCTGACACTTCGCGCCCTCCAGGGCTTCGGCGACTCCATTGTCACACTGATCAAAGTGCCGTTGAACTGCCCGGACGACACCTGCATCAGTAAGCGGGCAAAGTCCGGCCATGTCCCGTTTAAAACCGCAACGCCGGGTGAAATTGCGCACCTCGTTATCGACTCTACCGGGATCAACGTGTTGGGTGAAGGGGAGTGGATGGTAAAAAAACACGGTCAGGAAAAACGGCGGATCTGGCGAAAACTGCATTTGGCCGTAGATACAGAAACACATGAGGTCATCTGTGCTGACCTTTCCTTGAGCAATGTCACCGATACCGCAGCCTTCCCAGGTCTCATCCGCCAGAGGTACCGTAAAATCAAAGTCGCCTCGGCGGATCGGGCTTAGGATACGCGAGTGTGTGATGATGAGTTAAGGGGCAAGAAGCTCAAGGCGTTAATACCGCCCAGCAGCGGAGCCCGTTATTGGTCGGCAGACTATGCAGAGCGAAATCAAGCGGTGGCGAACCAGCGCCTTACCGGAGACAACACACGGTGAAAAAGTATCACAGGCTACCACCGACGTTCGATAGCGGCAACAGCGAAGTACAGAGTAAAACAGCTATTTGGTGGTCACCTGTCGCTGCGAGATTATGATGGGCAAGTTGCAGAGGCGCTGGCCATGATCTGTGCATTAAACAAGATGACGCTCGCCGGTATGCCAGAAAGTGTACGCCTTGCCTGAAAGCTGCCCATTCATGGGACTCTTTATTCCAAATCCGATTTATTCAACAACGCCGCGATCGATAGCAACCAACCTCTGGACTGTGTGGTTGCTGATATTATCGCTTATGTTCAGGGCGTGGCCTCCCGTTAACCACGCATCTATTGCTGGTGCTTCAGGCACCAGTATTCCCGTTACAGTTTCATATAAGTCCGCACGCCGTCTAGGAACATCTGGGTAGACAGCATTACCAAAATCAAACCCATTAATCTTTCCAACGCACTGATCCCTTTGCTACCCAACAGGCGCAGGAACAGATTAGACATCAGTAGGATAGCCGCAGAAATCCCCCAAGCAATCAACAGTGCTATCACCAGATGAGGTAGCAAGTTTGGGTACTTGTGCGACAGCAGCATCAGTGCTGCCAGAATCGATGGCCCAGCTACCAGCGGGATCGCCAGCGGCACTAAAAAGGGTTCCTCACCAGGAGAAAGCCCAAAGCTGTTGCCCTCCTGCGAGGGGAAAATCATCTTGATGGCGATCAGAAACAAAATGATCCCGCCGGAGATAGAAACGGTCTCGGTGCGCAGGTTGAGGAACGCCAGGATCTTCTCACCAGCAAACAGGAAGATCAGCATTAGCAGCAAGGCGATCAACAACTCGCGGATCAGTACCACTCGCCGGCGACGTGGCTCCAGGTGCTTGAGTACCGACATAAAAATCGGCAGGTTTCCCAGTGGATCCATGATTAAAAACAGCAACACTGTAGCTGAAATCATCTCTGTCATTATTACCTCGAAATAGAGAAAACGCGCCGCTCTTTCCGTGCGTATGGTGACTTATAAGCAGGATTGCTAAAAAATGCCTCGCCATAGAATAAATTCACTTTGCGCCTGCGCTAACATGCTAACATTTTGTCATTTTGTAAGGTGAAGAGATATTACACATAACTCAACCTAATAGCCCTTTACAAGGCAGGACACAGTGATTATGAAAAATGTTGGTTTCATCGGCTGGCGCGGAATGGTCGGCTCGGTTCTCATGCACCGTATGATGGAAGAGCACGATTTTGATGCCATTCGCCCAGTCTTTTTCTCCACTTCACAGCCCGGTTCTGCTGCGCCAGCATTCGGTGGCCAGCTGGGCAGGTTGCAGGATGCCTATGATGTTGATGCACTGAGCGCGCTCGACATCATTATTACCTGCCAAGGCGGAGAGTATACTAACGAAGTTTATCCTAAGCTGCGTAAAAGCGGCTGGCAGGGTTACTGGATTGACGCCGCCTCTTCACTGCGCATGCGGGATGATGCTATCATTATCTTGGACCCGGTCAACTACGCGATGATCCAACAGGGGCTGGATAAAGGCATCAAGATCTTTGTTGGCGGCAACTGTGCCGTAAGCCTGATGCTGATGTCGCTCGGTGGCCTGTTCGCCAACGGCTGGGTGGAGTGGGCATCAGTCGCCACCTATCAGGCGGCCTCTGGCGGTGGGGCGCGCCACATGCGTGAACTACTAACCCAAATGGGCCTGCTGCACGCTGAGGTTGCGCAAGAGTTACATAACCCTGCCTCGGCGATTTTGGATATCGAACGTAAGGTAACCACAGCCACCCGCAGCGGCAAGCTGCCAACCGATAACTTCGGTGTGCCGCTGGCTGGCAGTCTGATCCCATGGATCGATAAGCCGCTTAATAACGGACAGAGTCGTGAAGAGTGGAAAGGCCAGGCGGAGACCAACAAAATTTTGAATACCTCCAGTGTGATCCCTATAGATGGTCTGTGCGTACGCGTTGGTACACTGCGCTGCCACAGCCAGGCGTTCACCCTGAAGCTAAAAAAAGACATATCGTTGCCGGAAATCGAACAAACGCTGGCAATGCATAACGACTGGATGCGGGTGATCCCGAATGACCGCGAATTGACCCTGCGTGAACTGACGCCAGCAGCGGTGACCGGCACGTTAAATACGCCGGTCGGGAGGCTTCGCAAGCTGAATATGGGGCCGCACTACTTGTCTGCATTTACCGTGGGTGACCAACTGCTTTGGGGCGCGGCTGAGCCGCTGCGCCGTATGTTGAATATCCTGTTGTGAGATGGCTATCCCCTGTTTTATCGCGGTGCGTTTAGTCTTAATCTCTGGCGACCCTGAAAGCCACATTGCAGTGCGGCGAAGGTCAATCCGCAGGGGAAACTATCTGCACCTTTATAGAGGGGAGATTCGAGATCGGAAATTATGGTGCAAAAAAAGGCTTAATTATTATCTCTATTGGCCTCATACAGCTTGGTGCTTAGAACCCATCCCAGTAGGTTATTTTATTTGCCATTTTGCACCTGGGCAGTGCTCACCCTCCTCACGTACGCCATGTACACTCGGGCTATTGTGTGCTGTCGGTATCCAAACTGGCTACAACAATGTACGCCTACTGGGTTAGGTTCTTAGTAAACGAGAGATAGCCTTTTTGTGTATTTCGCCAGCCAGGTTTTCACCCACGCCTGCTGCGCTGCATCGAGCCACAGGCCCAGCTTAGTGCGTCGCCAGATGGCGTCGTCCAGTTCCACTACCCATTCTTTCTCGATCAGGTAGTGTAGCTTGGCTTGGTACATGGTACAGGCCGTGGCCGAAATCTTCACTCAGATCACCCAGGCTGTTGGCAGCGGCCAGGATCAATTCGCTGTGGCTACCCTAGGTGTGAGCATAGCGGCGCGCCATGGATCCCGGCAGCCAGTCGCGCTCGCCAGCGATGTCGCCGCCAGGCAGCGTAATATTTTTGGTCCACGCAGGGGCACACAGCCAGGGTAGTAGTGCGCTAGCTTTTCCATCGCATGCTCAGCCAGCTTGTGGTAGGTGGTCAATTTGCCGCCGAACACCGATAGCAACAGTGCTTTACCCTGCTCATCCTGTATGTCTAGCGTGTAGTCGAGAGTGACTGCTTGTGGAGAATCAGACTCATCATCGCACAGCGGACGGACGCCGGAGTAGCTCCAGACGATGTCGTTGCGGCTCAACGGTTTTTTGAAGTCGTGGTTGTACACGTTTAGCAGGTAGTTGATTTCATTCTCGTCGATCTTCACTCCTTGCGGATCACCATGGTATTGCATATCGGTAGTGCCAATGATAGAGAACTCATCATTCCATGGGATCACGAAGACGATGCGCTGGTCTTCGTTCTGCAAAATGTAGGACTGTAGCTGACGGTGCACGCGTGGCACCACGATGTAACTACCTTTGATCAGGCGGATGCGGTAAGGTAATTGCAGCTTAAGGCCGTCGTCGAAGAAGTGTTTCACCCGGGGGCCAGTGGCGTTTACCATGCCCTTAGCGCGCCAGGTACCAGGTATAAGGTTTTGCCCCTATTGATATCGAGCACTTACACCATCCACAGGCCGTTTTCACACCATGCGCACTTCACTTTGGGGCGGGTGCGCACTTCGCCGCCGTGCTTTTCCACTTCCTGCGCATTTAGCACCACGAAGTGTGCATCGTCGACTCAGCAGTCAGAATATTCGAAACTGTTCTTTAGCTCAGGCTTTAAGACCAATTCTGCTCCAAAGCGAAAGATTTTGCTGCCTGCCAGACTGGTACGTTTGCCCAGGTGATCGTACAGGAACAGGCCGAGGCGGATCATCCAGGCCGGACGTAGTTGCGGTTGGTACGGCAAACGGAAACGCATCGGGAATGCGATGTGCGGTGCCAGTTTCAGCATCACTTCACGTTCGGCTAGCGCTCCGCTCACTAAACGGAATGCGTAGTGTTCCAGATAGCGCAGGCCATCGTGGATCAGCTTAGAACTGGCAGAAGAGGTCGCCCAGGCCAAATCTTGATCTTGCGCCTCCAGTAGCAGTACCAATAGCCCACGCCCGGCAGTATCCGCCGCGATGTCGGCACCTTTAATACTGCCACTGATCACTATCAGATCCCTGGTTTCAACGTCATGCCACCCTAAACAAAAACTCATGAACAAGCTAAGAATTAACCAAAAAAAATGTAGGCGTGACAGAGGTAACAGTTTGGTGGTAGGGGTCATACCCAGAGAAAAGCTATAGGTGCAGGCTATAATAGCTTTAGCAGGCTGATGAACCCGCAAGCCACAGCCCTGGAAGTGGCAATGGCGAGCAGAGGGTCAAAACAACTCCAGTTGCACATCCGTATTGCTCAATGATCTTTATCATACTAGGCCAGGGACGTTGATCGGTGAACAGGTAGTCAATCAGGTTCATGTTACCCAGGTTGACCATGGCGTTGTGGCTGAATTTAGAATGGTCGGTTACCAACATCACGCAACGGGAGCTTTCGATAATGGCACGTTTAGTGCGCACTTCTTGATAATCGAATTCCAGCAGCGAACCGTCCATATCGATGCCGCTGATGCCGAGAATGCCGCAATCCAGTCGGAACTGAGAGATGAAGTCCAGTGTGGCTTCACCCATGATACGGCGTTGTTGAATAAATCGGATTTGGAATAAAAAGTCCCGTGAATGGGCAGCTTTCAGGCAAGGCGTACACTTTCTGGCATACCGGCGAGCGTCATCTTGTTTAATGCACAGATCATGGCCAGCGCCTCTGCAACTTGGGCATCATAATCTCGCAGCGACAGGTGACCACCAAATAGCTGTTTTACTCTATACCTCGCTGTTGCCGCTATTGAACGTCGGTGGTAGCCTGTGATACTTTTCCACCGTGTGTTGTCTCCGGTAAGGCGCTGGTTCGCCACCGCTTGATTTCGCTCTGCATAGTCTGCCGACCAATAACGGGCTCCGCTGCTGGGCGGTATTAACGCCTTGAGCTTCTTGCCCCTTAACTCATCATCACACACTCGCGTATCGTAAGCCCGATCCGCCGAGGCGACTTTGATTTTACGGTACCTCTGGCGGATGAGACCTGGGAAGGCTTCGGTATCGGTGACATTGCTCAAGGAAAGGTCAGCACAGATGACCTCATGTGTTTCTGTATCTACGGCCAAATGCAGTCTTCGCCAGATCCGCCGTTTTTCCTGACCGTGTTTTTTACCTTTTACTTCCCTTCACCCAACACGTTAAGCCCGCTAGAGTCGATAACGAGGTGCGCAATTTCACCCGGCGTTGCGGTTTTAAACGGGACAGCCTGATTTTGCCCGCTTACTGATGCAGGTGTCGTCCGGGCAGTTCAACGGTACTTTAATCAGTGTGACAATGGAGTCGACAAAGCCCTGGAGGGCGCGAAGTGTCAGGCTGAAAATCCGTTTCAGCATCAATACGCTGGTGATTGCCATATCGGAATAATGTGGTGGGCGACCACGCAGAGAAGGTTTTGCCTCTTAGTACCAGGCGTGAAGTGCCGTTTCATCCCCCCAGCAAGTGAGTGAACCCCGAGTGATAAGGGCGTTGTTGTAAGCCTTCCAGTTGGTGATGTTGAACTTTTGCTGGGCCACGGAATATCGCTATTTTGACAGAAGGAGAGTGATCTGATCCTCATGCCGGCCAAAAGTTCGATTTATTCAACAACGCCCCTTCCCGATTATCATTCTATCGATGTACTAGTCACGCCTGACTACCCGTGGTGCCATGATTGGCGGCTGGATGGGCCTGTTAACCGCTGTGATCCTGATGATTATTGGACCAACCATCTGGGTGCAAATCCTTAGGCCATGAAAAACCAATTTACCCTTACGAATACCCTGCGCTGTTTTCGATGATCGTGGCTTTTGTCGGCACTTGGCTATTCTCTGTTACCGACAGCTCGTCCGCCTGGCTACAGGAGCGGCCAACACTTTCGATCCCCGTTTGTGCGTTCACAAACCGGACTGGGCATATTGAACAGGCACGGGCAGGGAACACCGTAGCTACGTTTTTCAGCATCGAAATAAAAATCGTCAGGCTCTTACGTGAGCTTTCGTTCTATTTGATACCAGCAGTATTACAGCTCATTCTAAACTCACACCTAGCGGATCGCCGCAGGCGAACGCCCGTCAGCGGGCTTTCCTGCTCACTTCCCTTCAGCTCGCTGTCAAGCAACGCCTAAAGTGTTCCCGACTCTTTCGTTTCACCTGCACAGGATCAGGCCGTTGACTCTCGGTAACACACAAAGCAAGAAGCCCCATGCTTACGCATGAGGCTTTCTACCTTATTTGATGCCTGGCAGTGTCCTACTCTCACATGGGGAGGCCCCACACTACCATCGGCGCTACGGCGTTTCACTGCTGAGTTCGGCATGGTATTCAGGTGGGGCCACCGCGCTATCGCCGCCAGGCAAAGTCTGTTTTATTCTCGGCCGTTACTGACGTAACCACCAGAACCAATCTCGGAACTTGCTGAAAATAACCTACCCCTGCCTCTAACACACCTTCGGTGTTGTAAGGTTAAGCCTCACGGCTCATTAGTACTGGTTAGCTCAAAGCATCGCTGCTCTTACACACCCAGCCTATCCACGTCTTCGTCTTAAACGTGCCTTCAGGGACCTCTCAGACCCAGGGAAGACTCATCTCGAGGCCAGTTTCGCGCTTAGATGCTTTCAGCGCTTATCTGTTCCGCACTTAGCTACCGGGCAATGCCATTGGCATAACAACCCGAACACCAGCGGTGCGTTCACTCCGGTCCTCTCGTACTAGGAGCAAACCCTCTCAATCTTCCAACGCCCACGGCAGATAGGGACCGAACTGTCTCACGACGTTCTAAACCCAGCTCGCGTACCACTTTAAATGGCGAACAGCCATACCCTTGGGACCTACTTCAGCCCCAGGATGTGATGAGCCGACATCGAGGTGCCAAACACCGCCGTCGATATGAACTCTTGGGCGGTATCAGCCTGTTATCCCCGGAGTACCTTTTATCCGTTGAGCGATGGCCCTTCCATTCAGAACCACCGGATCACTAAGACCTACTTTCGTACCTGCTCGAGCCGTCACTCTCGCAGTCAAGCCAGCTTATGCCTTTGCACTAACCTCACGATGTCCGACCGTGATTAGCTGACCTTCGTGCTCCTCCGTTACTCTTTGGGAGGAGACCGCCCCAGTCAAACTACCCACCAGACACTGTCCTCACCCCGGGTCACGGGGCAAAGTTAGAACATCAAACATTAAAGGGTGGTATTTCAAGGGTGGCTCCTCGCAGACTGGCGTCTACGATTCACTGCCTCCCACCTATCCTACACATCAAGGCTTCATGTTCAGTGTCAAGCTATAGTAAAGGTTCACGGGGTCTTTCCGTCTTGCCGCGGGTACACTGCATCTTCACAGCGAGTTCAATTTCACTGAGTCTCGGGTGGAGACAGCCTGGCCATCATTACGCCATTCGTGCAGGTCGGAACTTACCCGACAAGGAATTTCGCTACCTTAGGACCGTTATAGTTACGGCCGCCGTTTACTGGGGCTTCGTTCAAGAGCTTCGCCTTGCGGCTAACCCCATCAATTAACCTTCCAGCACCGGGCAGGCGTCACACCGTATACGTCTACTTTCGTGTTGGCACAGTGCTGTGTTTTTATTAAACAGTTGCAGCCAGCTGGTCTCTGCGACTGGCTTCAGCTCCCTCCGATACGGAATTCACCTACATGCCAGCGTGCCTTCTCCCGAAGTTACGGCACTATTTTGCCTAGTTCCTTCACCCGAGTTCTCTCAAGCGCCTTGGTATTCTCTACCTGACCACCTGTGTCGGTTTGGGGTACGATTAAAAGTGACCTGATGCTTAGAGGCTTTTCCTGGAAGCAGGGCATCAACAGCTTCTGCACCGAGGTGCATCGTCATCGCGCCTCAGGTTTTATGGCATTCTGGATTTACCCAGAACTCCCCCTACACGCTTAAACCGGGACAACCGTCGCCCGGCCTGCCTAGCCTTCTCCGTCCCCCCTTCGCAGTCACTCTCAGTACAGGAATATTAACCTGTTACCCATCGACTACGCTTTTCAGCCTCGCCTTAGGGGTCGACTCACCCTGCCCTGATTAACGTTGGACAGGAACCCTTGGTCTTCCGGCGAGCGGGTTTTTCACCCGCTTTATCGTTACTTATGTCAGCATTCGCACTTCTGATACCTCCAGCACCCCTTACAGGACACCTTCAACGGCTTACAGAACGCTCCCCTACCCAACAGCGCATCAGCGCCACTGCCGCAGCTTCGGTGCATGGTTTAGCCCCGTTACATCTTCCGCGCAGGCCGACTCGACCAGTGAGCTACTACGCTTTCTTTCAATGATGGCTGCTTCTAAGCCAACATCCTGGCTGTCTGGGCCTTCCCACATCGTTTCCCACTTAACCATGACTTTGGGACCTTAGCTGGCGGTCTGGGTTGTTTCCCTCTTCACGACGGACGTTAGCACCCGCCGTGTGTCTCCCATGATAACATGCTTCGGTATTCGCAGTTTGCATCGGGTTGGTAAGCCGGGATGGCCCCCTAGCCGAAACAGTGCTCTACCCCCGAAGATGAATTCATGAGGCGCTACCTAAATAGCTTTCGGGGAGAACCAGCTATCTCCCGGTTTGATTGGCCTTTCACCCCCAGCCACAGGTCATCCGCTAATTTTTCAACATTAGTCGGTTCGGTCCTCCAGGTGGTGTTACCCAACCTTCAACCTGCCCATGGCTAGATCACCGGGTTTCGGGTCTATACCTTGCAACTTTTCGCCCAGTTAAGACTCGGTTTCCCTACGGCTCCCCTATGCGGTTAACCTTGCTACAAAATATAAGTCGCTGACCCATTATACAAAAGGTACGCAGTCACACCTTAACGGTGCTCCTACTGCTTGTACGTACACGGTTTCAGGTTCTCTTTCACTCCCCTCACTGGGGTTCTTTTCGCCTTTCCCTCACGGTACTGGTTCACTATCGGTCAGTCAGGAGTATTTAGCCTTGGAGGATGGTCCCCCCATATTCAGACAGGATGTCACGTGTCCCGCCCTACTTATCGAACTCACAGCCAGTGCATTTTAGTGTACGGGGCTATCACCCTTTACTGCGCGACTTTCCAGCTGCTTCCACTAACACACCCACTGATTCAGGTTCTGGGCTGGCCCCCGTTCGCTCGCCGCTACTGGGGGGATCTCGGTTGATTTCTTTTCCTCGGGGTACTTAGATGTTTCAGTTCCCCCGGTTCGCCTCGTCAAGCTATGTATTCACTTAACGATAGTGTGACGTATCACACTGGGTTTCCCCATTCGGGTATCGCCGACTATAACGGTTTATATCACCTTACCGACGCTTTTCGCAGATTAGCACGCCCTTCATCGCCTCTGACTGCCTAGGCATCCACCGTGTACGCTTAGTCACTTAACCTTACAACCCGAAGGTGTCTCACTTCGCATTGCAAACAGGTGAGTATCACTATGACAACTTGACCCTTACCCCAATACATCTATGCAGGGGATAAGTTTCAGCCGTCATTTTTCAATTTTCAGCTTGTTCCAGATTGTTAAAGAGCAAAGTACTTCAGAGCATACTGTTGCCAGTACGCTCTGAAGTAGTGAAGCACCACACTCGGACTTTATGGTGGAGCTAAGCGGGATCGAACCGCTGACCTCCTGCGTGCAAGGCAGGCGCTCTCCCAGCTGAGCTATAGCCCCGTACAGTAACTTGTAGAGACTTTTGAGATCAAAGCTTCTTTTTTTCTAGGCAAGGTATGGTGTTGCGACGCATATTTAAATATGTGAGCGCTACCATGACGCAGCATAGAAGAGAAGTGGTAGGCCTGAGTGGACTTGAACCACCGACCTCACCCTTATCAGGGGTGCGCTCTAACCACCTGAGCTACAAGCCTATTAAGGTATTTCTGCTCGCTACTTTCATCAGACAATCTGTGTGAGCACGCCACACAAGTCAATATCTTTCGGTAAGGAGGTGATCCAACCGCAGGTTCCCCTACGGTTACCTTGTTACGACTTCACCCCAGTTATGAATCACAAAGTGGTAAGCGCCCTCCCGAAGGTTAAGCTACCTACTTCTTTTGCAACCCACTCCCATGGTGTGACGGGCGGTGTGTACAAGGCCCGGGAACGTATTCACCGCAGCATTCTGATCTACGATTACTAGCGATTCCGACTTCATGGAGTCGAGTTGCAGACTCCAATCCGGACTACGACGTACTTTGTGAGGTCCGCTTGCTCTCGCGAGGTCGCTTCTCTTTGTATACGCCATTGTAGCACGTGTGTAGCCCTACTCGTAAGGGCCATGATGACTTGACGTCATCCCCGCCTTCCTCCGGTTTATCACCGGCAGTCTCCTTTGAGTTCCCGACTTTAATCGCTGGCAACAAAGGATAAGGGTTGCGCTCGTTGCGGGACTTAACCCAACATTTCACAACACGAGCTGACGACAGCCATGCAGCACCTGTCTCAGAGCTCCCGAAGGCGCCCCTCCATCTCTGGAGAGTTCTCTGGATGTCAAGAGTAGGTAAGGTTCTTCGCGTTGCATCGAATTAAACCACATGCTCCACCGCTTGTGCGGGCCCCCGTCAATTCATTTGAGTTTTAACCTTGCGGCCGTACTCCCCAGGCGGTCGATTTAACGCGTTAGCTACGGAAGTTACCCCTCCAGGGCGCAACCTCCAAATCGACATCGTTTACGGCGTGGACTACCAGGGTATCTAATCCTGTTTGCTCCCCACGCTTTCGCACCTGAGCGTCAGTCTTTGTCCAGGGGGCCGCTTTCGCCACCGGTATTCCTCCAGATATCTACGCATTTCACCGCTACACCTGGAATTCTACCCCCCTCTACAAGACTCTAGCTTGCCAGTCTCAAATGCCGTTCCCACGTTGAGCGCGGGGATTTCACATCTGACTTAACAAACCGCCTGCGTGCGCTTTACGCCCAGTAATTCCGATTAACGCTTGCACCCTCCGTATTACCGCGGCTGCTGGCACGGAGTTAGCCGGTGCTTCTTCTGCGAGTAACGTCAATGCAATGTCTTATTAACACATTACCCTTCCTCCTCGCTGAAAGTGCTTTACAACCCGAAGGCCTTCTTCACACACGCGGCATGGCTGCATCAGGCTTGCGCCCATTGTGCAATATTCCCCACTGCTGCCTCCCGTAGGAGTCTGGACCGTGTCTCAGTTCCAGTGTGGCTGGTCATCCTCTCAGACCAGCTAGGGATCGTCGCCTAGGTGAGCCATTACCCCACCTAACAGCTAATCCCATCTGGGCACATCTGATGGCGTGAGGCCCGAAGGTCCCCCACTTTGGTCTTGCGACATTATGCGGTATTAGCTACCGTTTCCACTAGTTATCCCCCACCATCAGGCAGTTTCCCAAACATTACTCACCCGTCCGCCGCTCGTCACCCAGAGAGCAAGCTCTCTTGTGCTACCGCTCGACTTGCATGTGTTAGGCCTGCCGCCAGCGTTTAATCTGAGCCATGATCAAACTCTTCAATTGAAAGCTTGATATGCTTCAACGTGTGAAGCGCTGCTCAAAGATTTACTGCATGAATTTTACTTCAGTTAGTCACTCTTCAAGACTTGATATTTTTTCGTCCCAGAAAGGAAGGACGGGATATTGTCTTGTGGAGTGCCCACACAGATTGTCTGATAAATTGTTAAAGAGCGGTGGGTCAGCCGCAGCACAGCGGCAAGCTTGGGGTGGCGTACACTGTGCTTTCCCTCTGAAGAGTTAAGCCATTATTTTAACTCTTCTCTTGCTTATCCGGCGGCGTAGCTGCCGAAATACCGGGTCAGTGGGGGCGCATTATAGGGCGTTCTCGGCAGGCCGCAACACCTAAATGCAAATAAATTTTCAAGCGCTTAAATAACCAACAAAAAAATAACAAGTAAAAGAAGGAGGGAGATCACCCATTCCCTTTTAACTTTGTTAGGGGTAGTTACCGTGACTGACGGGCAACGATATGTTCATTTTGAACATCCAACGTCACCAGTTTGCCTGGAATCAACACGCCAGAGAGAATTTCTTGCGCTAGCGGGTTTTCGATCTCCTGCTGGATAGCGCGTTTCAATGGACGTGCACCATACACAGGATCGAAACCTGTTTTACCCAACAACTCCAACGCCGGTTCGGTCATGGTGACTTCGTAACCGCGTTCTTCCAAACGTTTGTAAAGACGCGCCAGTTGAATCTTGGCTATTTCGGCAATGTGCTTTTGGCTAAGTGGATGAAATACCACTACTTCATCTATGCGGTTAATAAATTCTGGGCGGAAGTGGTGGCTCACCATTTCCATCACAGATTCTTTCATCTGCTCGTAGCTCATTTGACCGAAGTGCTCCTGGATCAGATCAGAACCCAAGTTGGAGGTCATAATCACCACCGTATTGCGGAAGTCAACGGTACGACCATGACCATCAGTCAAACGCCCATCATCCAATACCTGCAAAAGAATATTGAACACATCTGGGTGCGCTTTCTCTACTTCATCCAGCAGGATCACTGAATAAGGCCTGCGGCGCACTGCTTCAGTCAGGTAACCGCCTTCTTCGTAGCCAACATAGCCCGGAGGAGAACCCATTAGCCGAGATACAGAATGTTTCTCCATAAACTCGGACATGTCGATGCGCACAATTGCTTCGTCGCTGTCGAACAGAAACGAAGCCAGCGCTTTGCAGAGTTCGGTTTTACCCACCCCAGTCGGACCAAGGAATAGGAATGAACCGATCGGGCGATTAGGATCGGAAAGTCCGGCACGGCTGCGACGAATCGCGTTAGAAACTGCACTGACTGCTTCATCCTGGCCGATTACCCGTGAATGCAATTCCTGCTCCAGACGTAGCAGCTCGTCGCGTTCGCCTTCCAACATTCTGGCCACAGGAATACCGGTAGCACGCGCCAACACTTCGGCAATTTCCGCATCGGTCACCCGATGGCGCAGTAGCTTCATGGTGTTGCCTTCAGCCTGCGTCGCAGCGGCGAGCTGCTTTTCCAGCTCAGGGAGCTTACCGTACTGCAATTCAGACATTCGCCCCAAGTCACCGACTCGGCGTGCCTGCTCCAAGGTTATCTTGGCATGCTCCAGTTCGGCTTTGATTTTCTGGGTACCGGAGAGCGAGGCTTTCTCAGCTTTCCACTCTTCTTCCAGCTCAGAATATTCACGCTCTTTTTGCTCCAGTTCACTACTGAGCATCTCCAGGCGTTTTTTACTGGCGTCATCAGACTCTTTATTCAGCGCCTGCTGTTCCAGTTTCAATTGAATGATGCGGCGCTCCAGCCGATCGAGCGACTCTGGCTTGGAGTCCATCTGCATGCGGATGCTAGACGCCGCTTCATCGATCAAATCGATGGCCTTATCCGGCAGTTGACGATCAGAAATATAGCGGTGGGACAGCGTTGCCGCCGCCACGATCGCCGGGTCGGTGATCTGCACATGGTGATGTAGCTCATAACGTTCTTTCAAGCCACGCAGAATAGCAATAGTATCTTCAACGGACGGTTCCGCAACATAGACTTTTTGGAAGCGACGCTCAAGCGCCGCGTCTTTCTCTATATACTGGCGATACTCATCCAGTGTAGTCGCGCCAACGCAATGCAGTTCCCCACGCGCCAAAGCCGGTTTCAGCATGTTCCCAGCATCCATCGCACCTTCGGCTTTTCCTGCACCAACCATAATATGAAGTTCGTCAATAAACAGGATCACGCTACCTTCCTGTTTAGCCAAATCGCTCAATACTCCTTTCAGACGTTCTTCAAACTCGCCGCGATACTTGGCACCAGCGATCAGCGCCCCCATATCGAGCGACAGCACACGCTTGTGCTTCAGTCCTTCTGGTACTTCTCCATTGATGATGCGCTGCGCCAGACCTTCAACGATGGCGGTTTTACCCACTCCAGGTTCACCGATCAGCACCGGGTTATTTTTGGTACGACGTTGCAACACTTGAATGGTGCGGCGGATTTCTTCGTCACGGCCAATAACCGGATCGAGTTTACCTTGCTCAGCGCGTTCGGTCAGGTCAATAGTGTATTTCTTCAATGCCTGCCGCTGGTCTTCAGCACCCTGATCTTCCACGTTGTCACCACCTCTCATTTGTTCAATGGCTTTGCTGATTTTATCTGCTGTCACACCAGCCGTTTTTAACAGGTCGGTCAGATTTCCGCGATCTTCAAGCACCGCAAGGACAAACAGCTCAGAAGAAATGAATTTGTCTGCACGCTGCTGCGCCAGCTTGTCGCACAGATTCAGGACGCGTACCAACTCTTTGGACGGTTGAACATCACCACCGGTACCTTCGACCTGAGGTAAGCGGGACAATGCCTGTTCAATTTCGATGCGTACACGCCCGGCATCAATACCAGCGGAAGTTAACAGCGGGCACATCGTACCCCCTTCCTGATTGAGCAAAGCACTCATCAGATGTAACGGCTCAATAAACTGGTTGTCGTGTCCAAGGGCTAAAGATTGAGCATCGGCGAGAGCAAGTTGGAATTTGTTGGTAAGACGATCCAGACGCATAACACCTCCAAAATGGGTCTAAATTGCTACTGGAGATTAAAATGAGGTCACACCTCAAATTTTCAAGGTTATTTCGACTCAATATTTTCGGTACTACGCCATGCGTCGTAGGATCGCCTTAATTTAACAGCTTATATCAGCCAGATTAAACTTGCCAGACGTCCCGTTGTTCTATCTCACCGATAGGAGAAAAAATGACTCATTTCTCTAAACGTACAGCGGCCACCGCCGCAAACAGCCTGTATGCCAGCACGCAGCAGGCGTTGACGCGCCAATAAATAGATATCTGCCAAAAATTTGTCGCCATGCAGAGCAAAAGCAGCAACTGCGGCACTGTCTCCCTTGATAAAGGCGGCGCGGACCTCCGAACCAACTACAAACTGCTTGGGGCCTATCATCGGCCCCAGCCAAGCGCTAATATTGCCCGGCTGTGCGGAAAAAGCCGCAACGGTTTGCTCCAGCACCCCGTTGCATAACCCGAGCCAGCCAGCATAGGCGGCGGCAACTTCATCTCCCGCCTACGAGTAAAACAATACCGGTAGGTAATCTGCCGTCATCACCGCACACACCTGCCCCGGAACACAGCTGTAAACCGCGTCTGTGATCAGATCCGGCCAGGGGTTGCCCCTCCAGCCTCAACACGTCGGTGCCATGCACTTGCTCCAGCCAGACTGGCATCTGCGGCAGACCAGCAAGTCACGTTTACGCGCCACCTCCTGCACTTCATCCCCTACGTGAGTACCAAGGTTAAGCGAATCATAGGGCGGCGCGCTGACGCCGCCATGGCGGGGGGTGGTGCAGGCTTTAACCCCTACTGGCAATGGCCAATCGGGCAGAATGAGTGACGCCATTACCAATCTATTTTATCTTTGAATTCTTCGGTATCGGCCTTCAGTACAGTGATCAAATCGACCATATCCTGCGGTAGTGGCGCATGCCACTCCATTTGGATGCCGCTGATCGGGTGGTATAAGCGCAGCATGGTGGCGTGCAGTGCCTGGCGATCAAAACCACGCAGTGTGCTGATAAAGGCTTCTGATGCACCTTTTGGCGAACGTGGGCGACCGCCGTACAGCGTATCCCCCACCAATGGGTGGTTGATGTGCGACATATGCACGCGGATCTGGTGGGTACGTCCAGTTTCCAAACGCAGACGCAGGCGGGTATGGGCGCGGAAATGTTCCATGATGCGATAATGGGTCACCGCTGCTTTACCCATCGGGTACACCGCCATATGAGTGAGTTTGGTGGAATGGCGCGAAATAGGTTCATCCACAGTGCCGCCAGAAGTCATGGTACCTATCGCCACCGCTTCGTATTCCCGGGTAATTTCACGCTCCTGTAGCGCTTTTACCAGTCGAGTTTGCGCCGGTACAGTTTTCGCTACCACCATCAGGCCGGTGGTGTCTTTATCCAGACGATGTACGATGCCCGCACGGGGCACATCGGCAATTTTCGGATAATAGTGCAACAATGCATTGAGCACAGTGCAGTCTGGGTTACCTGCACCTGGATGCACAACCCGATCGCGCGGCTTGTTGATCACTAGAATATCGCTGTCTTCGTAGACGACATCCAAGGCGATATCCTGTGGTTCCCATCGGGGGGCTTCTTCTATCTGTGCAGCAATGGAGACTATCTCCCCACCCAACACTTTCTCTTTCGGCTTGTTTGCCGTTTTACCATTGACCTGCACCCGATTATCCAAAATCCACTCTTTAATGCGAGATCGTGAATAATCAGGGAACAATTCGGCTATAGCTTGATCTAAACGTTGTCCGAGTTGAGATTCGGACAACGTTGCGGTGAGTTGTACTTGTTGTACCATATGCAGCTTCTTCGTTAACGTTGGGGTGTCACGGCGATGCCGTTTAATATAGTGTGCTATTTTACATAGTCTTTCTCGGGAGCTTAACGGACAATCTCCCGGAATAACACCCTGAAGGTAATCAAAACGTCATGACGCGTATGAAATATCTGGTGGCGGGAGCCACGTTGAGCTTGGTGCTGGCAGGTTGCTCCACCTCCAAGGATGTAGTGCCCGACAACCTACCTTCGGAAATCTATGCTACTGCCCAGCAAAAAATGCAGGACGGTAATTTTAAGGGCGCGATTACACAACTAGAAGCGTTAGATAACCGCTATCCTTTCGGGCCGTATTCCCAGCAGGTTCAGCTAGATCTGATTTATGCCTACTATAAATCTGCCGATTTACCGCTGACTCAGGCATCTATAGATCGCTTTATACGCCTGAATCCAACGCACCCGAACATCGATTATGTGATGTACATGCGTGGTTTAGCCGATATGGCGCTGGATGACAGTACGTTGCAAGGCTTCTTCGGGATCGATCGTTCAGATCGTGATCCACAGTACGCTCGTGACGCGTTCCGCGACTTTAGCCAACTCATTCAGCGCTCCCCTAACAGCCAGTACGTCACCGATGCCAACAAGCGTCTGGTCTATCTGAAAGACCGTCTGGCCAAGTATGAACTTTCAGTGGTGGAATACTACACTAAACGTGGTGCTTACGTCGCGGCCATTAATCGTGTCGAACAGATGTTGCGTGAATACCCGGATACCAAGGCAACACGGGACGCACTACCATTGATGGAGCGTGCTTATAAGCAGCTACAACTGAACAGTGAGGCCGAAAAAGTAGCCAAAGTGATCGCTGCCAACCCACGATAGGTGAGCAAGAACAGTTCTAACGCGCCTGCGGGCGCGTTTTTTGTTGACGGGGTAAAAACCAGCGGTTAATTTGAAAAATGTTTATGCCAAACCCAGAGGGTAACAAATGATCCACACACCGTTTTTCTCTACATTCTTTTTTACCTTACCCTGATTGTGAGGCGTTCCATCGTTTGATAAAGAATGCGAAGACGAACAGCAAAGCCTCCTAAAATGCAGTTAACCCCGAAAGTTGGACATCCAACGATTAAGGGTTTTGCGTTTCAATAGACAGAAAAAAATGCTCTTTTGAATTCAAGCAGTAAGTTGTTCATCACTACCTGAACAGCAATGACGGTGCGAAAAAAACAGCCTGGTTGTTTGGAGTCAACCACGGTGCAGTCCGGCGCTGGACTGAACACTGGAAAGTGAATGGCGTGAACGGCTTTACCGTTCCAATCAAAGCTTACTCTGCCGAGTTTAAAGAGTCCGTTGTTCCCTGGATGCAGGAATACAACCCGTCATCCCGGAAAGCTGCTACGAAGTTTTGTATCGTTGTAGCCTGTACCGTTAGCAAATGGGAGCATCTTTATCGTGAAGTCGGTATCATCGCCCTACGTGACAAACGCAGAGGGCACCCGGTGAAGTCAGGGAAGAACAATAGGTCAGATAAAGAACATAACAATACCCGTCCAGAGTTCCCTAGTGCTGAGGAAGAGCTTGAATATCTGCGGGCCGAGAATGCCTACCGAAAAAAGCTTCATGCCTTGATTCGGGAAAAACAGAAGATAAAGCAAAAATAATCACCGAATTTAAGGCAAAGCTATAAGCTGAAAATGTGACTTCATATTGCCGGATTATCCCGTATTACCTATCACTGACACCTAAAGTCAGGTGACCGTAGTGGCCGTTATGAGTAGGAACAGCACAGAATAGTTGCGTTGTTCCATGACCATAAAGGGCGATACGGTTACCGGCGTATGACTCTGGCATTACGGAATGAAGGCTATGGCATAAATCATAAAACGGTTCGAAAGCTGATGCGTAAGATGGGGCTAACATCATGCCTGAGAATGGCTTTGTTGAATAAATCGGATTTGGAATAAAGAGTCCCGTGAATGGGCATCTTTCAGGCAAGGCGTACACTTTCTGGCATACCGGCGAGCGTCATCTTGTTTAATGCACAGATCATGGCCAGCGCCTCTGCAACTTGCCCATCATAATCTCGCAGCGACAGGTGACCACCAAATAGCTGTTTTACTCTGTACCTCGCTGTTGCCGCTATCGAACGTCGGTGGTAGCCTGTGATACTTGTCCACCGTGTGTTGTCTCCGGTAACGCGCTGGTTCGCCACCGCTTGATTTCGTTCTGCATACTGCCGACCAATAACGGGCTCGCTTCTCGGCGGTATTAACACCTTGAGCTTCTTGCCCCTTAACTCATCATGACTCACTCGCGTATCCTAAGCCCGATCCGCCGAGGCGACTTTGATTTTACGGTACCTCTGACGGATGAGACCTGGGAAGGCTTCGGGATCGGTGACATTGCTCAAGGAAAAGTCAGCACAGATGACCTCATGTGTTTCTGTATCTACGGCCAAATGCAGTTTTCGCCAGATCCGCCATTTTTCCTGACCGTGTTTTTTTACCTTCCACTCGCCTTCACCCAACACGTTGAGCCCGCTAGAGTCGATAACGAGGTGCGCAATTTCACCCGGCGTTGGTGTTTTAAACGGGACATGGCCGGACTTTACCCGCTTACTGATGCAGGTGTCGTCCGGGCAGTTCAACGGCACTTTGATCAGTGTGACAATGGAGTCGACAAAGCCCTGGAGGGCGCGAAGTGTCAGGCCGAAAATCCGTTTCAGCATCAATACGCTGGTGATTGCCATATCGGAATAATGTGGTGGGCGACCACGCAGAGAAGGTTTTGCCTCGCAGTACCAGGCGTGAAGTACCGTTTCATCCCCCCAGCAAGTGAGTAAACCCAGAGTGATAAGGGCGTTGTTGTAAGCCTTCCAGTTGGTGATGTTGAACTTTTGCTGGGCCACGGAATGTCGCTATGTTGACAGAAGGAGAGTGATCTGATCCTCGTCCCGGCCAAAAGTTCGATTTATTCAACAACTCCAGCAAAGTGTCCAATATATGGAGGTTCACTTCAAAAACAGGGGGCTTTTTTTATAAATATTGGCAACATATCAGAATAGAAGGCAGAAGCTGATTATGACTGACAACCCGTTATTAGTGCTACGCTAACGCATTAGCACTCTGGATCTGAAGCTGTTGGCACTGCTGGCAGAACGGCGTGAGTTGGCAGTGGAAGTGGGGAAGACCAAGCTACACTCTAACCGGCCCATCCGCGATAAGGAGTGCGAACGCGATATGCTGTATGCGCTTATCGATGCTGCCAAGCTTCATGGCCTTGATAGTCTCTTTATCACCCGAGTATTCCAACTGATTATCGAAGATTCGGTGCTAACCCAGCAGTCTCTATTGCAGCATCAGCTTAACCAAATCAGCCAGTACGCTGTACGCATCGCTTTTCTTGGGCCTAAAGGATCTTACTCACATCTGGCGGCGCGCCAATACGCCGCGCCATTTTCGATCAACTGATCGAGTGCGGCTGCCAAAAGTTCCAAGATATCTTCACTTAGGTAGAAACCGGCCAGGCAGATTACGCTATCCTACCTATCGAAAACACCAGTTCCGGTTCAATTAACGACGTTTACGATTCGTTGCAGCACACCAGCTTATCGACCATCGGCGAGTTGACCAACCCGACTGATCACTACGTTCTAGTAGTCAAAGACAGCGATCTGGACCAGATCGAAACTGTCTACAGACATCCGCAACCCTTTCAGCAGTGCAGCCAGTTCATCAACCGATATCCATACTGGAAAATCGTGTATACCGAAAGCACTGCTGCAGCCATGAAAAAAGTTGCCAAGCTTGAACTCGCAGAAATCAGCAGCATTGGGCAGTGAGGCTGGCGGTGTACTGTATGACTTACAGGTACTGGAACATAACCTGGCCAACCAGCAACAGAACATTACCCGTTTTATCATGCTGGCGCGCAAAGCGATTAACGTTTCCGAACAAGTGCAAGCCAAAGCCACCCTTATCATGGCCACTGGCCAGCATTCCAGTGCATTGGTTGAAGCATTATTTGTGTTGCGAGATAACGACATCATCATGACAAAGTTTGAATTCCGGCCAGTTAATGACAACCCTTGGGAAGAGATGTTTTATATCGATGTACAAGTTAACTTGCGTTCCGGGGTAATGCAAAATCGCTACAGGATCTGGTGCCTATTACCCGCTCGCTGAAAGTCTTGGTCTGTTACCTAAGGGACAACGTGGTGCCAGTCAAACCGTCATAAAAATGGGGGATGGCCATACCCTGTTGTTTTAATGTTACTTCCGGCTGTCGTTAACCTGCCGCAATAATGTGCGGCTCTCCACCAAGAAGCGCTGTGTGTAAATGCCGAACCAGTGCGCCACTTTTTGGAAGCTTTCAATAAACGCCTGCTTGTTATGATGCTCTAGCAACTTTATCGCCTCACCGAAACTCTGGTAGTAGCGTTTAATCAGCGCGATATTCTCTTCCGAAGACATGATGATGTCGGCGTAGAGTTGCGGATCCTGCGCAAACAGTCGGCCAATCATCGCTAGTTCCAAGCGATAAATCGGCGAAGAAAGTGCCAGCAGTTGTTCCAACTGAACATTTTCTTCCGCCAAATGCAACCCGTAGGCAAAGGTAGTAAAATGGCGCAACGCTTGGATAAATGCCATATTCTGGTCATGTTCCAGCGCACTGATGCGGTGTAAACGCGCGCCCCACACTTGCAGTTGCTCCAACAACCACTGATAGGCTTCCGGCTGGCGCCCATCGCAATAGACCACCACCTGCTTAGCCACACTGCCTACATCCGGGCCGAACATCGGGTGCAACCCAAGCACTGGGCCACCGTGCACCGCCAACATCGCATTCAACGGGCGATTTTTTACCGATGCCAGATCCACCAGAATACAGTCGTCCGGCAGCGCAGGCAGCCGACTAATCACCCGCTCGGTAACATGAATCGGCACACTGACGATCACCATGTCGGCATTCGTCAGCAATTGCTCCGCCTGCGGCCAGTCCCCCTGATCCAGCACCTTGACCTGATAACCGGACAACGTCAGCAGGCGGTTAAATACCCGCCCCATCTGACCATTGCCACCGATAATGACGATAGGACGCAGTTCAGGGCGCAGGGTTTTAAAGCCTTTGTCATTTTCACTGAAATAAGACTCACGCATCACCCTGCGCAACACGTCTTCGATCAGATCCGGCGGCACGCCAAGATTTTCAGCCTCTTTACGGCTTGATGCCAGCATCGCCGCTTCACGTTCAGGCACATATATCGGCAGACCGTGACAGCTTTTCACTTCACCCACTTGCGCAACTAGATGCAAGCGCTTCGCCAACAACTCCAGTAGTGCTTTATCTATCTCATCGATTTGATCGCGCAACGCGGTCAGTTCAGCCACCATAACTTTCTACTCCCCAATGCGAGCCGTCAGCACAGCGCAAAGTTCCCTGTGCATATGGCGCAGAAGGGTCTCGGTGCTCTCCCAGTTAATGCATGCGTCGGTGATGGAAATACCATAACGCATATTTGTACGCGGTTGTTCAGAAGACTGCTTGCCTTCATGCAGGTGGCTTTCCAGCATGATACCAGTGATCGAGCGGTTACCCGCTTTGATCTGCTCAACCACCGACTCGGCAACCGTCCACTGACGACGATAATCTTTATTCGAGTTGCCATGGCTACAATCTATCATCAATGATGGGTGGAGTCCTGCATCCCGCATCTGATTTTCACAGGCGGCGACGTCTTGAGCACTATAGTTTGGCGTCTTGCCACCGCGCAAGATCACATGACCATCCGGGTTTCCCTGGGTTTGCAGCAGGCATACCTGCCCTGCCTGGTTAATACCGACAAAACGGTGCGGCCTAGCGGCGACACGCATGGCATTGATGGCGGTCCCCAAGCTACCGTCTGTGCCGTTTTTGAAGCCGACTGGCATCGACAGACCCGAAGCCATCTCACGGTGCGTCTGTGATTCGGTGGTGCGCGCACCAATCGCCGACCAACTGAACAGGTCTCCCAGGTATTGTGGGCTGTTCGGATCCAACGCTTCGGTCGCCAGCGGCAACCCCGTGCCCACCAAACCCAGCAGCAGGCGACGCGCTATGTGCAAACCAGCTTCAACATCAAACGAACCATCCATGTACGGATCGTTGATCAGGCCCTTCCACCCAACAGTAGTTCTGGGCTTTTCAAAATAGACACGCATAGCGATAAATAGCTGATCGCTCAATTCAGCCGACAGTTTTTTCAAATGACGGGCGTAATGCAGTGCCGCATCCGGATCGTGGATGGAACAAGGCCCACATACTACCAGCAGGCGGTGATCGCGCCCATACAAAATATCGGCGATGGTTTTGCGGGCGCTGGCGATTTCATTTTCATCATTGATACTGAGCGGAAATTGATTTTTCAGTTCTTCCGGCTTAATCAAGACCTGTTCTGCACGAATATGTACATTATTGAGCCCGTATTTTTGCATGATTCTATTCCTGTCTTTTGCCGTTTTGCATTGAAATGAAACATTGAGCATTCCAGTTTCCTAGCTTACCATGATGTGTAAATATTTAAATCTGAAATATGTAAACAAAGTATTACTTCAACGCATTAATAAAAGCTAAGAGATGCAAGCAGCAAAATCACTTACAATTAGTTAATGACGCAAACCTTCCTCAACCAAAATAAGTAACTAAAGGTGAAAATATTTATGTACACAAAAATTTTAGGGCAGAATCCCCAATTGCAATTGGAAGCAAAAATCAGCCATAATACCTAATAAAAGCCTCAGAGTGCTCAGCATGCTATGCTGTCAGCGGGGATTAATTAATTAGAATAAGAGCCAATAAATGAGGTTGTTAAATTAAGCTTACTTAGTTCTTTTTGTCACTATGGCGAGCCGATATAATTGGTCGTCATCACCAATAACCTTCTTAACAATCTGGATCTAGAATGCCTTCTTCACATGTGCGCAGTACAATTCCGCTGTTTATCTGCTGCTTGGCAACTGTTACCAGTGCTTTAGCCCTTGCAGACAATACACTTTTTACTGCGATGGACGACCCGGCTACCGCCCAAAAACCATTCGAAGGTAACTTCCAAGCCGGTTATAACGCCCAGTCTGGCAACTCGCAAAACTCCAGGCTACTGGCCAGCACCAACATGACCTGGTTTAACAACGATGCAGCCTACAGCTTGTGGGGGGCAGCCAACAATGCCACTTCCTCCAACGTACGCTCGTCTGAAAAATACCAGGCAGGCGGCCGTACCCGTTACAACCTGAATGATCGCAACTACCTGTTTGGCCAAGCCAGTTGGCTGAGCGACCGTTTCAATGGTTATGATTCGCGCTCGATACTAACACTAACCGGCGGTTATGGTCATCAGATCTTGAATGGGCCAGTCAGTGACCTGCGAGTGGAATTTGGTCCCGGTGCGCGTCACGATGAATATCATGGCGGAGGCCATTCCACCAAAGCACTGGCCTATGGCGCAGCAAACTACTCATATCAACTGACCGACAGCACTAAAATCACTCAGGGTATTTCTGCGCTGACAAACGAAGCTATCACACTGAACTCGGAAACCGCCCTGAACGTTGCGATCAACGACAAATTATCACTGCGCGTGGCCTACACCATAACTTATAATCGCAAACCACCAGTATCAGCGCCTAAGAGTACCGACACCACGACCTCAGTTACGCTGGTCTACGGACTATAATCTCTGCTACCCATCGGTTCATATCAGGCATAAAGGCTTGTGATGTATTAGGGCCTTATATTGGGTGGAGGTAGAATTTGCTGCCTCGGCAGGCGCGCAACAAAAAATGGAGGCTTAAGCAACCTGGGTGGATCCATTTATGCCAGAGGACTTATTACAAAATGGCTCTGCTAACCGCAACGGCGACAACGAGGTGTTACGAAAGGTTCTGCCTGAAGCTGGATGAGAAGGGTATGAGCAATAGTATGAGAAAAAGAATTGGGGTTCACGCTAAAATGCGATAAGCCAGAAGGGGCTTACCAAAACGGTAAGCCAATGATAATTATAATTTTTTGGATGTAGAGTTAGCTGTATCTTAGTTAAGACGCTCTTTGATACGAGCCGCCTTACCAGTACGCTTACGCAGGTAGTACAGTTTGGCTTTACGAACGGCACCACGACGTTTAACAGTAATACTGTCGATTATTTGGGAGTGAGTCTGGAATACTCGCTCAACACCTTCGCCGTTGGAAATCTTACGAACAGTGAATGCAGAATGCAGACCGCGGCTACGTATAGCGATAACCACGCCCTCGAATGCCTGCAGACGTTTTTTGCTACCTTCAACGACCCACACCTTAACTTCCACAGAGTCACCCGGACGGAATGCGGGTACGTCTTGCTTCATCTGCTCTTGTTCAAGTTGCTTAATAATGTTGCTCATAATATGTCTCTTACCCTAGGTAAACTGATATATCGGTTTCGCCTGATGTCAGACGTTCCCTTCATAACTCCTGTTGTCTGGCCAGATGTTCCAGTTGGAACTCAGCCAGCAACACCGCTTGCTCGTCAGTCAGAGCTAGGCATTCTAGAATATCAGGTCTTCTAAGCCAGGTACGGCCCAGCGACTGTTTTAAGCGCCAGCGACGTATCTCAGCATGGTTTCCCGACAGCAGAAGCGGCGGAACTTCCATCCCTGCTGACACCTCTGGGCGGGTATAGTGCGGGCAGTCCAGTAATCCGTCAGCAAAGGAGTCTTCCTCCGCAGAGGCCTGATGCCCCAGCACACCCGGTATAAAACGGGCGACTGAATCAATCAGGGTCATTGCTGGCAATTCCCCACCGCTGAGTACATAATCGCCGATTGACCATTCTTCGTCAATTTTGGTTTGGATCACGCGCTCATCTATCCCTTTGTAGCGACCACACACCAGAATCATCTTCTGATTAGCCGCCAGTTCGCACACGCCGGTTTGATCCAACTTGCGCCCCTGAGGCGACAGATAAATCACCTTTGCGCCCTCGCCTGTTGCTGCTTTTGCTGCATCAATGGCTTCCCGCAAGGGTTGTACCATCATCAACATCCCGTGGCCACCGCCGTATGGGCGATCGTCCACGGTACGATGCCGGTCGTAGGTGAAATCACGCGGACTCCAGCACTGCACACTCAGCAGGCCACTTTTTACTGCCCGGCCGGTCACTCCATAATCGGTGATTGCGCGGAACATTTCTGGAAACAGGCTTATAGTAACAATGAACACCAGCCAATCCCCATACTGTTACTAGACTTGCTTCGACCTTGTGATCCAGAGGTCAAAAACCCGGGTCCCAATCTGCTTCAATCACTCGAGCAGTTAGATCGACTTTCTTGATAACCTGCCCGTGAAGAAACGGAACCAGCCTCTCCTTTATACCGAACGCATCTTTAAGGTTCGCTTTCACAACCATCACATCGTTAGAACCTGTTTCCATCATATCGATGACTTTACCCAATTCATAACTGGTGGTGGTGACTACCTGGCAGCCCATTAAGTCTTTCCAGTAATAATCATCCCCCTCCAGCTGAGGCAGTTGCTCAGAATCTACGATGATCTCACAATGAGTCAGCAAACTCGCTGCGTCCCGATCGTCAATACCTTTGATCTTAATGATAAAATCCTGACTGTGGTGCTTCCAGTCTTCCAACTCGACAAACTGCCACTGACCGACCTGCTGGATAAGCCAAGGCTGATAGTCAAAAATGCTTTCGGCGTTTTCGGTGGATGAAAACACTTTGAGCCAACCACGGATGCCGTAAGAAGACCCCATTTTACCGAGTACAATCGGTTGTTTAGGGGCTACCGGTTTAAGTTGTTTGCTTATTGCCACCACCGCGACAGATTACGCTGCTTTCTTAGCGTCTTTGATCAGCGCGTGAACGCGATCAGAGACGGTTGCACCCAGGCCGATCCAATGTTCGATACGATCCAGATCCAGACGCAGGGCTTCGGCCTGACCAGTTGCGATCGGGTTGAAGAAGCCTAAGCGCTCAATGAAACGACCATCACGCGCATTGCGACTATCGGTCACTACTACTTGATAGAATGGACGCTTTTTGGCGCCGCCACGTGCCAAACGAATTGTTACCATAACATCCTCTTTAAGTGAATAAAACAGCCGGGTCCCATTGAGGGACAGGGCCCGGTTGCAATATAAAAAGCCCGATAATTATACTCATTTTGGCGCAAAAAGCAATCTAGAGCGTAGATCGCGCGGGGCAATTTTAGCAGCTAATCAAGCTTCAGGCGGTTTTCAGCGCGAGAAGCTAATGCTGAATACGCTCGCTTTTGGCGGGCAGATACCTGTTAGTGGCCAGGGAAGCCCGGCATCATCATACCCTTCATACCACGCATCATCTTCACCATACCGCCTTTTTTCATCTTCTTCATCATGCGTTGCATTTCGTCAAACTGCTTGAGCAAACGGTTAACATCCTGCACTTGCACGCCGGAACCCATCGCGATGCGGCGCTTACGCGAACCTTTGATGATTTCCGGCTTGGCACGTTCTTTCACCGTCATCGAATTGATAATCGCCTCCATGCGCACCAAAACTTTGTCGTCCATCTGCGACTTCACGTTTTCCGGCAGTTGACCGGCACCGGGCAGTTTACTCAGCATGTTGGCCATACCGCCCATGTTGCGCATCTGCTTGAGTTGATCCAAGAAGTCGGTCAAGTCAAAACCATCGCCCTTTTTCAACTTATTGGCCAGTTTCTCGGCCTGTTCACGATCAACTTTGCTTTCGATATCTTCGACCAGCGATAGCATATCGCCCATGCCCAGAATGCGTGATGCCACGCGATCCGGGTGAAACGGCTCCAGCGCCTCGGTTTTCTCGCCCAGGCCGAGGAGCTTGATCGGCTTGCCTGTAATGTGGCGGATGGAAAGTGCTGCACCGCCGCGCGAATCACCATCAACTTTGGTTAGCACCACGCCAGTCAGAGGCAGAGCTTCATTAAAGGCTTTTGCGGTATTGGCAGCATCCTGACCAGTCATGGCATCAACCACAAACAGGGTTTCTACCGGATTGATCGCTGCGTGTACCTGCCTGATTTCGTCCATCATTGCTTCGTCAACATGCAAACGGCCGGCTGTATCGACGATCAACACATCGTAAAACTTCAATTTGGCCTGTTGCAGCGCACGGTTGACGATATCGAGCGGTTTTTCTTTAACCTCGGAGGGGAAGAAATCAATACCAACACCTTCTGCCAGTGTTTCTAATTGCTTGATTGCCGCAGGGCGATAAACGTCCGCAGACACCACCAGAACTTTTTTCTTATGTTTTTCTTTCAGAAACTTGCCAAGCTTGGCTGCGCTTGTGGTTTTACCCGCACCTTGCAGACCAGCCACCAGCACCACCGCTGGTGGCTGAACCGCCAGATTAAGCTCGGTGTTCACTGCGCCCATCGCGGCAATCAGCTGACTCTTGACGATCTTGACGAACTCCTGCCCCGGTGTCAGGCTTTTGTTGACTTCCTGGCCGACGGCGCTTTCTTTTACACGATTGATAAAGTCACGAACCACTGGCAGCGCAACGTCTGCTTCTAGCAGCGCCATGCGCACTTCACGCAGGGTTTCCTTGATATTATCTTCGGTTAGCCGCCCACGGCCGCTAATATTGCGCAATGTGCACGACAATCGATCGGTTAAATTTTCAAACATCGTCTCATGCTCAACGTATAATGATAGGCCGCACTAGCGGCATAATTGCGGCAATTATAACACGAAGCACACAGGATCTCTGCATCAGCGTTGGAGATCGGTTGGAGTGCGGGGCGCGCAACGCTATACTGGTAATCAAATTAACCACGCCGAAGTAAAATTTAACGCTATGCTAGTTTTCTCCATGGTGGCCTTGATGGCCTACCTATTCAGCCTTGCACTGATCATCCCCAGCTTGTTGCGAAGGAATAGCGCATATCGTCGACTTGCTCTCGTCTCAGCACTAGTAGCACTGCTCTGCCACACTATCGCGCTACAGCAGCGCATTTTTGATGTCAGCACTGGGCAAAACCTCAGCCTGCTGAATATCGGTTCAATCGTTAGCTTGATCATCTGCTCGATGATGACCGTTGTCCCTTTCCGTGGTCGTGGCTGGTTCTTGCTGCCGATCGTCTACAGCTTTGCGATGATCAATCTGGCGTTTGCCAGTTTTATGCCCGGTGAGTTCATTACTCATTTGGAAGCTAGCCCGGAGTTGATGGCGCATATCGGCCTGGCGTTGTTCTCTTACGCCACACTGATTATCGCCATGTTGTATGCGTTACAACTTGCCTGGCTGGATTATTTATTGAAAAACAAGAAGCTGACCTTCAGCGCCGATATGCCGCCGCTGATGGCCATCGAACGCAAAATGTTCCACATCACCCAGGTCGGTGTGGTGCTGTTGACGCTCACCTTATGCACTGGCCTGCTTTATATGGATAACCTATTCAGCAAAGAGAACGTGCATAAAGCCGTGCTGTCGATCATGGCGTGGTTTGTGTACATCGTTCTGCTGTGGGGCCATTATCATGAAGGCTGGCGTGGTCATCGCGTTGTCTGGTTCGGCTTTGCAGGGGCCTTTATGCTGACACTCGCCTACTTCGGTAGCCGTCTGATTCAGCAGGTCATGGTAGGCTAAGTCGTCTGAGGCTATCTTCCCTCATAATATAAGGAATGTCGCGTTGTAGCACGTGTCGATAGGGACCCTGATCATTATCCTGATAACCATGATAGTAGTCTCCGCATATTTTTCAGCTTCCGAAACCGGCATGATGACGCTCAACCGTTATCGCCTCCGTCACCGAGCCAAACAGGGCAGCCAATCTGCCCGTTGTGTGGAGAAACTGCTGCAAAAGCGGGATCGCTTGATCGGCAATAACCTGGTAAACATTCTTGCCTCAGCGCTAGCGACTATCGTTGGCATGCGGTTGCATGGCGATCTTGGGGTAGCGATCTCCACCGGGGTGCTGGCCTTTACCATATTGCTATTTGCTGAAGTGTTACCTAAAACCTTCGCCGCACTCTATCCGGAACGCATCGCCTTCACCAGCAGCATTTTGCTCACTCCATTGCAAAAGGTGATGTTCCTGCTAGTTTGGTTGCTTAACGGCATCACCAGCCTGGTGCTGCGCCTGTTTGGCATCCATACAAACGTGCGCATCAGCGATGCT
The DNA here is from genome assembly GCF_964019515.1 of Serratia symbiotica (Periphyllus acericola). Lineage (NCBI taxonomy): Bacteria > Pseudomonadati > Pseudomonadota > Gammaproteobacteria > Enterobacterales > Yersiniaceae > Serratia > Serratia symbiotica. Next base: position 1,155,215 of record NZ_OZ026452.1, read on the forward strand.
GTCAGTAAAGACGAGGTGCGCACCATCGTGAATGAATCCCAGTCGCAGATTTCACGCCGCAATCCGGACATGCTGATTTCAGTGCTGGATCTGGAAAAGGTGATAGTTGACGACATCATGTTACTGCGCAACGAGATCATCGGTATCGATGTCAACAGCGACTGGAAGTCGATCATCTGCCAACTCACCAATTCACCGCATGGCCGCATCGTGCTGTACCGCAGCTCGCTGGATGATGCTATTGGCATGCTGCGGGTGCGCGAAGCCTACCGCCTAATGACTGAGAAAAAAGAGTTCAATTAGCTGCTTGATCAGAAGGGTGAATATGCCATCTTTACCTATCAGAGTCTGACTATCCTGAAGGGCTTTCAGGGCTTCATCAAAATCGACGGCTGTGACAGGTGTCATTCATTCTTATCGATATTTTACTGGAATGAAACAGAATTTTTAACATTCCCTTTATTCGATACTTTTTTATTTAATCAGGAAACCTTTTCCAACCCAGCGAGTCTGAGTAGGTGAAGGACGCGCATTTGTTATCATCATACTTATTATCAGAGATACATAATTTGGCCACGTTGACGTGGCCTTTTCTTTTTCAACTGCTGCCGTTTTGTTGCATAAATGCTTCAAAGCTTAGCGTATCGCTAGATTCTATGTGGCGCTGACGCTGCCATGAAGCTTCCTTCTCCTTGACCAACTCTGCTTCGTTCATAATTTCTAGTGGCTCGTCAATCAACATCTCATGGTATTGTTCCGCCAACCGCAGACCAACGCAGCCAGTGCTTTCTTCCGTCATCGTCTTCAGAATGCGCGCCGAGAAAGTCAGCTCCGGATTATCAAACGCGGCGACCAGCTCATCGCAAACTTGCTGATACTGCCGATCGCCAACTTCTCCATCCAACACTTCTGCTACGCGGCGCAGGTCGTCAAATAGCGCTTTGCCAACCTTATCCAACGGTTCGTGGCTGCCATCGCAGCTAATATCGATACTCTGGCCCGGTTTACGCCCTTCTAGGATCACCCGGTTCCAGTTTTTGCGGGTACAGAGTAGCTCGGCGCTGCTCATCTCCCATGCTTCCACAAGCACGCACCATATCAGGAAGAGATCCAAGAATCGCACCTGCACCGCGTCCACGCCGATTGGCGAGAACGGGTTGATGTCCAGCGAGCGTACCTCAATATATTCAATGCCACCACGCAAGAGCGCATCTGATGGCGTCTCGTCGCTATTGGCTACGCGCTTTGGCCGGATCGGCGCATACAGTTCATTTTCAATCTGTAGTACGTTGCTGTTCAGTTGTAAGTAGCTATAACCCTCCTTAACTCCCAGCTTGGCGAACGTTTCTGAAGGCGTAACGATCGCTCGCTTAAGACCTGCCACATAACTGTGCAGATCGTTAAAGTTGATACCCAAATTACTCTGCGACTTGTTGGTATAGCCAAGATCGCTCAAACGCAACGAGGTGGCGTACGGTAAATAATACATGCCCTGCTCGGTGCATTCGAACGCCAGATTGGTTTCACGATTTTTCAAGAAAGAAGAACAGATCGCCGGTGAAGCACCGAACAGATACGGGATCACCCAGCCAAAACGGTAATAGTTGCGGATCAGGCTGAAATAGCACGCCGAGATCTGCGCTTTGCAACTTTCCGTGTCTTCCACTCCTGCCCATGCCTGCCAGAACGCTAGCGGCAGCGAGAAGTTATAATGCACACCGGAGATGGTCTGCATCAGCGCGCCATAGCGGTTTTTCAGCCCTTCTCGGTACAGTGTCTTCATGCGGCCAATGTTCGACGAACCGAACTGCGCCAGCTCAATATCCTGGTCAGCATCAATGAAGCATGGCATGCTGAGCGGCCACATACGCTCCTCGCCCAGATTACGCGCTACATAACGATGGATATCACGCAGGAAAGTCAGCAAGTGATCGAGATTGTCATCAACTGGCGTAATGAACTCTAACATCGCCTCGGCAAAGTCTGTCGTGATCCAGTGGTGCGTTAGTGCCGCCCCAAAATTTTCTGGATGCCCAGTTATAGCCAGCTTACCGTTGGGGGTGACTCGCAGCGTTTCACGTTCAATACCGCGACGGATGCCTTTTAAGGCTTGGGGATGGGCTTTAAACCAAGAAAGCGCCTGTGATACGTCCGGGATCAAATTGACCTCCCGTTTCTAAAATAATGACTCGTTAGCATACTGAATTCGTACCCCAGACTGATTGTATCCACTTGTTTAATGCCACCAGGCGATGCTTTGTACCGTTACCATAAGCTAAAATGATGTAACGTAGCGTCTTTCCGATACACAGAAACAGCACGACAGAACCCCTTAAGGCATGCGTAGCCAACATGCACAACAAATCGTTTACTACCGGTCCATCCTAGTCGGCTAAAACATGGCCTCCCTCCGTTGAGGTTTCAACGCTAGTAACAGGCACCCTATAATGGATTGGTCAGTCCGCGCGACCAACACCAGCCATTCCGCTGAGGTACAGTTATTAGCCTACAAAGCGCCCAAAACAATGTCTGAATTTCCCCGCAATGGCACATTCAAGGAAGCGGCTGTCGAAAAACGGTCACTCACAGCTCACGAACGTCTACCACAGCCATTTTGGCTCTTTTTGCCGCCTGAATGCCAAAGTCAGCGTCTTCAAACACGACGTATTTTTCTGGAGGAACACCGATCAATTCAGCGCAGATCAGGAAGGTGTCCGGTTCCGGCATATGACGCTGCAAATAATCAGCACCGACGGATCGCGTCAAAGTAGTTGAATAAACCCAGATGACGCAGCAGGGTTTCCACCATGCGGTCTTCGCTGCCAGTACCTACCCGCCATCGGACGGCGACCATGATAGGCTTTCACCACATCGATCAGCGGAAATGGTCGCATACTGTCCAGCAGCATCGCCTCCACCGTGCGCACTTTCTCTGAGGCCAGATGATGGGGATCGAGATCGACCTGATGGCTGGCGATATAGCGCCGATGGTAGTGTGGGGTCTCCCCACGCGAGAGTCGGACACTGCCAGGCACCAAATAAACGTTATCAGTATCACCACTGATAAAATGCAAATAGCCTGGGCGATATACCAGGTCTGAGAACTATCGAGCGCTACCATTGCCACCTCATCAAACGTCATACCGTAACGAGACAACACCTCGAGCCACGCCTTGCGGTGTGTTAGTTCGGTATCCAGGATGGTCCCATCCATGTCGAAAATAAGACCTTGATAGCGGTCGTACATCGTTACTCAATGATCGTTATCTTTGAGGAAAGGAAGCTACTTTAACGTAAAGCCGTTAGGTTGTCGCTGGCTGCGTGAATGATGGAATGTATTCCAAGGGAGACAGGGAAATGTCGCTGATATCGGGAAAAGGATATTCGGAAGGCGAAAACCCACTAGCGCGGATTGCTTAGGTACTGCACCCAGAAGAATTATTTAGTTGCTTTTCTCTCCTGGCGGGCTATTGCTAAAGCGACGTTATCTTCCTTCGTGCTACCTTTCAGCTCGTATTTGTCTGGGAAACAAAGATTTCTGATGGATACTGTTTAGGATGGTGCATCCAGGAGGATTCGAACCTCCGACCGCTCGGTTCGTAGCCGAGTACTCTATCCAGCTGAGCTATGGATGCAAATGGCGGTGGGGCGGGGATTCGAACCCCAGATGCAGTTTTTGGCCGCATACTCCCTTAGCAGGGGAGCGCCTTCAGCCTCTCGGCCACCTCACCGTACGCTTCTTTCGGACTGTGCCTAGTTCTTTTTAGATAAGCACATCGGCACTGTGTAGGGTGCATATTACTTTCTTCGACTTGTAAGTCAAACAATTTTTCCCAACTCATGTGCGTTTGCACAATTCACACTTAACATGAGTGATTTCACGGCAAAAATGGTGTTTTATCAAAGGCAACTGTAGGGCTAGAGTAAAAAGATGCAAAACAAACAGGTATAAGTAACAGCGTGGAAAGTGGAAGAATATGTACACAAAAAGCACAGCAGCGTCTCGCTTAGCAACGATACGCTACTTCGAAATCAGTAAGTCGTCTGTTGCGACTTCTCTGACTGAATACGCTGATATATTTCTTCGCGGTGTACTGACACCTCTTTGGGGGCATTTACACCAATACGCACCTGGTTACCTTTTACCCCTAGCACTGTCACCGTGACCTCATCGCCAATCATGAGGGTTTCACCAACTCGACGAGTCAGAATTAACATTCTTTGCTCCTTGAAAGATTAAAAGAGTCGGGTCTCTCAGTTTTCCCGCTAGTATCCATCATATTACATAAAATATAAGCATATGTTGTGAAAACATAAGCTATTTAAGTATAAGCTGACTTACTTTCACTTCAGATAATGATAAGTTTAACTGACCTGAAAAACTTTGTTCCCGCAATTATAATTAAACCGTGTTAGCACTACATAAAAACTACAAAAAAACAATTTATTATGTCTTTTTTGCGTGCTATTTCTTTGTATTCACAGCTTAGAAGCCACCCAGGCTTCTACGCTGTTTAACGCCGCAGGAAGAGAGCTAACATCCGTTCCACCCGCCTGCGCCATCTCAGGGCTTCCGCCGCCCTTGCCTGCTAACTTCTGTGCCACATTGCCGATCAGCTCTCCAGCTTTCACTCGGTCTATCAGATCCTTGGTCACGCCAGCAATCAGGCTGACCTTATCATCAGCAGTGGTAGCAAGCACGATAATGGCTGAACCCAACTGATTTTTCAGGTCATCAACCATAATGCGTAACATTTTTGCCTCGACATTATCCAGTTGGCTGACCAATAGCTTCACACCGTTAACCACTTTTGCCTGACTGGACAAGGATGCGCTTTCCTGCGCCGCCTGATGATCTTTAAACTGCTTTAGCTCTTTTTCCAACAGACGGGTACGATCGAGCATTGCATGCAGCTTATCGGCTAGGTTGCTACTGTCGCCTTTGACCAAATGCGCAACAACTTGCAACAGATCACTTTGTTCATGCAACTTGGCGATAGCGCCTTCGCCAGTCACTGCCTCAATACGGCGAACACCCGCAGCAATACCGGACTCAGTCACAATGCTAAACAAACCAATATCACCGGTGCGGCTGGTATGAGTACCACCACATAGTTCAGTGGAGAAGTCGCCCATGGTCAACAGACGCACATTGTCATCGTACTTCTCACCGAACAATGCCATCGCTCCCTTCTCTTTGGCATTGTCCAGCGAAATTACTTCAGTCTGTACCGGCAGGTTGCGACGCACCTGCTGGTTTACCAGATCTTCCACCCTACGGATTTGCTCTGGTTTCATCGCTTTATAGTGCGAGAAGTCGAAACGCAGATATTTGTCGTTAACCAGCGAGCCTTTCTGCGCAACATGATCACCCAGCGTTTGGCGCAGAGCGGCGTGCAGCAGATGGGTCGCTGAATGGTTCAGGCAGATGCGGTTGCGACGTTCAGTGTCAATCTGCGCATCAACACGATCTTTCACATTCAGCGTCCCCTGTGAAAGCTTGCCCAGATGGCCAGTCGCCTGGCCGTATTTTTGGGTATCGCTCACCACAAAATCTGCGCTGGCGGCTTTCAGCACGCCTTTGTCACCCATTTGTCCACCGGATTCACCATAAAATGGCGTCCCATCCAGCACCACTACCGCTTCTTCACCGACATTAATTTGTTCGACCGGCTGACCATCGCGGAATAGCGCGATCACCATCGACTGCTGTTCTTCATAATCATAGCCGCTGAATCGGCTACTGCCATCCACGCGGATCATGGTGTTGTAGTCTGCGCAAAAACCGCTGGACTCGCGTGCACGGCGGCGCTGTGCTTCCATCGCCTGCTTAAAGCCAGCTTCATCAACTTTTAGGCCACGCTCGCTACAGACATCGGCAGTCAGATCGACCGGGAAACCAAAAGTGTCGTACAAACGGAAGGCAATTTCGCCGTCCAATGTCTCGCCATGCAACTTGTTCAACTCATCATCCAGCAGCGCCAGACCACGCTCAAGTGTACGGGAAAACTGCTCTTCCTCGGTTTTCAGCACTTGCTCTACCAGCGACTGCTGACGTTTCAATTCGTCGGCGGATGACCCCATCACTTCAATCAGCGGTGCCACCAGCTTATAGAAGAAGGTGTCTTTCGCACCAAGCATGTTAGCGTGGCGGATAGCACGACGAATGATGCGGCGCAGTACATAGCCACGGTTCTCATTAGATGGGAGAACACCGTCTGACACCAGGAAGGCGCAGGCACGGATATGGTCGGCGATAACACGCAGGGATTTGTTGTCCAGATCGGTAGCACCAGTCACTTTCGCTACAGCGGCGATCAGTGTGCGGAATAAATCGATCTCATAGTTTGCATTCACATGTTGCAGTACCGCTGCAATACGTTCAAGGCCCATGCCGGTATCAACTGAAGGCTTCGGCAACGGCAACATGGCACCATCGGACTGGCGGTTGAACTGCATGAAGACGATGTTCCAGATCTCAATGTAACGATCGCCATCTTCTTCAGCGCTACCCGGAGGGCCACCCCAGATATGATCGCCGTGATCATAGAAGATCTCAGTGCATGGGCCACACGGGCCGGTATCGCCCATTTGCCAAAAGTTGTCAGAAGCAAAAGCAGCTCCTTTGTTGTCTCCGATGCGGATAATACGTTCAGTTGGCACACCAATATGTTTCTTCCAGATGTCGAAAGCTTCATCATCGGTTTCATAAATGGTAACACATAGTTTTTCTTTTGGCAGGTTGAACCAGTCTTCCCCGGTGAGTAGTTCCCACGCATCGCCAATCGCCTCGTGCTTGAAATAATCGCCGAAGCTAAAGTTGCCCAGCATTTCAAAAAAGGTGTGGTGACGCGCAGTATAGCCGACATTCTCAAGGTCGTTATGCTTACCGCCAGCACGCACACAGCGCTGCGAGGTTGTAGCTCGGGAATAAGCGCGTTTGTCCAGCCCCAAGAAAACATCTTTAAATTGGTTCATGCCAGCATTGGTGAACAGCAATGTCGGATCATTGTTAGGTACCAAAGAACTGCTTTCTAAAACCTGATGGCCCTTACTATAAAAAAAATCGAGAAACGCTTGACGGATCTCAGCGGTGCTCTTGTCCATAATTTTCCCGGAAAAGCTAGAATAATGACACACGAGCAAGATATACGCTATACTAACGATGATAGCTTGCTCGCGAACAACAAAATGTGGAGATAAGATAAATTTTCTTTAGAGGGAAGTAAAACCCCGTGTGCATTCATTACGCAAAATCACGGTAAATTGCCTGAATTTCTTCCTGGAAGAAGCCACGATAGCGTAAGATAAAACTTTAATTTGGCTTTTTCTTTCCTGTCTGTCGACAACATATCGCCAAATTTCCTCTGCGCCACTTGTTTCGCCTGTTTGCACCAGTCAACATCACAATCCGCCAACGCCGCTTGCACCAGTTTTTTATCCACGCCATTCTGCGCCAATTCAGCATGGATGCGTTGTACACCGTATCCTTTACGACAGCGGCTACCGATATAGCTAAGGGCAGAATTTTGGTTATCCAGCCAGTTATGCTGATATAAGTAGGCGATAATCTGTTCGATAATGGCAGGTTCAAGGGGGACTTTAAGGACTGGCGTTGAAGCATGCGATATTCTACCGCCACATTGGGCCTTCGCTATAAACGGCTGAGCTGCAAGTTTGCGTCGCAGCTCAGCTTTCACTATGAGCGCGTTGCGACAGCAGGCGTATGGCGCGATTTAGTAAGTCATTCATCATTTAAACCTGATTAGTCTGTATGGCTGTACCCCACTAACAGCGGTACACCATCGTCAGCGATTAAAATTGCTCGCTGGTTTTCGCTGCGTCACCACCGGTGTCTTCGCTGGTAGCAGCAACCCGTTCGCACGTATTGTGCAAAAGCAGGTCACGCAGCTTTTTGTCCAACTCTGTGGCAATGGCCGGGTTCTCTTTCAGGAAGTTGCAGGCATTAGCCTTGCCCTGGCCGATTTTCTCACCGTTGTAACTGTACCAAGCACCTGCTTTTTCGATCATTTTATGCTTAACGCCCAAATCAACCAATTCACCACGGCTGTTGATGCCTTCGCCGTACATGATTTGGAACTCAGCCTGCTTGAACGGCGCAGCGATTTTGTTTTTCACCACTTTCACGCGGGTCTCGCTGCCCACGACCTCGTCTCCTTCCTTGATCGCGCCGATGCGGCGGATATCCAGACGGACAGAAGCATAGAACTTGAGGGCGTTACCTCCGGTGGTTGTTTCAGGGTTACCGAACATCACGCCAATTTTCATACGAATCTGGTTGATGAAGATCAGCAGGGTGTTAGCGTTTTTCAGATTGCCAGCCAGCTTACGCATCGCCTGGCTCATCATACGTGCCGCCAGCCCCATGTGTGAGTCGCCGATTTCGCCTTCAATTTCCGCCTTCGGCGTCAGCGCCGCCACGGAATCGACAATGATAACATCAACCGCACCAGAGCGGGTCAGCGCATCACAGATTTCCAGCGCCTGCTCACCAGTGTCCGGCTGGGAACACAACAGGTTGTTGATATCCACACCCAGCTTCTTCGCATAAATTGGGTCTAGCGCGTGCTCAGCGTCAATGAATGCACAGGTTTTGCCCTCACGCTGCGCCGCAGCGATAACCTGCAACGTTAAAGTGGTTTTCCCGGAGGATTCCGGGCCATAGATCTCGACGATCCGGCCCATAGGCAGACCACCAGCACCCAGTGCAATATCAAGTGACAATGAACCGGTGGAGATCGTTTCTACATCCATGGAACGGTCTTCACCCAGGCGCATGATGGAGCCTTTGCCAAACTGTTTCTCAATCTGGCCCAGTGCCGCAGCTAACGCCTTTTGCTTGTTCTCATCAATAGCCATTTTTGCTCCTTCATTTAGCAATGCCGATATTACCCCACACTGCCACTGATTGTATTTTGTGTAGGAAATGTCACTAATTATACTGTACAGTCATACAGTAACAAGCCAATTTCACAAAAATTCTTCAAGGGTGGTCCGCAGCGCAAAAACCGTCGTCTGAAGCCGCACCGCATCGCGGTCGCCAACAAAATGTCCCTTGCGTACCAACACTCGGCCCCCATCGGCGAAGCCAAACCAAACCGTTCCCACTGGTTTTTCCTCGCTGCCACCTTCAGGGCCAGCAATGCCGCTTACCGAGAGTGCCAGATCAGCCTTCGCGACATGTAGCGCGCCTAACGCCATCTCGTGTACTACCTCTGCGCTGACCGCACCGTGAATAGTTAATGTCGCTTCCACCACCCCTAGCAAATCGCGCTTCGCCGCGTTGCTGTAGGTGACAAACCCGCGATCGAAATAGGCCGAGCTGCCGACAATATCCGTGATGGCTTTAGCAATGCCACCGCCAGTGCAGGATTCCGCGCAAGTGATCCAATACCCTTTCGCTTTTAGCTTTTCACCCACCAGAATGCTGAGTTGACGCAGTTGGCTTTCACTCATAACTTCTCCTTAGCGAATCAGGGTGATATATCCAATTAGTAGAACCTGTGTTTTTCAATGTAAGGAAGCAATGACTTTTCATGAAATAATGGAAAACCATCATTAATACATTGATTATCAATGATAATATGCTATTATACTGATAAAAAAAGGGCACGAATATCGATGTAGTGCTGGCCTCACAAAACCCCGATGAACTGTGCGCTCTGGTGTTGATATTATTCGTAGACTAAGAGCCGCAGACGCAGCAAAGCCAGACACTTACAGGTTGTATTATATCCAGCAACTGGAAGAGGCAATGAAAAATGCCCGTCAGTGGCGCTTATGGCGTAAAAGCGAAGCCTTCCAGGGGGAACAGCGCGGGCTGTTCGATGAAGATATCGAGGCCGATGCCGCCGATATTAAGCAGCAACTAGTCACGCTGTTATCTGAGCCAAAAGCACCAAAATATCTTCGACCAGGGCAAGGGCAAAACCCCACGCGGTTATCTGTGGCCCTATATCGCCGCACGAGGTGCTGAGTGGGCGATAGTGCTTTATAATTGCCAACCGGGGCGCAGTAGTCAGTATGCCGCGATGTGCTTCAGGGCTGGCGCGCCACCCTGGTAGTGGACGGTGATGCCAGTTACCAGGCATTGTTCTAAGCGGCCAGGTGGTTGAAACCGGGGGTCGTGCGCACGCCCGGCGCACGTTCTTTGAGCTGTTCACTGCCAACCCAAGCCTGGTGGCGAAGCTAGCTCTAGATACTATCCATGAGTTGTTCAGGCTTGAGCGCAAAATCAAACATCGGTCAGCGGATAAAAAACGTCAATTGCGGCAGCACTATGCCAAACCCTAGCTGGATGCATTTCATCAATGGCTGTTGTTGCAACAAGCGCAGACGGCCCCCAACTCCGGGTTATGCAAAGCGCTGGACTATACCATGAAACGCTGGTCAGCATTACTGCATTATCTTGACGATGGCCGCGAACCCATAGATAACAATCGCATGGAAAACTGCCACCGTCCGGTAGCCGTAGGCCGGAAGAACGGACCCTTTGCCGGGTCTTTGCTTGCCAGAAAACGGATGGCAGCTATCCTGAATCTGTTGGAAACCGTCAAACTCAACGGCCACACCCCGTATATCTGGTTGCGTGATGTGCTGACCCGCTCCCACTGACCCCACAATAGCCTCCAGGAGCTATTATCCTAAGTCGAAAACAGCTTCAGTTAATATCCGCCAGCTTATTACATGATTTTAATCACACAAAATGAGTTCACCGTTCGGTTACAATTATCGCGGCTTTGTTTTTGTCCGTAGGCTTAATTATTTCAATAGCTTTGGATGACAAAGGTTTGCGTGCTGGTTTATCCATCATATAAGATCCATTTCATGGCTAACCACTGGATTTACTCAGGCTGAAATCCAGCTTTTCTTGCCAAGTGTAGACTATACGTTTATTCAGTACTGTTATACTATAGCCTACATAACAACCTACACTTTGACTTACACTTACAAGCGGATTTTGGTGATTTTTTATGAGATAACGTGATACTTAATGATAACAACCAAAATAAAAATTTACCTTAAATTCAATGGAATAAATAAATTATGTCCATGGTTGACAATAAGAATCTAGATTCCCACACCCCAATGATGCAACAGTATCTTCGCCTAAAAGCACAGCATCCCGAAATCCTGCTGCTCTACCGCATGGGTGACTTCTACGAGTTGTTCTATGACGACGCCAAACGCGCATCGCAGTTGTTGGATATTTCCCTGACAAAGCGCGGAGCCTCGGCGGGTGAACCTATCCCTATGGCTGGCGTGCCACACCATGCAGTAGAAAACTATCTGGCTAGGCTGGTGCAGTTAGGTGAATCTGTCGCCATCTGCGAGCAGATCGGCGATCCAGCCACTAGCAAAGGACCGGTCGAACGCAAAGTGGTTCGCATCGTCACCCCTGGTACCATTACTGATGAAGCGCTGCTGCAAGAGCGCCAGGATAACCTGCTGGCGGCGATCTGGCAGGATACTCTCGGTTTTGGCTACGCGACGCTGGACGTCAGCTCTGGCCGCTTCCGCATCGCCGAGCCGCAAGATAGTGAAACCATGGCAGCAGAGTTACAGCGCACCAACCCTGCAGAACTTCTCTATCCGGAAACCTTTGAACAGATGGCGCTGATCGAACAGCGTCACGGCCTGCGCCGCCGCCAATTGTGGGAATTTGAGCTGGATACTGCGCGCCAGCAGCTCAATTTGCAGTTCGGTACCCGCGATTTGATCGGCTTCGGCGTTGAGCAGGCGCATCGGGCACTGCGCGCCGCTGGCTGTTTACTACAATATGTCAAAGATACCCAACGTACCTCACTGCCACATATTCGTGGCATCACTATGGAACGACAGCAGGACGGCATCATTATGGATGCTGCTACACGTCGTAACCTGGAACTGACCCAAAACCTGTCCGGGGGTAGTGAAAATACACTGGTGGCGATCCTCGACCATACCGTGACCCCCATGGGTAGCCGCATGCTAAAGCGCTGGCTGCACATGCCGACCCGCAACATCAACGTGTTGAACGATCGCCAACAGGCCATTGGCAAGCTGCAAGATCTATATAGCGATCTACAGCCTTCGCTGCGGCAGGTTGGCGATCAGGAGCGCATCCTGGCGCGTCTGGCGCTACGTACCGCCCGTCCACGCGACCTGGCACGTATGCGCCACGCTTTCCAACAGCTGCCGGACATTCGCGCATTATTGCAAAATGTGTATACACCGCATGCGCAACAGTTACTATCGCAGGTTGGTCAATTCGATGCGTTGTTGGATCTGCTGGAACGGGCGATAGTCGAATCCCCACCAGTGCTGGTGCGCGATGGCGGTGTTATTGCCCCTGGCTACAATAGCGAACTAGACGAGTGGCGCGAACTGGCGGACGGTGCCAGCGACTATTTGGCTCAACTGGAAATCCGCGAACGTGAAAAGTTGGGGCTTGATACTTTAAAGGTAGGTTTCAATGGCGTGCACGGCTATTACATTCAGGTCAGCCGTGGACAAAGCCATCTGGTGCCAATCCATTACGTGCGCCGTCAGACGCTGAAAAACGCCGAGCGCTATATCATTCCTGAACTGAAAGAGTATGAAGACAAGGTCCTGACTTCCAAAGGCAAGGCTCTGGCGATTGAAAAAAACTTGTACGACGAGCTGTTCGATCTACTGCTGCCACATCTGGCGGAGTTGCAGCAAAGCGCTGCGGCGCTGGCCGAGCTAGACGTGTTGACCAACCTGGCCGAACGCGCCGATACTCTACACTATGCTTGCCCCACGATGAGCGAACAATCGGGGCTTCATATCACTGAAGGCCGCCACCCGGTGGTGGAACAGGTGCTGAGCGAACCTTTTATCCCCAACCCGCTGTCACTGTCGCCACCGCGCCGTATGCTGATCATAACTGGCCCCAACATGGGCGGTAAAAGCACCTATATGCGCCAAACGGCATTGATTGTCCTGATGGCACACATCGGTAGCTATGTGCCAGCCACTAAAGCCCATATCGGCCCAGTGGATCGCATCTTTACCCGCGTTGGTGCCGCGGATGATCTAGCCTCAGGCCGTTCTACCTTTATGGTGGAAATGACCGAAACTGCCAATATCCTGCACAATGCCACCCAGCACAGCCTGGTGCTGATGGATGAAATCGGCCGGGGCACCTCTACCTACGATGGTCTATCGCTGGCCTGGTCGTGCGCTGAAAATCTGGCCAACAACATCAAAGCCATGACGCTGTTCGCTACCCACTACTTCGAGCTGACCACCTTGCCGGAGAAAATGGAAGGCGTGGTCAACGTACATCTGGATGCGCTAGAGCACGGCGACACCATCGCCTTTATGCACAGCGTGCAAGACGGTGCAGCGAGCAAGAGTTACGGCTTGGCGGTTGCAGCACTGGCCGGTGTACCGCGCGATGTCATCAAACGCGCACGTCAAAAACTGCGTGAATTAGAGTCGCTCTCCAATCACACCGCCGCTGGCACCGTGGATACAACTCAGATTACGTTGTTGGATGAGGAAATCTCACCCGCAGTGGCGGCACTGGGGGCATTGAACCCAGATTCACTATCGCCGCGTCAGGCGCTAGAGTGGCTCTATAAGTTGAAAAACATGATGTGATCCGTCATGGATCGTAGACATAAAAAACGGTGACTGTCATGCTCACCGTTTTTTATTTGCTAGTGTCAATCGTCTGCGTTCGTTATTCGAGGAACAATGCCTCAATGCTAAGTCCCTGCGTCTGTAAAATTTCGCGCAGGCGGCGCAACCCTTAAACCTGAATTTGACGCACACGTTCACTTGTCAGACCAATTTTCCGGCCTACATCCTCCAACGTTGCCGATTCGTAGCCCAGCAGGCCAAAACGCCGCACCAGCACTTCCCGCTGTTTGGCATTCAGCTCAAACAGCCACTTGATGATGCTCTATTTCATATCATCATCTTGCGTGGTGCATTCAGGTCCGTTCTATCGTCGTTCATGTCGGCGGATGGGTGCTATGATCGGCATTACTCAGTCCAGTTGTGAGGGCTTGTGATGTTTGGCGATTGATTAGATCGCTCTGCATCAGTTGGTTAAACGCGACGAGCAAACGTTGGATATCAATACCACCCATTATCTGGACATCAACCACACCGATATTGTAGCGCGCATTGATCTGACCGAGTGGGAAACCAATCCACAATCAACCCGTTATTTGACCTTTCTAAAAGGGCGGGTAGGGCGTAAAGTTTCCGATTTTTTTATGGACTTCCTGATGGACTTCCTGGCGGCAGCCGAAGGGCTGGACACCAAAGCGCAAAACCGAGGGCTGCTACAAGCGGTTGACGATTATTGCGCGGACGCACAATTGAATAAAAACGAGCGGCAAGCGGTGCGCCAGCATGTGTACAGCTACTGTAATCAACAACTACACGTTGGTGAAGAGATCGAGTTACAGGCGTTGTCGCAAGAAATTGCGTCGGCTTGTGAAAAGGATTTCATGCAGTTTTCCAGCGAACAAGGCTATCATCTTGAAGACAGTTTCCCTGCGGATCGCGGTACGCTGCGCCAGTTGACCAAGTTTGCCGGTAGCGGCGGCGGTATTAGCCTAACCTTTGATGGGATGCTCTGTTGGGTGAGCGAATTTTCTGGGATGCAGCTACTGATACGCTGACCATTAAAGGTACCCCGCCAAACCTGCGCGATCAGTTGCAGCGCCGTCTGAGCGGTAACATTAAGTGACCTTGCACCATGGTTGACAAATAAAAAAACGCCGCTATTTCGGCGTTTTTTACTTCGGTGTTCCGAAAAGCTCAAATAAGTTGCGATTAAACGCGAAAGAAGTCGATGTGAGTCAGTTTTGGCTTGAACGGGTGGCGCTGTATAGCCTGAACCTTAACGTTGCTTTCTTTACCGTCGATAACCAGAGTAATGGTTTTGCTATAGAATTCTGGCTTAACTGCCATGTTCTTTACATAATCTTGCCCCAGCTCAATAGAGACTGGCGCTTCTTCGCCACCATAAACGATAGCCGGGAACTTATTTGCTGCACGCAGGCGGCGGCTCGCACCCTTACCCTGCTCTTTACGTACTTGCGCATTGATAGTGAACATTTTTTTTCTCTTAAAAGACAATTTACCCTGCTACAGGCGACCCAGTAGCAAGTTCGATAACCTGCCTCTACACTGGGCGAACCCATGCAAAGCGGGGGAATTCTAACGGAATGCCCCCCGCAGGGCAACGAAAATCTGTCCAAGGCGCTAGCCCCCGTGGTTAATATAGTTTGTTGGCACGCCGGAAGCGTCCTTGGTAATTGAACATTTTTTCCCGCACTTGCCAGAACTGACCACGCTTACGCGCCAGCACATCGGCGGCGGTTTTCCATTGGAAGGGTACACCTGGCGCACGCTGATGTGTGCGCAGAAACAGCATGTCGAATGCTTTACGCTGTGCTGGTTTCTGTATGCGAAAACGTTCGCTGGTGCTGGTGCCGTCTTCATCATAGTAGGTGGCCTTCAACCATTCGCCTTTATCGTCGTGGCCGCTTTGCAGCGTCATGCGCCGCAACGCAGTATAAGGGCATCTTTCAACTTCAGCGCAGCATTTAGCATATCGTCGGGATAGACCAATATCTGCTGGCATTGATGGCAGCGGCGGGCGGCAATGTCGTTTTCTGCATCGCAGTGCGGACAACGCTTAAAACGGAAACGGTAGTCGCACTGTTGGCGATGGCCATCGTTATCCTCCAGCCAGCCTTGGCAGCGGCGGCCATAGTGTTCGATGATGTCGCCGTTATCAGCACATTTTCCCCAGAACAGATTGGCAAAACCGCAGCCAGGGCAGAATACCTGCACCGGTTGGCTTTCGCTGTGCGGCTTACTGATACCTCCCTCCGGGGTGAATAGATCGTGGTGATTGCCCGCGTAATCGAGGATCAGGCAGTCCACTTTCCCGGGGGACAGCCGTAGTCCACAGCCAACGATCTGTTGATACAAGCTGACGGATTCGGTGGGGCGTAAAATGGCGATCATATAGACGTGTGGCGCGTCTAAGCCAGTGGTCATCACTGCCACATTGACCAGATACCGCAATTGCTGCTGTTTGAAAGTTGTGATCAATGCATCCCACTCGACGCTGGGGGTTGCGGCACTGACCAGCGCAGCTTACACAGTGGGCAAAAGGCCATGGATCTCATGTGCGAGCTCAATAGTAGCGGCGAAAATCATCACCCCTTTGCGTGTTGCGGCGTACTCTACGATCTGGTTAATGATGTGCGGTGTCATACGGTTTTGCCGTTTCAGTTCGCGATTCAGGTCTGCCTCACTGAACAGCCCGTTGCTTCTGACCATCAGACGGCTGAAATCATATTTCAGAATCGGCATGTCCAGCCGTTCTGGCGGCACTAGAAAGCCGTGCTTAATCATATAGCTTAGTGACATTTCATAGATGCAATCGCGGAACAGGCTGTAGCCATCGCTGCGGGTAAAGCCGTGATAATGATACTGATAGATCCACCCCTTACCCAGCCGATAAGGGGTGGCAGTCAATCCCAATAGCCGCAACTGCGGGTTATATTTTTGCAAATGCTGAATGATCTGCTGGTATTGGCTGTCGTCGTCTTCGCTGATACGGTGGCATTCGTCAATAATCAGCATGGAAAAGGTGCCGTCAAACAGCATCAGGTTGCGTGCCACCGACTGCACGCTGCCGAACACCACTTTGCTTGCGCTGTCTTTTTGTCGTAGCCCGGCGGCGAAGATATCCGCTTTTAGCCCGTAGGCGCAGTATTTGGCATGGTTTTGTGCCACCAACTCCTTGACGTGAGCCAGCACCAGTACCCTGTCCACGCGCGCGTTTTGCCAGTTCGGCGATCACCAAGCTTTTGCCTGCACCAGTCGGAAATACAATCAGCCCTGGCTCAGCGTGTTGTCGGAAATGTTTGATGGTGGCGTCGACCGCTTCCAATTGGTACGGGCGTAGGGTAAATGCCATAAGTTAACGCCATGGGTTAAGGGGGGCTGAAAACATGTTTGCAACATTTGATCCCACTTAGACAGTGACATTTTACTCCATTGGTGACCAAAAAACTTCTATCATTATTCCCTCTGACATGCGCACGAGGCGAGAAGCATAGAAATTACCCCTGTCAGAGGGCGGTTTCCGCCGTTATACTCGTTTTGCAGCTATCGCTGTTTCCCCACGCGATTTCCCCTTCTAACCTGCTATTTTGCCAATGTGGTGGTAGGGTGTCGTATTTTGGCAAATTACAACGACAGGCAAAATAGATTCAATGCGACTGGACAAGTTTTTATCTCAGCAGTTAGGTATTAGTCGTGCGTTGGTAGCGCGCGAACTTTGGGCTAGACGTATCACCGTAGACGGCGAAGTAGTGAAGAGCGGGGCGGTCAAGTTGGCGATTGAGCAGGAAGTAAAGTTCGACGGCAATCTGCTGGCGCAGCAGAATGGCCCGCGTTATTTTATGCTCAATGAGCCGCAGGGCTACGTCTGTTCCACCGATGATCCCGATCATCCCACGGTGTTGTACTTTCTCGATGAACCGGTCGCCTACAGGTTGGATATTGACTCTACCGGCTCAGTGCTGATGACCGACGATGGTCAGTGGTCACATCGCGTCACCTCGCTGAAACACCACTGCGAGAAAACCTACTTGGTGACTCTGTAGCATTCGCTGGCGGTAAATACTGCGCAGCGCTTCACCGCTGGTGTGCAACTGCATAACGAAAAGAGCCTGAATCGGCCCGCGCAATTGGAGAAGATCAACGATCGTCAGGTGAGGTTGACCATCAGCGAAGGGCGCTACCATAAAGTGAAGCGCATGTTCGCAGCAATCGGCAATCTGGTGATCGCACTGCACAGCGAGCGCATTGGCACTATTGTGATGGATAATGATCTGGCATCGGGCGCATACCGCCCGCTCACCGCAGAGGAAATCGCCAGCGTAGGTGAACACCTACGGGATTACGGATAACTAAGGAGTCGTTAAACGTGCAACATAACCGGACGTCTCACCTCGGTTTGATTTTTATTCTGGGTCTGCTTTCCATGCTAATGCCGTTGGCTATCGACATGTATCTGCCCAGCATGCCAGTGATCGCCGCCCAGTTTGGCGTTGAATCAGGCCGCGTGCAGATGACGCTCAGCGCCTATATGCTCGGCTTCGCCTTTGGGCAATTATTCTATGGGCCGATATCGGACAGCATTGGCCGCAAGCCGATGATCCTATGGGGAACGCTGATCTTCGCCATTGCAGGCTGCGCCTGTGCTATGGCGCAGTCGATCGATCTGTTGATTGGGCTGCGTTTACTGCATGGCCTGGCTGCCGCCTCTGCCAGTGTGGTGATCAACGCCCTGATGCGCGATATGTTCACCAAAGACGAGTTCTCACGCATGATGTCGTTCGTGATTTTGGTGATGACTATTGCGCCGCTGCTGGCACCGATGATCGGCGGCGCGCTGCTACTATGGTTCAACTGGCACGCTATTTTCTGGGCTATGGGTGCCACCGCGCTGATCGGCTCGTTGCTGGTGGCGCTATTTATCAAGGAAACGTTGCCGAAAGAACGGCGGCAGAAATTCCACCTGCGAACCACGCTGGGCAACTTCGCCTCACTGTTGCACCATAAGCGGGTGCTGAGCTATATGCTGGCTAGTGCTTTCTCGTTCGCTGGCATGTTCTCGTTCCTCAGCGCCGGGCCTTTTGTTTATATTGAACTAAATCACGTTTCGCCGCAACACTTTGGCTACTACTACGCGCTGAACATCGTCTTCCTGTTCCTTACTACCCTGCTCAATAGCTACAATGTGCGGCGGGTAGGGGCTATCAGTATGTTTCGTTTGGGGTTGTTGATACAGTTGGCGATGGGGCTGTGGCTATTGGCGATAAGTGCCGTTGGCTTGGGCTTTTGGGCGCTGGTGATTGGTGTGGCGGTTTACCTGGGTTGTATTGCGATGATTACTTCCAACGCTATGGCGGTGATCCTGGATGGTTTCCCGCATATGGCTGGTACTGCTTCCTCACTGGCTGGCACGTTACGTTCTAGCATAGGTGCGTTGGTGGGTGCGGTACTGGCAATGGTGCCGGGTCACAGTGCCTGGTCGATGGTTTCCTCTATGGTACTGTGCAGCATTGTGGCGATGCTGTTATACCTGTACGCCAGCAAGCCGCGCAACTGCGATGCTTCATCCCCCTTTTGAACCCAAGGGCGCTAGGCCTTGGCTTCTCAAAATAGTGCACCTGCCAGTCTGACGCTCCACGGGTAATAAATATCTTGTTAACTATTTATTAATAATTATGATGTTTCGCGGCATGATTATCATTGCTTGTAACTTTTTATAGATAAAAAATAAGTTATAATATAAATAAATCATAATATTCTCACGCGATTTATATGATTAAAATGTTTTTAAATGTAAAAATATGCAAACAAAAAGGTTGGTTTATTCCAATAAAAAAGTTGAGATTGTTACGTGAAAGGGTTACCTATAACGCGGAAATACTGGCTTAGTGGCAAAATGTTGTGAGACGTCCCCCACGAACAGTAGATACACATCAGCACGACAAGGAATAAGAACCTATCCCACTAGGCTATTTTATTTGCCATTTTGGCCTTGGCCAGTGCTCACCATTCTCACGGACTCCAGGTACGCATCGGTTGTTGTGTGCTGTCTGTGTTCAAACTGGCTGCAATACTATACGCTTACTGGGGTAGGCTCTATATGGTGAAATTTTCACATTAAAATAACATTTAGTGCCACAAATTCGGTTGGCAGTGGCTCTTACTGAGTAACCTGACCCTGTCAGGTAAAATGTGTTTCATCTTCTCAAACAAGGGATTTCGTGTGGTGAGTATTCAACTTTCGGTAGTACATCGCTTGCCGCAAAGTTATCGTTGGCTACCAGGTTTTATCGGCACTAAGGTTGAACCAATTCCTCTTAGCGGAATAGATGAAGATAACTGCCTGATCGGTTTGAAACTGCTCAGCTATGAAGGGACTGATGCTTGGCGTGTCATGCAGCAGCTCAATGTTTCTCTACAGGAGATTCAAATCGACCGTGCTATCGTTGAGTGTGAAGGCGAGCCTTGCCTGTTTGTGCAACGCAGCGACGAAAGCGCTGCCATGTGTCGTCTGAAAAACGTAGGTGCAGCGATCTCTGAGAAGCTCAGAGCACACTTTCCTTTTTGACCCAGTGCTAATCTGCCGAGTATAGGTATACTCAGGCGGCTATTTTGTCGTAGGCAATAATGCCCTAGCGCCTCACCGCCACGTTATACGCCGGATATTTCACCTATTCGTTGCGGCAGAATCCGCAGCTTCGGTTTTTTATTTTCTGTGCGGCCACAGGGAGCAAAGAAGTGTAAAGTTCAGGTCTGCTGTGCCTGATAATCAAACACTTGATTGGCATTGCAGTAGGCGATGAAGTCATCGATGCTGAGCGGCTTGCTGAAGTAGTACCCTTGCATAAAGTTAACATCCTACTCCTGTAGGAAGCGCATCTGCACGGCGGTTTCCACCCCCTCTGCCACGGTGAGGATTTTCAGCTTTTTGGCCAGTGAAATCACAGCGTACAGCACCGGTGCGCTTACCGTATCTTGGCCGATCGAGTTGACGAAGCCCCGGTCTATTTTTAGGTAATCCATATTAAAGCGTTTGAGATATATCAGCACGCTGTGGTGGCCAGTGCCAAAATCATCAATAGCGATCTCCATGCCTTGTTCGTGTAGCCAATTGAATTCCACTAGCGCATTTTATCCTCCACCATGCCGCGTTCGGTGATATCAAACATCAACCTAAAGTAGTTGCACGGCAACTGAGCCAGCAATTCATACACGTCTTTATGGAATTAAGGTGCGCTGAGATGGGCAGGGGAAATGTTCAGACCGATTTTGGCTCCCTGTGGTAATACCGTGGCTAATTGTGGCGCATCCTTGGCGATCAGACGGAATAAGTGGCGGGTTAACGGTACGATCAGTCCGCTTCTTTCCACATATAAGGATGAATACGTTAGGTAGAATATGTCCTCTAATCGGGTGTTGCCAGCGGATCAGCACTTCCAATCCACCGATGGTGCCACTGCGGGTATGGAATACCGGTTGGTATTCCATAAAAAATTCGTTACGTGTGATGCCGCGTAGCAACGCTTGCTCAGGGCTTTGACGTAACAGCAACGTGTAGTAGCAGAGTACCCCTATCATCAGTGATAACAACAGGCTACCCAACAGCGTCAGACGAATGTCTTCGGGTGTCAGTTTCTCATTGTAGAACATGATGCTTAACGGTAGTCCGCGAATGTTCAGGCTGTCAGCCTCTTGATGAGGCAGTTGATTTACTGGCATTAGGTTCGGGGTGAAAGTGGTCAGCGCGCTATCGCCCATCACGATGGCGATGTCAGGTGTTTGTGCATAGCGTGGAGTAATCAGCAAAGGTACCAGGTCAATATCCAATGTGGCCAGGATACCGGTATCCAGTCTGTCGGGCTAACGCAGCCAAACGGCAACTGTAGGTTTACCCGGCATGGTAGGTATATCCTGTTGCAGCTTAAAACCTAAATGCTGGCTCCAATTGATTTCTGGATAGAGGATTTTCAGCGGCAGCATCAGGTCACTGCTGGCAGAAGAACAATAGGCATAACCGTTTTTAACTAGCAAAAAGGTACGAGCGCCGGAGGTTAACGCTGCTTGATAAGTGATATCCGCTTGGCTGGATAGGCAGGGTTTGGCGGTGAGTGGCAACATTTTATGAATAGTTGTCACCAGATGATTGATATAGCTGAGGGTAGTTTTCAGCGTGTGTTCTTTCACTGTTCGCTGATATTGCACACGCTGACGGGTAATAAGAGACAGGGTAACGGTGGTAAAATTCCCGTACCTTCTGATAGTTACAGGTATCGGAGTCCGTATGGATAACGGGCGGGATAAAACTGAATGGGAAGATCTATGGTTGTTAACTCCTACGCAAACGCCTCTGATGTCCGGCATGACCGACAAGAGGGGCGTTGGGTATTTGCCATTCAGTTGAAATTTATGGAGATATATGGTCGGTTTCCCATATCAGGCAAGGACGTCAGCGCAAATGTTATTCAGTATCTTGCTCAGCAACTCGAGGTTTCTGGTGATCTTTTTTCTATATATGACCCGCTAGACATCGGCAAACGATCCGGAGGTTACTCGATTATCGCCCTTCTTCTAATGCTGATCTTAGACAACTTTTTGACTGGCTGTACTCAGAGTTTTGCCTCTGGATCCAAAAGCACACCACGCACGGGACGCTTCGTTTGACTGGTTTCGCGAGCAACGGACAGAGCCACCTGCAATGACGCATCTGGATCAGGTTATTAGTTCAGCAACATATCATTATGAAGAAACGCTTTTAAGGGCTTTGTTGAATAAATCGAACATTTGGCCGGGACGAGGATCAGATCACTCTCCTTCTGTCAAAATAGCGACATTCCGTGGCCCAGCAAAAGTTCAACATCACCAACTTGAAGGCTTACAACAACGCCCTTATCACTCGGGGTTCACTCACTTGCTGGGGGGATGAAACGGCACTTCATGCCTGGTACTGCGAGGCAAAACCTTCTCTGCGTGGTCGCCGATAACATTATTCCGATATGGCAATCACCAGCGTATTGATGCTGAAACGGATTTTAGGCCTGACACTTCGCGCCCTCCAGGGCTTCGTCGACTCCATTGTCACACTGATCAAAGTGCCGTTGAACTGCCCGGACGACACCTGCATCAGTAAGCGGGCAAAGTCCGGACATGTCCCGTTTAAAACCGCAACGCCGGGTGAAATTGCGCACTTCGTTATCGACTCTAGCGGGCTCAACGTGTTGGGTTAAAGGGAGTGGAAGGTAAAAAAACACGGTCACGAAAAATGGCGGATCTGGCGAAAACTGCATTTGGCCGTAGATACAGAAACACATGAGGTCATCTGTGCTGACCTTTCCTTGAGCAATGTCACCGATACCGCAGCCTTCCCAGGTCTTATCCGCCAGAGGTACCGTAAAATCAAAGTCGCCTCGGCGGATCGGGCTTAGGATACGCGAGTGTGTGATGATGAGTTAAGGGGCAAGAAGCTCAAGGCGTTAATACCGCCCAAAAGCGGAGCCCGTTATTGGGCGGCAGACTATGCAGAGCGAAATCAAGCGGTGGCGAACCAGCGCCTTACCGGAGACAAAACACGGTGGAAAAGTATCACAGGATACCACCGACGTTCGATAGCGGCAACAGCGAGGTACAGAGTAAAACAGCTATTTGGTAGTCACCTGTTGCTGCGAGATTATGATGGGCAAGTGGCAGAGGCACTGGCCATGATCTGTGTATTAAACAAGATGACGCTAGCCGGTATGCCAGAAAGTGTACGCCTTGCCTGAAAGCTGCCCATTCACGGGACTCTTTATTCCAATCCGATTTATTCAACAAAGCCCCCCCAATGGACCCCATTATATCACGGTACCCAAAGGGCATGCCGCTCGGTTGAAAGATTCGCTGGCCGATGGCCGGATCGCTGTGACTCAGCTAACGCTCTTGTTAGTGAAGAACAGCGATTTGTCTGGTGGCGGTTGGTATAAAGTGCGTTCCGGCGATACCTTATCGGGCATTGCAAAGCGCTTGAACATCAAGAGCAGTAATTTTGCAGAGTTGGAACAACTTACGTGCCAAGAGCCGCCTTAAAAGTCGGACAAACCCTGCAAATAACCAGTAATAGCAGCATCACCTATTAGGTTCGTAAAGGTAACTCGCTGGATAGTATCGCACGTCGTCACGGTGTCGATGTTGACGATGTGATGAGTTGGAACTCAACGCTCGGCAGAGGTAGCAGCTTGCAGCCCGGTCTTAAACTGACCTTGTTTGTTGGCAATAAAATAACGACGGATGCCTAAGAGTCTGTCCCAATAGGCGTACATTGTTGCTGCTAGTTTGCACACGGGACAGTGCGCAACAACTGGCGCGTACAGGAAGTCCGTGGGGATGGTGAGCACAGCCCAGATCCTAAATGGCAAATAAAATAGCCTAATGGGATCGGTTTTAATATTCGGCATAAAATAAGCCCGCTTCAGTTAGGCATCTGGCGGGGCTTTTTACTTCTCAGTGTCAGTCTTGCCTGCTGCCTAGCTCCGGTGAAACTCTACCAGCAGTGGGTTGTGATCCGAGGCGCTGGTCTCCAACACCGATGATTTCACCACCCGAAGATCCCGATAAAATACAAAGTCCAACGGGCGACCAAAAGCCTTGCGGCGATAATCGTCGATAAAGTTCACCTCACGTAACGCCATACCACTGGCGAACTCATACAGTGCATTAATACGTTTGCGGTTCCAGGCATTAAAGTCCCCGGCCATAATCACCGGTCCCTGATGGTTGACGATTTGTTCGCCGATCGGCCACAACTGCCTGCTGTAAACATCAACGCCCAGGCTAAAATTTACCGCATGGATATTCACCACCATCAATAGCTGATCATTGAACACCGGGTAGACGGTAATCAGGGCCGATTTTGCTAGGCGCAGCAAAGGTTCACGCTCACGCAGCGGGCAGCAATATACCGGATGTGCCGCCGCCAGCATCATCACGCCGGATGGATGTTGCGGTAGTACAAATGCTGGCACCTGATCGGTTGTTAGATAGTTGGCGATGGCGAAACTAACCAGTTCCGGGGTGGTTTGCGCCTCTTGCAGCAGCACCAGTTGCGCATCCCTGCCATAGTTTTTCAGTCCCCAAAGCCAATCGTCTCGCTGCTGTTTAAATATGTTCCACACCATCACCCGCAGGGTACCAACAGTAGGCAATGAGGCCGTTGGCGACAATGGCTGGTTGATGGCACCAGGGAAAATTCGCTTAACTGGCTGGCCTGCAACATACCTCAAGGCATAAGTTCGTTTCAGCAAGATATTCGCCTATTTCCAATTTGAATCAAATTGGCAAAGAAGTCTTCACCAACAATGGATTGATTATACGCCTGCCTTATTCTATTTGTGATGCTGAGAACCTATCCAATTAGGCTATTTTATTTACCATTTAGGATCTGGGCTGTGCTCACCATCCTCACGACTCCCACTAGACGCCGGTTATGGCTCTCTGTCCGTGTGCAAACTGGCGGCAACAATATACCTCTGCTGGGATAGGCTCTTAGTTTGAGATAAAAATTTATAAAAGGTGATGCTCTCAACGTATAGCTCAACTACCTTTGATTTTACCTATGAAAAAGCCCCAAGTCTCTGGACTGCACCAGGGCTAATCAATGATGTTCAAGCCCAACCACGTGGAGCTAGGGCCACTTGAAGGCGATGCTGTGCCATTGCCGGACGCTGCCCAATACTGGGCGTTTTTACTTCCGTTTCATCCTGTTTCAGCAATCTAAGGTTGCAACGAACTCATCTTCACTCAGCATATTGAGCACAATAACCTGCTTTTGCGCACAGGCAGGCTTTGTTGAATCAATCGAACTTTTGGCCGGGACGAGGATCAGATCACTCTCCTTATATCAAAATAGCAATATTCCGTGGCCCAGCAAAAGTTCAACATCACCAACTGGAAGGCTTACAACAACGCCCTTATCACTCGGGGTTCACTCACTTGCTGGGGGGATGAAACGGCACTTCACGCCTGGTACTGCGAGGCAAAACCTTCTCTGCGTGGTCGCCGACACCATTATTCCGATATGGCAATCACCAGCGTATTAATGCTGAAACGGATTTTCGGCCTGACACTTCGCGCCCTCCAGGGCTTCGTCGACTCCAGTGTCACACTGATCAAAGTGCCGTTGAACTGCCCGGACGACACCTGCATCAGTAAGCGGGCGAAGTCTGGCCATGTCCCGTTTAAAACCGCAACGCCAGGTGGCGCACCAGCGCCTTACTGGAGACAACACACGGTGGAAAAGTATTACAGGCTACCACCGACGTTCGATAGCGGCAACAGCGAGGTACAGAGTAAAACAGCTATTTCGTAGTCACCTATTGCTGCGAGATTATGATGGGTAAGTTGCAGAGGCGATGGCCATGATCTGTGCATTAAACAAGATGCCGCTCGCCGGTATGTCATAAAGTGTACGCCTTGCCTGAAAGATGCCCATTCAGGAGAATATTTATTCCAAATCCGATTTATTCAACAAAGCCCTCTTTCCACAGAATGTGGCACAGCTTGTGGTTTTTCTCGCGGCACAGCAACACGCGGGCAAATACATCGTTGATCGGTTCGCCATCGCTGTCCGCCAGGCCGATCACCACCTCGGCGAAGAAATCTGGATCCAACTTGACGTCTACATGTTCCTGCCAGTCTTCCGCAGGGTCGTACAGCTCAGCGGTACCGCGTTGCTCAAACTGCAAATTGAACAGCAAAATATCCGCCAGATCCAGATTGTCGCCAGCCAGCGCCAAATAAGGTGTCTTAGGCTTGTTCCAATGTTTCGTCTTCGGTAAGGCGGTTATTCAATTCCATAAAAAAATCCTGATAAAATGATTGTGCGCTATTTAAGTAACGCGCAGTACGGCTTTCTACAGAAATGGGCTGAAAAAGTAGAATAGCCGCTCAAGCAAGTGGTGCCAGAATGGCCGATTTTGCCACTCTTTGGCATTTAGCAGTGTTGAACGAGCGATATAGTCTTCTTGCACGCAGGCCAGATCGCTGCCAAAGCCATCATCGTCGATAACTAGCGTGATTTCAAAGTTCAGCCACAGGCTGCGCATGTCGAGATTGACGGTGCCGATCAAGCTGAGTTGGCCGTCTACTAACACGCTCTTGGTATGTAGCAGGCCACCGGTAAACTGGTAAATATTCACCCCAGCTTCCAGCAACTCAGAGAAAAATGCCCGGCTAGCCCAGCGCACCATCGTAGAATCGTTGCCACGCGGCACGATGATGCTAACCTCAACCCCGCGTAGGGCCGCAGTGCAGATAGCGTGCAATAGATCGTCGCTTGGCACAAAGTACGGCGTAGTCATGATCAATTGCTCACGCGCCGAATAGACCGCCGTCAGTAGCGCCTGATGGATCAACTCTTCTGGGAAGCCAGGGCCGGAAGCGATCACCTGGATGGTGTGGCCGCTTTCCTGCTCGCACGGGATGATATTGATATCAGGTGGTCGCGGAAAAATACGTTTGCCGGTTTCAATCTCCCAGTCGCAGGCATACACGATACCCATGGTGCTGGCTACCGGGCCTTCCATACGTGCCATCAAGTCAATCCACTGGCCCACCCCAGCGTCCTGCTTGAAGTAGCGCGGATCGACCATATTCATGCTGCCAGTATAGGCAATATAATTATCGACCAGCACTACTTTGCGGTGCTGGCGTAGATCCATGCGGCGCAAGAAAACGCGCAACAGGTTAACCTTTAGCGCTTCGACAACCTTTATGCCAGCATGGCGCATCATGTTCGGATAGGGGCTACGGAAAAACTGCAAGCTGCCGGCAGAGTCCAGCATCAAACGGCAATGCACACCCCGGCGGGAAGCTGCCATCAGCGATTCGGCTACCTGATCGACCAGACCGCCAGGCTGCCAGATATAGAACACCATGTCTATATTATCGCGAGCCAATCCAATATCACGGATCAGCGCCTTTAGCGTTTCATCGGTGGTAGTGAACAGCTGGAGCTGATTGCCTTTTACGCCATCGATGCCCTGTCGGCGATCGCACAGTTGGAATAGCGGCCTGGCGACTGGGGTATACTCTGTGGCGAAGATCCTGCGGCTTTCTTTCAGTTCATTCAGCCTGCTGGCGGTGGATGGCCACATTGCCTTGGCACGTTCGGCACGGCGTCTACCCAGATGCAACTCACCAAAGGATAAATAGGCCACGATGCCAACAAGCGGCAGAATATAAATAACCAGCAGCCACGCCATTGACGAAGGCACTGCGCGGCGTTTCATCAAAATACGCAGCGTCACCCCGGCGATAAGCAGCCAATAGCCGAACACCATGAGCCAATTGATTACAGTATAAAATATTGTCATAAGGCTGAAAATTCCGTTTGCAAACCACACATGAGGAGTGTACGCATAGATAGGCAAAGGGGAAACCTTTTCCGGGCGGCTGATACTGCATAATTATGATGAAGTTAAGAACGTTCGCTGCGGTTGTTGTGCTCTTTCCGTGTCCAAACTTGCGGCAACAATGTATGCCTACTATGATAGGTTATAAAAAATACAATGTGTCTTTGGAATAGCTAAAGGGGGGGCCAATCAAGGCTAATGATCCAGGTAAAAGTGCGGTGAGATCGAAATGATTTCCGATGCGCATGGACTAAACAGCCAGATTACGTTTTGCTATGGTTACTGAGGGTTAAGAGTCTATACCGCTTTCGTTCGGTGATTATCCTCAGATAACTCTTGCCTAAGCGCAAGCGCCGTCATGCGATGCGCGGTGTATGTACTTCAGAAGGCGTTGTTGAATAAATTGAACTTTTGGCCGGTTGGCCGGCACGCGGATCAGATCACTCTCCTTCTGTCAAAATAGCGACATTCCGTGGCCCAGCAAAAGTTCAACATCACCAACTGGAAGGCTTACAACAACGCCCTTATCACTCGGGGTTCACTCACTTTCTCGGTGGATGAAATGGCACTTCACGCCTGGTACTGCGAGGCAAAACTTTCTCTGCGTGGTCGCCCACCACATTATTCCGATATGGCAATCACCAGCGTACAGGGCTTTGTCGACTCCATTGTCACACTGATCAAAGTGCCGTTGAACTGCCCGGACGACACCTGCATCAGTAAGCGGGCAAAGTCCGGCCATGTCCCGTTTAAAACCCCAACGCCGGGTGAAATTGCGCACTTCGTTATCGACTCTAGCGGGCTCAACGTGTTGGGTTAAGGGGAGTGGAAGGTAAAAAAACACGGTCACGAAAAATGGCGGATCTGGCGAAAACTGCATTTGGCCGTAGATACAGAAACACATGAGGTCATCTGTGCTGACCTTTCCTTGAGCAATGTCACCGATATCGAAGCCTTCCCAGGTCTTATCCGCCAGAGGTACCGTAAAATCAAAGTCGCCTCGGCGGATCGGGCTTAGGATACGCGAGTGTGTGATGATGAGTTAAGGGGCAAGAAGCTCAAGGCGTTAATACCGCCCAGCAGCGGAGCCCGTTATTGGTCGGCAGACTATGCAGAGCGAAATCAAGCGGTGGCGAACCAGCGCGTTACCGGAGACAATACACGGTGGAAAAGTATCACAGGCTACCACCGACGTTCGATAGCGGTAACAGCGAGGTACAGAGTAAAACAGCTATTTGGTGGTCACCTATCGCTGCGAGATTATGATGGGCAAGTTGCAGAGGCGCTGGCCATGATCTGTGCATTAAACAAGATGCCGCTCGCCGGTATGCCTGAAAGTGCACGCCTTGCCTGCAAGCTGCCCATTCACGGGACTCTTTTATTCCAAATCCGATTTATTCAACAAAGCCGAAGTCGTAGCTCAATTCGGATAACTCAGGTTCTTTGCAAATATCAGGCTTTGACGATAATAGCTACTTTACCCCACTGCGCAGTCTCTTCGCCTTCGGCTTTCCAAGTCTGCCCTCACGATAGACACCCTTACCGGGTGTGTAGAGGACTTTTACCGCCTAGACGCGACTGGCACAATCATAAGACAGCGGCCGTCAGGCGTATCATAAGCAAAGGTCCATGAGCGAACTGCATCCTTTTTATACCAGCCAGCGGATCGTTTAGTTGATCATTAAATGATCAGCATTAGCCACATGGGCTGGTTTTTTTGTTGGGGGATCCAAGCTAAAAATTTACTTTTTTCCTTCTACCCATTTGCCGTCCACATAGAAGGCAGACCAGCCGGTCGCCTTGCCGTCTTTCTCCGAAGTGACATATTGCTGTTTAGTCTTGCGGCTAAAACGCACTAGCGTTTTATTACCCGCACTATCGGCCACTGGCGCATCCATCAGATAACGGAGTTTCTCCGCTAGGCGATCCTTAAAGCGAACCAGTTCTTCCACCAGCGGCGCGCGGGTTTCACGAGATTTAGGGAAGGTGTTAGCCGCCAGGAATATGCCAGCTGCCCCATAGCGCAGGACGAAGTAAGCGTCAGATTTCTCGCACGGTAGTTCCGGTAACGGAACGGGATCCTCCTTCGGTGGTGCAACGTCGCCGTTACGCAGGATCTTACGGGTATTTTTGCAGTTATCATTAGTACAACCCATGTACTTACCAAAACGCCCCATTTTTAGGTGCATTTCAGAACCACACCTGTCGCACTCAACTACTGGGCCATCATAATTTTTCAGACGGAAATCTCCCTCTTCGATCTCATGACCATCACACGACGGGTTATTGCCACAGACATGCAACTTACGTTGATTGTCGATCAGGTAGCTGTCCATCGCTGTACCGCATTTATGGCAACGGCCACGGGCACGCAACGCATTGGTTTCCGCTTCATCCCCTTCGAGAATATTGATTACTTCTGCTTCCGGCACTAAGTTTATGGTGGTTTTGCAGCGTTCCTTCGGTGGCAGCGTATAACCGGAGCAACCGATGAACACGCCGGTACTGGCGGTTCGGATACCCATTTTGCGTACACAGGTTGGGCAGTCAATGTTGGTCATCACCATTTGGTTAGGGCGCATGCCACCCTCTTCTGGTACTTTCTCTGCTGTTTCCAACTGTTCGCTAAAATCGGCGAAAAATTTATCCAGTATCACTTTCCACTCAGCGTGATTATTGGCAACCTGATCCAACCCATCTTCCATGCGGGCGGTAAAATCGTAATTCATCAATCCACAGAAGTTCTCTGCCAACCGGTCAGTCACGATCTCGCCCATTTTCTCCGCGTAGAAACGGCTGCTCTCCACCCGCACATAGCCACGATCCTGAATGGTCGAAATGATCGACGCGTAGGTCGACGGACGACCAATGCCACGTTTTTCCAGTTCTTTGACCAATGAGGCTTCGCTGTAACGCGCTGGCGGTTTGGTAAAGTGTTGGCTTGGGATAAATTTTTGCAGATCCAACTCGCTGCCAACTTCAATAAACGGCAGTGTACGGTCTTCATCGCCCTTGCGCAGCGCAGGCATTACCTTAGTCCAACCATCGAAACGCAGCGTTCGACCCTTAGCGCGTAGCTGGTAATCACCCGCCTTAACCGACAATATGGTGGAATCATACTGCGCTGGCGTCATCTGAGAGGCGACAAACTGACGCCAGATCAACTGATACAGCTTCTGCGCGTCTGCTTCCATATCTTTCAACTGCTCGGTAATCGCGTTGACGTCTGAAGGACGGATGGCCTCGTGTGCTTCCTGTGAATTTTCCTTGCTGCTGTACTGATTCGGCTCTTTTGGCAAATACTTAGTACCAAAATTGTCACCGATGTAGCCACGCACCATGGTGAGTGCATCTTGGCTCAAGTTGGTGGAATCAGTTCGCATATAGGTAATGTACCCGGCTTCATATAACCGCTGAGCCATCATCATGGTTTTCTTCACACCAAAGCACAGGCGAGTGCTGGCGGCCTGTTGTAAGGTGGAAGTAATGAACGGTGCGCCCAGCTTGCTGCTGGTCGGTTTGTCTTCACGATCCAATACGGTATATCGTGCCTGCTCCAGCAGCTTGATGGCGGCGTGGGTTTCCTGGTGATTGACCGGCTTGAAGGGTTTATCGTGGGCATGTGTCACTGCCATCTGTAGCGCAGTGTTACTCTCCGCCAACAGATTAGCGTGCAGTTCCCAGTATTCTTCGGGTACGAATGCCTTGATGTCGCGCTCACGTTCAACCACTAATCGCACAGCTACCGACTGAACCCGCCCGGCAGACAAGCCTCGGGCGATTTTCTTCCACAGCAGTGGAGATACCATGTAGCCCACCACGCGATCCATAAAGCGGCGCGCCTGCTGTGCATTGACGCGGCCAATATTCAATTGGCCAGGCTGTTTGAATGCCTGCTGTATCGCTTTTTTGGTGATTTCGTTAAACACCACACGGCTAAAATGCTTGTCGTCCCCACCGATCACTTCCCGCAGGTGCCAGGCAATGGCTTCACCTTCACGATCAAGGTCGGTGGCGAGATAAATATGCTCGGCTTTTTCCGCTAACGATTTTAACTCAGCAACCACTTTTTCTTTACCCGGCAGGATTTCATAATGCGCTTTCCAGCCGTGGTAAGGATCGACCCCCATACGATTAACCAGCGCCGTCTTCTCATCTTTCTTAACTTTCTTTTTGGCTTGATCTATAGCTAAATCAGTACTTTTTTTGCTTGCTGAGCCACTGGTGGGCAAATCACGGATATGGCCAACGCTGGACTTCACCACATAGCCATTCCCTAAATATTTATTAATAGTTTTAGCTTTTGCCGGGGACTCAACTATTACAAGAGCTTTACCCATATTTACCTTTACCTAAATTTATAACTTCTAGCTAGAAGAAAGCCTTTTATCTCGCCATACCACAGCAATCGTGTCTCTTTTTTATATTGCGGCAATCAAGAAAGAGATCAACATATTTTTTGGCCGTATGGCTGTACGAAATTCAATCATCATGTAAATAAAACATTCCACCCAATGCCGCAAAATCACACACTGTACCTGATAAAAAGCGCATTAATTTCTTGCGGCAGATTCTTTTAGACCAGGCTCGGTTGCATAAGACAAAACAACCGCAGTATTTAGAATCTATCCCACCAGGCTAACCTTTGCCATCTTGGCCCTGGGCAATGCTCACCATCCTCACATCTCCATGTACGCTACGGGTGTTGCTCGCTGTCCGTGTCTAAACTGACTGCAAAAATATACGCCTGCTGGAATAGGCTCTTAATATGTTTAAACATCAGCCCAGCGGCTTTTCTCAGAAATAAAAAAGGGGCAAGCCCCCAGTGTAAATTTAATAATCACATTCAAAATAGTTTTTTATCCCCGCGTTGCCACCAGCGCAGTAGTAGACGATCTACACTCTCGGCGACACTAGCGGTGAAGCGATCCACCAGGCGTTTGCGGCGCGTATAGCGTACAGAGATCACTTTGTAGCTATCGATCTCGGCAATCAGGAGATCGTCGCTGGTGCCGATCGCATCGATGAGTCCTTTCTCTTTTGCCTGGGTGCCTAACCAGTGTTCACCAGTGGAAACGCTGCCGATATCCAACGAAGGTCGCTGCTGGTGCACGAACTGTTTGAACAGTTCATGAGTCTTGTTCAGATCCGATCGGAACTTCTCGCGGCCCTGTTCGGTATTCTCACCAAACAGCGTCAGCGTGCGTTTGAATTGCCCAGCTGTATACAGCTCAACGTCGATATCGTTCTTTTTCAACAAGCGGTGGAAGTTTGGGACTTGCGCTAACACTCCGATTGAACCGATTACAGCAAAGGGGGCCGCTACAATGCGATCAGCCACACAGGCCATCATATAACCCCCACTGGCCGCCACCTTATCGACTGCTACCGTCAGGCGGATCAAGCCCTTACGCAAGCGTTCCAACTGAGAAGCCGCCAGACCATAGCCGTGCACCACACCGCCAGGGCTTTCCAGCCGTAGCAGAACTTCATCTTGCGTGGAGGCTACCGCCAGCACCGCCGAGATCTCCTCACGCAGCGAAGTGACTTCATGAGCATCCATGCTACCTTTAAAATCCAGCACGTACAGGCAAGGTTTGGTCACCTCGATAGCACCGGATCTGGCGTTTTGCTTTTTCAGCTTGTCGTCGGCTTTAGCCTGCTTCTTAAATTGTTTGCTCCAAATTTTTTGTTCTGCCTCACTCATGCGCGCCAGCCGCATGGCGCGCTGCATTTCACGATATTGCTCCCCCAGATCGGTCAGTTGCAGTTCCCCTTTCTGTCGGTTCTTACGTTGCCCTAGGCTGGCTGCTAACAATGCTAGCACGCCAATGGCGATGACCACCGTCGATACTTTAGCCAAGAAGAGGCCGTAAACAGATATAAACTCCACAGATTCCGCCTTTATTTACAGGTTTTTAGTATGATCGAGATCATTTTAGCCAATCGCGGCGTCTGCTGTCGCGGCTAAATAAGAATTTCTTATTCAGGGGTGCGGATGTTTTCCTGGACTAATTTAAGGCTTAGCCAAATCATCACTATGCAACTTTGTGATAAAAGAATGCCGTACTCATTGAAAATGCAAGACATAAGACACATTATTTGTCAACCTGATATGGCTTCGCAATTCACCCATTTCCCCATACAAGTGAGATAGCCAGCAAGGCGCAAGGAACGATTGTGCATTACACCCCACCAAAGCACCTGCCCAAACAACGCATTATTTTGGTCACCGGAGCGGCGTTGTTGAATAAATCGGATTTGGAATAAAGAGTCCCGTGAATGGGCAGCTTTCAGGCAAGGCGTACACTTTCTGGCATACCGGCGAGCGGCATCTTGTTTAATGCACAGATTTACTCTGTACCTCGCTGTTGCCGCTATCGAACGTCGGTGGTAGCCTGTGATACTTTTCCACCGTGTGTTGTCTCGGGTAAGGCGCTGGTTCGCCACTGCTTGATTTCGCTCTGCATAGTCTGCCGACCAATAACGGGCTCCGCTGCTGGGCGGTATTAACGCCTTGAGCTTCTTGCCCCTTAACTCATCATCACACACTCGCGTATCCTAAGCCCGATCCGCCGAGGCGACTTTGATTTTACGGTACCTCTGGCGGATGAGACCTGGGAAGGCTGCGGTATCGGTGACATTGCTCAAGGAAAGGTCAGCACAGATGACCTCATGTGTTTCTGTATCTACGGCCAAATGCAGTTTTCGCCAGATCCGCCGTTTTTCCTGACCGTGTTTTTTTACCTTCCACTCGCCTTCACCCAACACGTTGAGCCCGGTAGAGTCGATAAAGAGGTGCGCAATTTCACCTGGCGTTGGTGTTTTAAACGGGACAGTGATAAGGGCGTTGTTGTAAGCCTTCCAGTTGGTGATGTTGAACTTTTGCTAGGCCACGGAATATCGCTATTTTGACAGAAGGAGAGTGATCTGATCCTCGTGGCGGGCCAAAAGTTCGATTTATTCAACAACGTCAATAATGTGTTTGTAAGCCTTCCTGCACTACAGCAACTATCATGAATCTCCAAGCCAGGCTGTTTACCTGACAGTGCTTCTCAGTTTTTCCGCGATCCGGTACACTGCAAGGCGGAAGATTGACGATAACAAGAGGTTCTTCATGTACCACAATCTTATTCGCAGTGAACTGAACGAAGCAGGCGATACTTTGGCGAAATTTATCAGTGACGATGCTAATATCGACGCTATTCAACGCGCGGCAGTGCTGCTGGCAGACGCCTTCAAAGCTGGCGGCAAAGTGATCTCCTGCGGCAATGGCGGCTCTCATTGTGACGCGATGCACTTCGCCGAAGAACTGACCGGCCGCTACCGCGAAAACCGCCCCGGCTATCCGGCTATTGCGGTCTCCGATGTCAGTCACCTGTCCTGCGTCAGTAACGATTTTGGCTACGGCTATGTGTTTTCACGCTATGTGGAAGCGGTGGGTCGTGAAGGCGACGTGTTGCTAGGTATTTCCACTTCTGGTAACTCCGGCAACATCATCAAAGCCATCGAAGCGTCACGCTCCAAGAGGATGAAAGTGATTACCCTGACCGGTAAAGACGGTGGCAAAATGGCGGGTTCCGCCGATGTGGAAATCCGCGTGCCACACTTCGGCTATGCTGATCGCATTCAGGAGATCCATATCAAAGCGATCCACATTTTGATTCAACTTATCGAAAAAGAGATGATCAAGGCATAATTGCTAATGCGAAGAAAGAAGGGTATGGGGGCAGCATGTTGCCCCCATACTAGGTAGTGTCAGTGTGATTAAGGAGTGCTGGCGATGTGTGAATTGCTTGCGATGAGTGCAAATGTCCCAACCGATATCTGCTTTAGCTTTTCCGGATTGCTCCAGCGTGGTGGCCGAACTGGGCCACATAAGGATGGCTGGGGCATTACCTTCTATGAAAGGAACGGTTGCCGCACCTTTAAAGATCCACAGCCGAGTTTCAACTCGCCGATCGCCCACCTGGTTCAGGACTACCCCATACAGTCCTGCGCTGTGGTTTCGCATATCCGCCAAGCCAACCGTAGCAAAGTGGCATTGGAAAATACCCACCCTTTTACCCGCGAGCTGTGGGGGCGCAATTGGACCTATGCACATAACGGCCAACTCAAAGGCTACCGCCAGTTTAAAACCGGCACTTTCCGTCCGGTAGGCCAGACTGACAGTGAGTACGCTTTCTGTTGGCTACTGCATCAGTTGTCTGTGAAATACCCGCGTACTCCCAGCCATTGGGCAGCGATATTCCGCTATATCGCGCAGCTGGCGGATCAACTGCGCCAGAAAGGGGTGTTCAATATGCTGTTGTCGGATGGCCGCTTTGTGATGGCTTATTGCTCCAACAACCTGTGCTGGATCACGTGCCGCGCACCTTTTGGCAAGGCCACGCTGCTTGATCAAGATGTTGAGATTGATTTTCAGCAGCAGACCACACCTGATGATGTGGTTACGGTGATTGCTACTCAGCCTCTGACCACCAACGAAACCTGGAACAAGATCGCGCCAGGTGAGTTTGCGTTATTTCACTTTGGTGAACGGCTGGTTCTGGGTTAAGAAGTGGGGGTTTGGGGGTGGACATGGCTGACGTGGTGCCATCGTATCATTGCTCATCAGCGGGCGATTCAGCACGTATTGATCATTGGCGATAGCCATCCTGGGGAGGGTGCTGGTTTTTGACGAAGTAGTCGTAGCCAGGTTTCAACTGCCACCAGAAGGCGATCAGGGGACTCTTTATTCAAAATCTGATTTATTCAACAAAGCCCATTGCGAATCATAGTGCCCCAATTTCGAGCGATATCCGTATCAATCTGCAGGGAGGAAGACCTTTTCCCCGCTTCGTTCTGAATAAAAATAGCGGAGGCGACTAGCAGCGCATGCTGGCAGACCCGGAAATGAATACCGCCCCCTATGTTGATTTGCTGAGTAACAAAATGATGATTCCCTTACATCGGGATAAGGCTGAATCATTTATTCAGAATGGTAATCCTGTCGGGATGCTTGAAACCTGGGATAACATTGTTACCTGTGCTGAAGATTAGTATGGACTGACCTCCACTTATATTCACAGTCCGCATAGCCGTATCCAACATCATTTTCATTTCGTTGATGGCATACCGCCTAAAGGGATAGTAAACAATGACAGATGCTCTGGTTACATGAATGCTTGGAGCTGGCCTATGCAAAGTTGCGATGAGTACGGTATGGAGAGGGTGGTGAATAATCATATGTTGCGAACTGATAGCTGGGGTCCGTGGCATGAACTTGGGCAGCATTTCCAGATGCGAACGGCGTTGTTGAATAAATCGGATTTGGAATAAAGAGTCCCGTGAATGGGCATCTTTCAGGCAAGGCGTACACTTTCTGGCATACCGGCTAGCGTCATCTTGTTTAATACACAGATCATGGCCAGCGCCTCTGCAACTTACCCATCATAATCTCGCAGCAACAGGTGACTACCAAATAGCTGTTTTACTCTGTACCTCGCTGTTGCCGCTATCGAACGTCGGTGGTAGCCTGTGATACTTTTCCACCGTGTGTTGTCTCCGGTAACGCGCTGGTTCACCACCGCTTGATTTCGCTCTGCATAGTCTGCCGACCAATAACGGGCTCCGCTGCTGGGCGGTATTAACGCCTTGAGCTTCTTGCCCCTTAACTTATCATCACACACTCGCGTATCCTAAGCCCGATCTGCCGAGGCGACTTTGATTTTACGGTCCCTCTGACGGATGAGACCTGGGAAGGCTTCTATATCGGTGACATTGCTCAAGGAAAGGTCAGCACAGATGACCTCATGTGTTGCTGTATCTACGGCCAAATGCAGTTTTCGCCAGATCCGCCGTTTTTCCTGACCGTGTTTTTTTGCCATCCACTCGCCTTCACCCAACATGTTGAGCCCGCTAGAGTCGATAACGAGGTGCGCAATTTCACCCAGCGTTGGGGTTTTAAACGGGACATGGCCGGACTTTGCCCGCTTACTGATGCAGGTGTCGTCCGGGCAGTTCAACGGCACTTTGATCAGTGTGACAATGGAGTCGACGAAGCCCTGGAGGGCGCGAAGTGTCAGGCCGAAAATCCGTTTCAGCATCAATATGCTGGTAATTGCCGTATCGGAATAATGTGGTGGGCGACCACGCAGAGAAGGTTTTGCCTCGCAGTACCAGGCGTGAAGTGCCGTTTCATCCCCCCAGCAAGTGAGTGAACCCCGAGTGATAAGGGCGTTGTTGTAAGCCTTCCAGTTGGTGTTGTTGAACTTTTCCTCGTGCCGGCCAAAAGTTCGATTTATTTAACAACGCCTGTGAAAGCTGCAAACCCCGCAGTGATTTAACCCGATGAACGTAAAGTCTAGCAAGCGTGATCACCCTTATCTACGTGCGATGATTAAATAGCAGGGAGCAACTTTATGACAAGCGGTCTGGATTAGCTATAATACGCAATAATTTTCTTTTTGGTGATAAGTACGATATGAACTCTCTGTTTGCCAGCACGGCGCGTGGGCTGGAAGAACTGCTAAAAAGCGAGCTGGAAGCGCTGGGTGCTCACGACTGCAAAGTGGTGCAGGGTGGGGTACATTTTCAGGGTGACGATCGTCTTTTGTACCAAAGCCTGCTGTGGAGCCGCCTGGCATCGCGCATTCTGCTGCCACTTAACGAGTTCCGCGTGCACAGCGATCTTGATCTGTACCTAGGTGTGCAAGCGGTTGATTGGAAGAGCATTTTTGGTGTAGAAAAAACATTTTCCGTGCATTTCAGCGGTGTCAACGAGGAGATCCGCAACAGCCAGTACGGTGCGCTGAAGGTGAAGGACGCCATCGTCGACAGCTTTACCAGAAAGATCAATCAGCGCCCGACGGTAGCGAAGCAGCAGTCAGATATTCGCGTCAATGTGTTCTTGCAGCATAATATAGCCAGCGTGGCGCTCGATCTCAGCGGCGAAGGTTTGCACCAACGCGGCTACCGCAATCTGGTGGGTCAGGCACCGCTAAAGGAAAATCTGGCGGCTGCTATCGTGCAGCGATCTGGCTGGTGGCCGGGCGCGCCGATGCTCGATCCGATGTGCGGTTCTGGCACCCTGCTGATCGAAGCGGCGATGATCGCCTCCGATCGCGCGCCGGGGTTGCATCGCCAACACTGGGGCTTTAATGCCTGGTATGGTCATAATACCGATCTGTGGTGCGAAGTGATGAGCGAAGCCCAGGAACGTGGACGCGATGGCCTACAGCAGAAAACCTCACGCTTTTTCGGCTTCGATAGCGATCGCCGGGTGATCGAGATAGCACGCAGCAATGCGCACCGTGCGGGCGTTGCCGAACTGATCACCTTTAATGTTAGTGACGTCAGCAAACTGACTAATCCGCTGCCGGAAGGCCCGATCGGCAGCGTGGTCAGCAATCCGCCGTATGGCGAGCGTCTGGAAAGCGAGCTGGCGCTGATTGCGTTGCACAATATGCTCGGGCGCATCATGAAAAGTGCCTTTGGCGGCTGGAAACTGTCGCTGTTCAGCGCCTCACCGGCGTTGCTGAGCTGCCTGCAACTACGTGCAGAGCGCCAGTTCAAGGCTAAAAACGGCCCGCTGGACTGCGTGCAGAAAAACTATCAGTTGGCGGCTAACCCGCCAGTTCCTGGCGGTGTGCCGGTGGCGGAAGATTTCGCCAACCGCCTGCGCAAAAACCTGAAGAAGCTCGATAAATGGGCGAAACAGCAGGGTATCGAATGCTACCGATTGTATGATGCCGATCTGCCAGAATACAACGTGGCGCTAGACCGCTACGGCAGTAACGTGGTGGTGCAGGAGTATGCGCCGCTGAAGACCGTGGATGCGCAGAAGGCGCGTCAGCGCCTGTTCGATGTGATCAACGCTACGCTGGCGGTGCTGGAATTGCCATCCAACAAGTTGATCCTCAAGACCCGCGAGCGGCAAAAAGGTAAAAACCAGTATGAGAAGCTGACGCAGAAGGGCGAGTTCCTGCTAGTGGCAGAGTTCAACGCCAAGCTATGGGTTAACCTGACCGATTACCTCGATACTGGCCTGTTCCTCGACAACCGCATTGTGCGCCGCATGCTGGGCGAGATGAGCAGGGGCAAGGACTTCCTCAACCTCTTCGCCTATACCGGCACTGCCAGCGTGCACTCTGGGTTAGGCGGCGCGCGCAGTACCACCACGGTGGATATGTCGCGCACCTATCTGGAGTGGGCGGAGAAGAACCTGCGAGCCAATGGCTTGACTGGCCGTCAACATCGCTTGATCCAGGCAGACTGCCTGTCTTGGCTAAACAACGCCAGTGAGCAATTTGATGTGATTTTTATCGATCCGCCTACTTTCTCCAACTCTAAACGCATGGAGAAAAGCTTTGATGTGCAGCGCGATCATATGGAGCTAATGAAAAATTTGCAACGGTTGCTGCGCCGCAACGGTACTATCATGTTCT
This sequence comes from Serratia symbiotica (Periphyllus acericola), assembly GCF_964019515.1. NCBI lineage: Bacteria > Pseudomonadati > Pseudomonadota > Gammaproteobacteria > Enterobacterales > Yersiniaceae > Serratia > Serratia symbiotica. The sequence continues at coordinate 1,195,650 of NZ_OZ026452.1, forward strand.
CGAACAACAAGCGTGGCTTCCATATGGATGTGGCGGGGCTGAGCGCGCTAGGTCTGGCGTCGAAAGAAATCACTGCACAGACTTTGTCACAGGACTTTGCCCGTAACCGTCAGATCCATAACTGCTGGCTGGTCACCCATGTCAGAGAAGGAAAATAATCACTATGTCGTTAATCAGCATGTCTGATGCCTGGCTGTCCTTCAGCGATGCGCCGCTTTTAGACAACACCGAAATTCATATCAAAGACCACGAACGCGTTTGCTTGGTGGGACGCAATGGTGCCGGCAAATCGACGCTTTTGAAAATCCTCAGCAAAGAAATCCCGTTGGATGATGGCCGGGTGATTTACGAGCAGGATCTGATTGTGGCGCGTTTGCAACAGGATCCGCCACGCAATATCGGTGGCAGCGTATTCGATTTTGTGGCAGAAGGTGTTGCGGAGCAGGCTGAGCATCTGAAGGCATATCACGCGATTTTCCACCTGGTGGAAACTGAACCAAACGAGAAAAACCTGGCGCGCATGGCACAGATCATGGAAATCCTTGATCATCAGGGGCTGTGGCAGCTCGACAATCGCATCAGCGAAGTGTTGCGACAGTTGGGCTTAAATGGTGATGCCCAACTGTCCTCACTTTCAGGCGGCTGGTTGCGTAAAGCGGCGCTTGGCCGCACGCTGGTCAGCTCGCCGCGCGTGCTGCTGCTCGACGAACCGACCAACCACCTGGATATTGAAACTATCGACTGGCTGGAAGGCTTTCTGAAAGAGTTCCAGGGCAGCATCGTCTTTATCTCTCACGATCGTTCGTTTATCCGCAATATGGCAACGCGCATTGTCGATCTTGACCGTGGCAAACTGGTGTCCTGGCTGGGCAACTATGATTTGTATCTGCTCAGCAAAGCAGAGGCGCTACGGGTAGAGGAGTTACAGAATGCCGAATTTGATCGCAAGCTAGCACAGGAAGAAGTTTGGATCCGTCAAGGGATCAAAGCGCGCCGCACCCGTAACGAAGGCAGGGTGCGTGCCCTGAAAACGCTGCGCAATGAGCGTGCGCAACGCCGAGAGGTGATGGGCACCGCCAAGATGCAGGTGGAAGAGACGGTGCGTTCCGGCAAAATCGTGTTTGAGTTGGAAGACGTCAACTATAAGATCGGGGAAAAAGTCCTGGTGCGCGGTTTCTGCGCTCAAGTGCAGCGCGGCGACAAAATCGCACTGGTGGGGCCGAATGGCTGTGGCAAAACGACGTTACTTAAATTGATGCTCGGTCAACTAAAGGCCAACAGCGGCCGCGTGCACTGTGGCGCCAAACTGGAGGAGGCCTATTTTGATCAGCACCGCGCTGATCTTGATACCGAACGTACAGTGATGGATAACCTGGCAGAAGGCAAGCAAGAGGTCATGGTCAACGGCCGCGCCCGCCATGTGCTGGGTTACCTACAGGACTTCCTGTTCCACCCGAAACGTGCAATGACGCCGGTGAAGGCGCTGTCAGGCGGTGAGCGTAACCGTCTGTTATTGGCTAAGCTGTTTCTGAAGCCAAGCAATCTGCTGATCCTTGATGAACCCACCAACGATCTGGACGTTGAAACACTGGAACTACTGGAAGAACTGATCGATAGCTATCAAGGCACCGTGCTGCTGGTCAGCCACGATCGCCAATTCGTTGATAATTCGGTGACTGAGTGCTGGATCTTTGAAGGCAACGGTGTGATCAACACTTTTGCTGGCGGTTATGACGATGCGCATCATCAACGTGCCACGGCTAAGCCGATCTGTACGGCGGTGGTCAGCCAGAGTAAACCGGTTGCGGAAAAGAAAATCGCACAGCCGAAGAAACCGGCCGCCAAGTTGAGTTATAACTTGCTGCGCGAATTGGAACAATTGCCGCAGCGTCTTGAGCAACTGGAAGCGGAAATGGAGGCACTACAGGCACAAATAAGCGACGCTGACTTCTTCACGCGTCCGCATAGCGAAACTCAGCGCGTGTTGACGGCGCTAGCTACCGCCGAACAGATGCTAGAACAGGCTTTCGTCCGTTGGGAAGCGTTGGAAGCGATGAAAAACGGCTAACTATTGTGAACACCGTCCGCGCTGTGAACAATATCGCTGTAGTGCTAAGCAATATTATTAAGGATAAATAGGGTGTGTTCCTACGAAAATAACCCGCAGCATAGTCATACGCTACCCGCCGCCTTGCTGCAGGATAATCTTATGTTGTTCCCGCAATGCGACATGCTGGTGGCGCTACCTCCGTTGGCGTTTGGCACCAGAGCGCTATGCCCACGCTGTAAAACGATACTCAGCACTCGCTGGGAGGAACCTCGTAAGCAGCCGATCGGTTATGCCCTAAGCGCATTATTCATGTTGCTGCTGGCGAATATTTTCCCGTTTATCAATATGCGCGTTGCTGGCTTTAGCAACGAAATCAGACTGATCCATATCCCACAGGTGTTGGTGGCGGATGATTATGCTAGCTTGGCCACGCTGTTTATGGTGTTTGTGCAGTTGATCCCGGCGTTCTGTATGCTGGCGACTATTCTACTATGCGCTAAGGTGTGCATGCCGCTGGTGCTAAAAGAGTGGATAGCTAAAATGCTATTCCAATTTAAAATCTGGTGCATGGTGGAAATCATCTTGGCCGGGGTACTGGTCAGTTTCGTCAAGGTGATGGCCTACGGCGATATCGGCATCGGAAACAGCTTTGTGCCTTGATTGTCTGTACTGCCAGCTGCAAGTGCGCGCCTTACAGTGCATCGATCGCCTTTGGCTGTGGCAGGATATAGAACCCGCACCGCATCTGGATCGCCCGTTGAAGGTAGGACGCACCGGCATGCACCAGGGTATGCTCTTGCCATTGCTGCACGGCGATCCTGCCAGCCGACCAGACTCATTGCCCACGTTGCCACAGCACTGGCTGTATTTGCTGCACTCGGCAGGTATACTCTGGAACCTTGACTTATTTCTTCCTATAACTGACGGGAGTTACTACCCCCCATGCTGCAAGAAATTATGCCATTCGTTAGCAAGCATCCCATACTGAGTTTGGCTTGGATCGCTCTGCTGGTTGCGGTGATCGTTATAACCTTCAACAGTCGTTTTTCCAAAGTTAAAGAGATCTCTCGTGGTGAAGCTACGCGCCTGATTAACAAAGAAGACGCCGTTGTGGTCGATACTCGCAGTCGCGATGACTTCCGTAAGGGTCACCTGACCAATGCCATCAACTTAACTGCCAGTGAAATCAAAAGCGGTAACCTGGGCGATCTGGAAAAGCAAAAAGCGCAGCCGATCATTGTGGCTTGTGCTAACGGCACGGCTTCACGCGAACCTGCAGAAAACCTTAATAAGTCTGGTTTTAAAAATGTTGTGATGTTGAAAGAAGGCATTGCTGGCTGGAACGGTGAAAACCTGCCCCTGGTTCGCGGGAAATGATTGTTTAACCCAGTTAAGGGAGCAATCTATGGCTGACATCGATATCTACACCAAAGCAACTTGCCCGTTCTGCCATCACGCTGTTGAACAGCAATAGGGGTGACGTTTAACGAGATAGCCATTGATGGCGATAACGCGAAACTTGAAGTGATGATTGAGCGCAGTGGGCGCACCACCGTGCCGCAAATTTTCATCAATTGGCGGCTGCGATGATTTATATGAACTTGATGCTCATAGTGGTCTTGATCCGTTGCTTTAAGCGAGCGTAGCCATTTTCTGAGTATCAATTAAGGACGTTTAACCAAAGGTATTACACACATGTCAGAACAAAAAAGCACAGAGATGGCTTTCCAGATCCAACGCATTTACACCAAAGATATCTCCTTTGAAGCGCCGAAAGCGCCGCAAGTTTTCCAGCAGGAATGGCAGCCGGAAGTTAAACTTGATCTAGATACCGCTTTCAGCCAACTGGCTGACGATGCGTATGAAGTGGTACTGCGCGTAACAGTGACTGCGTCTGTAGGCGAAGAAACCGCTTTCCTGTGTGAAGTTCAACAGGCAGGCATCTTCTCCGTAGCAGGCATCGAAGGGACTCAACTGGCGCATTGCCTGGGGGCATACTGCCCAAATATTCTGTTCCCGTATGCACGTGAGTGCATCACTAGCCTGGTTTCCCGTGGCACGTTCCCGCAGATAAATCTGGCACCAGTCAATTTTGACGCGCTGTTCATGAACTATCTGCAACAGCAGGCGGAAGGCGAAGGTGCCGCACCCCATCAGGATGCCTGATGAACATCATCCATGCTTCAATGGCCGTAATTGGTGCCGGCTCTTACGGCACCGCATTAGCCATTACGCTAGCGCGTAATGGCAACCCCGTGGTGCTGTGGGGACATCATCCTGCGCATATTCAAAAATTGCAGCAACACCGTTGCAACCAGACTTTCCTGCCCGACGTACCCTTCCCTGATTCATTATTACTCGACGCCGATTTGCTGCGTGCGCTGGCGATGAGCCGTGATGTGCTAGTGGTTGTGCCAAGCCATGTATTTGGCGATGTGCTGCGCCAATTGAAACCGCATCTGCGCCCAGATGCGCGCATCGTATGGGCGACCAAAGGGTTGGAAGCGGAAACAGGTCGGTTGCTGCAAGACGTGGCGCGTGAAGCTCTGGGTGACGACATCCCGCTGGCAGTCATCTCCGGGCCAACGTTCGCCAAAGAGCTGGCCGCCGGGATGCCTACGGCGATTGCGCTCGCGGCGACTGACACACAGTTTGCCGACGATCTGCAACAGTTATTGCACTGTGGCAAAAGCTTTCGCGTATACAGCAACCCCGATTTTATCGGCGTACAGTTGGGTGGCGCAGTGAAGAATGTGATCGCCATCGGCGCAGGGATGTCAGACGGCATCGGTTTTGGTGCAAACGCTCGTACTGCCTTGATCACCCGTGGCATCGCTGAAATGAGCCGCCTTGGCTCTGCGCTGGGTGCCGATCCCTCGACGTTCATGGGTATGGCAGGGCTGGGCGATCTGGTGTTAACGTGCACTGATAACCAATCACGCAACCGCCGCTTCGGGATTATGCTGGGGCAAGGTAAAGGTGTGCAGGCAGCACAGGACAGCATCAGCCAAGTGGTCGAAGGATATCTGAATACCAAAGAGGTATTGACACTGGCACAACGTCACGGTGTGGAAATGCCGATCACCGAACAGATTTACCAAGTATTGTACTGCAACAAAAATGCCCGCGAAGCGGCATTAAGCCTGTTGGGGCGTACTAAAAAAGGCGAAAAGCGTAGTGCGTAACCTAAAAAAACCATGTCGGAGCAGCATACTGGTGCTGTCAATTAAGAGCCGGGCCGCGACCGCACTACGGTGAGACGGCCTGTTAGGTAAGGCAGAGAGGAATGTGATATCGCCTGAAGAGTTAGAACAAGTCTGGAATAACATCAAATCAGAAGCGAGAGCGCTGGCTGACTGTGAACCGATGCTGGCTAGCTTTTTCCATGCGACATTGCTTAAACATGAAAACCTGGGCAATGCACTCAGCTATATTCTTGCCAATAAGCTGGCTAATTCGATCATGCCTGCCATCGCGGTGCGTGAAGTGGTGGAAGACGCCTACCTGGCCGATCAGCAGATGATCGCCTCGGCGGCGCGCGATATTCTGGCTGTACGCCTCCGTGACCCGGCAGTTGATAAATGCTCTACGCCACTGCTGTACCTGAAAGGCTTCCATGCACTGCAAGCATACCGCATCGGCCATTGGCTGTGGTTACAGGGCCGGCAGGCGTTGGCCATCTATATGCAAAATCAGATCTCGGTCGCTTTCGACGTCGATATTCATCCAGCGGCTACCATCGGTTGTGGCATCATGATTGATCATGCTACCGGTATCGTGATCGGTGAAACCGCAGTGGTGGAAAATGATGTTTCCATCTTGCAGTCGGTAACCTTGGGCGGTACTGGCAAAACTAGTGGCGATCGCCACCCTAAAATCCGCGAGGGCGTGATGCTCGGCGCCGGAGCTAAAATTCTTGGCAATATCGAAGTGGGTAAAGGTGCAAAAATCGGTGCAGGCTCTGTGGTGCTACAGGCTGTGCCACCGCATACCACTGCCGCTGGCGTGCCAGCGCGCATCGTCGGCCGACCAGAAAGCGAGATACCTTCAATGGATATGGATCAGTATTTCAACGATGCCAACCGCGGCTTTGAGAACGGCGATGGTATTTCATGACTTAGAGCCTATCGCAGTAGGGGTAGTACATTGTTGCCGCCAGTTTGCACACGGGTAGCACGCAACAACCGGTGCGTACATGGAATACGTGAGGATTAGGAGCCCTGCCTATGGGCAAAATGGCAGATAATCTAGCCTAACGGGATAAGTAATTATCTGTAGTGATCATCGGCTATCTTATATACCCGTGATACTTAAAGTTGCTTGTGCGTGAGCTTTTCTCGCTCACCCCAGTCACTGAAAGGTGTCAGCGCCTGGGGATTAGTGCCCCTCATCCCTGAGGTTCAGCCTGCTGCTCAGCGCAAGCGCTGTTCAAATCGGTTCCCGACCGGGTGGACTTTAACGTATTTTGGCAAAATATGCTTGCATCGGCGGGCATATTCTAAGGAAGAGCGCGAATTACTTCTTCGCTGCGAAACATGCAGCAGCTTCGTCCCAGTTAACCACGTTCCAGAAGGCCTTGATGTATTCAGGCCGTTTATTTTGATATTTCAAGTAGTAAGCGTGTTCCCACACGTCCAGGACAATGATTGGAAAGCCTGAAGTGCCCGTTGCGGCTTCACCCATCAGCGGGCTGTCCTGGTTGGCGGTAGATACAACGACCAGTTTGTCGCCTTGCAGCACCAGCCAAGCCCAGCCTGAACCGAAACGGGTGGCTGCCGTTTTCTCGAACTCTTCTTTGAATTGCTCAACGCTGCCAAAATCGCGCTCGATGGCGACTTTCAGATCGCCGGACAAAGTAGTGCCAGTTTTGAGATTTTTCCATAAAAAGCTGTGGTTAGCATGGCCTCCGGCATTGTTGCGCATGAAGGTACGCTTATCGGCTGGCACTTTATCCAGATGCTCGATCAATTCTTCAACTCTGTATTTGGCCAGTTGTGGGTAGGCTTCTAGCACAGTGTTGGCGTTGTTAACGTATGCCTGATGGTGTTTGCTGTGATGGATTTCCATCGTTTGCTTGTCAAAATGCGGTTCCAGTGCGTCGTAGGCGTACGGCAGGGATGGCAGTGAATAACTCATAATCATCATCTCCAATGTTGTATGGGCGGCGCGAAGGGCAAGCACCGAGTGAAGTCGGACTATTATAGTTCATTAAATGATATTTAAAATGATGATTAATCCCATATAAAGATTATGATTAATGACCAAGATGGTAAGGGTCATTGCCTGATATAAAGAGGTAAAGCACAATTGACATTGCTGGAGTATCAAGTTATTGGTTAATATCTATACTGTATTGGTGAATAGCAGAACCCTGGTACGAGGCTGTTCACTTTATCGTTGACTTCAGGGGTATGTGTTCACTTTAGTATACCCAGTTTGTAACAACCATAATAACAATGGCATTAACGCTTCCCGCTTTATCGGGGGATAATGTCAGATGAAACAATGTGACAATATAAAGTTAAGGAGATCCCCATGCAAGTCAGCAAAAGGCATTTCTTTAAGATCTGCGCTGGCGGTATGGCAGGAACGACGGTGGCCGCTCTGGGATTTGCCAAGAATTGGCGTTAGCAGAAACCCGGCAGTATAAACTGCTGCGCGCCCGTGAAACCCGTAATAACTGTACGTACTGCTCCGTCGGCTGTGGGCTATTAATGTACAGCCTCCGTGATGGTACCAAGAATGTAAAAAAAAGTATTTTCCATATCGAAGGGGACCCAGATCACCCAGTCAACCGTGGTGCGCTCTACCCGAAAGGTGCTGGTCTGGTTGATTTCATCCACAGTAAAAGCCGCCTCCAGTACCCGTAATACCGTGCGGCGGGCTCGGAAAATGGCAGCGTATCAGTTGGGATAATGCCTTTACCCACATCGCCAAGCTGATGAAGGAAGACCGTGACGCGAATTTTGTTGCAGCTAACGAACAGGGTGTTACTGTCAATCGCTGGTTGTCCACCGGGATGCAATGTGCCTCTGGTGCCAGCAACGAAACCGGTTTTTTAACGCAAAAATTTATTCGCGCTCTCGGCATGCTGGCCATAGATAACCAGTCGCGCGTCTGACACGGACTAACGGTAGCAAGTCTTGCTTCAACATTTGGTCGCGGTGCGATGACCAAACACTGGGTTGACATGAAGAAAGCGAATTTGATTATCGTCATGGGTGGTAATGCAGCAGAAGCGCAGCCGGTGGGTTTCCGCTGGGCAATGGAAGCCAAAATTCACAATAACGCGAAACTGATTGTTATTGACCCGCGCTTAACCCGTACGGCATCAGTGGCTGATTTCTACACACCGATCCGTTCCGGCACCGATATCATTTTCCTGTCTGGCGTATTGCTGTACCTGATGACCAACAACAAGATTAACCTTGAATACGTTGAGGATTATACTAATGCCAGCCTGCTGGTACGGGAAGACTTCACCTTTGAAGACGGGTTGTTTAGCGGCTACGATGCAGAAAACCGCAAGTAACATAAAACCACCTGGAATTACCAGTTTGACCAAAATAGCTATGCTAAACGCGATGTCACGTTGCAGGATACGCGCTGCGTATGGAACCTACTGAAAGCGCATGTCAGCCGCTATACGCCGGATGTAGTAGAAAACATTTGCGGTACACAACAGGCCGATTTCTTGCAGGTATGTGAATTTATCGCTGAAACCAGTGCGGATGATAAGACGGCCTCGTTCCTGTAATGCGTTGGGCTGGACTCACCACTCGGTGGGGGCGCAGAACATCCGCACCATACCATGGCGATGATGCAATTGCTGCTCGGTAATACAGGCATGGCAGGGGGCGGTATTAATGCCCTGCGTGGTCACTCCAATATTCAGGGGCTGACGGATCTCGGCCTGCTGTCGCAAAATCTGCCGGGCTACATGACCTTGCCTTCCGAGCAGCAAACCGATCTAGAAAGCTACTTGGCTGCCAATACGCCACAGGTTCTGTTACCTGGGCAGGTTAACTACTGGAGCAACTACCCAAAATTCTTTGTCAGCATGATAAAGAGCTTCTACGGCGACAAGGCGCAGAAAGAGAACGGCTGGGGCTTTGACTGGCTACCGAAGTGGTATAAAAGCTACGACGTGTTGCAGTACTTAGACATGATGAGTCAAGGCAAGGTCAACGGCTATATCTGCCAGGGCTTTAACCTGCTGACGTCGTTCCAGGATAAAAATAAAATACGTGATTCACTTTCTAAACTTTCCAAACTAAAATTCCTGGTCATTATTGATCCGTTGAACGGCGTTGTTGAATAAATCGAACTTTTGGCCGGCAAGAGGATCAGATCACTCTCATTCTGTCAAAATAGCGACATTCCGTGGCCAAGCAAAAGTTCAAAATCACCAACTGGAAGACTTACAACAAGGCCCCGTTGAACACTGATACCTCTAGTTTCTGGCAGAACCACGGTGAATACACCGATGTCGATGCCTGAAAAATTCAGGCATAGGTGTTCGGTCTGCCATAGTCCTGCTTTGCAGAAGAAAATGGATCGATAGTCAACTCCAGTCGCTGGTTGCAATGGCACTGGAAAGGTGAGGATGCCCCTGGCGAAGCGTTGGCTGATGGGGAGATCCTATCAGGTATTTTTACCCGTATACGTAGCATGTATGTACACGATGGCGGAGCGGTGCCAGAGCCGGTACTGAACATGAGCTGGGACTACCAGACGCCAGATAACCCTGCCCCGGAAGAAGTGGCTATGAAAAACAACGGCAAGGCGTTGGCGGATCTGCGTGATGCCGAGGGTAACGTGGTGGTTAAAAAGGGCGAGCAGATTAGTTCGTTTGCACAACTGCGTGACGATGGCACCACGGCAAGTGGTTGCTGGGTCTTCGCAGGTAGCTGGACTGCAGCCGGTAACCAGATGGCACGCCGCGATAACGCCGATCCTTTTGGTTTGGGCAATACGGTGGGGTGGGCTTGGGCCTGGCCGCTGAACCGGCGCATTCTTTATAATCGTGCTTTGGCCGATCCGACGCGTAAACCGTGGGATAAAAAACGCCAACTGTTAGATTGGGATGAGGGAAAATGGAGTGGTGCCGATATTCCGGATTACAGTGCCACCGCACCGGGCAGCGGTGTTGGGCCGTTTATCATGCAGCCGGAAGGGATGGGTCGTCTGTTTGCCACCGATAAAATGGCGGAAGGGCCGTTCACGGAACACTACGAACCGTTTGAAACGCCGATTGGCACCAACCAGTTGCACCCGAACGTGGTCTCCAACCCTGCGGCACGTATCTTCAAAGATGATTTGGCGGCGTTGGGATCGGCGGAAAAATTCCCCTATGTCGCCACCACCTATCGTCTGACCGAACATTTCCACGGTTGGACTAAGCATGCTCGGCTTAACGCTATTGCACAGCCGCAGCAGTTTGTGAAAATAGGGGAAAGGTTGGCTGCGCAAAAAGGTATCAAACAAGGGGATTGGGTAAAAGTCAGCTCCAACCGTGGCTATATCAAGACCAACGCAGTGGTGACTAAACGTATCTGCACGCTGAATGTGAATGGGCAGGATGTTGACACTATCCGTATCCCAATTCATTGGGGTTTTGCTGGGATAGCGAAGAAAGGCTATACCGCCAATAACCTGACGCCATCAGTCGGTGATGCCAACTCACAAACGCCGGAATATAAGGCGTTCCTAGTCAATGTGGAAAAGGTATAACGGAGACGAATCATGTCCATGCAATCTCAAGATATCATTCGTCGTTCCGTGACAAACAGCCTGACACCAGCACCGCGTGCACGCGACCACAAGGAAGAAGTAGCGAAGCTGATCGATGTCATCACCTGTATCGGTTGCAAAGCCTGTCAAGGTGGCCTGTTCCGAATGGAACGACATCCGTGATGACGTGGGGATCAACAATGGGGTTTATGACAACCCGATGGATATGATCGCAAAATCATGGACGGTGATGCGTTTTTCTGAAGTGGAAGAAAATGGCAAGCTAGAGTGGCTGATCCGCAAGGATGGTTGTATGCACTGTGCCGATCCGGTCAGCCTGAAAGCTTGCCCATCGGAAGGCGCGATTATCCAGTACGTTAACGGCATTGTCGATTTCCAGTCAGAGCACTGTATCGGCTGTGGTTACTGTATTGCTGGTTGTCCATTTGACGGGCCACGCATGAACAAGGAAGACAACCGGGTATACAAATGTACCCTGTGCGTTGACCGCGTTGACGTCGGCCAGTAGCCTGCCTGAGTGAAGACATGCCCCACCGGTACAATTCACTTTGGAACCAAAGAGGCGATGAAAAGCATCGCGGCAGAACGTGTGGATGAACTGAATACCCTAGTCCCTAGTCTACCAGAACGCCGGCTTGTACGACCCTGCTGGTGTGGGTAGCACGCATGTGATGTACGTGTTGCACCATCCCGATAAACCACAGTTGTACCATATTTTGCCAGATAACCCATCGATCAGCCGGGCGGTGACCTTCTGTAAAGGCGTGTTGAAAACGCTGGCGGCCATCGGCTTTGCTGCCACTTTCTCAGCCAGTGTCTTCCACTATATCGGGGTGGGGCCAAACCGCGTTGACGATGAGGATAACTACCCACCACAGGATAAGGAAACACAATAATGAGGAATGAACAACGAATTTAACGTTATACTACGCCGGAGCGGATTAACCACTGGATTGTGGCATTCTGCTTTATTTTTGCCGCCATCAGCGGACTTGGGTTCTTCTTCCCGTCCTTTAACTGGCTGATGAATATCTTCGGTACGCAGTAGTTGGCGCGCATTCTACACCCCTTTGTTGAGGTGTTGATGTTCGCCACCCTCATGCTTATGTTTCTCCGTTACTGGAAGGAGAACCTATTTAACCGCGAGGATTGGGTATGGGCGAAGAACATCCTCAAGATCATCAACAATCATGAAGTCGAGGATACCGGGCGCTATAATCTCGGTCAGAAATGCGTATTCTGGGCGGCGATCATCAGTCTACTGCTGCTGCATTCGCTGGCAGCGGTGGGGTTGATCATCGTGATTATGGTGCACATTTACGCAGCACTGTGGATAAAAGGCACCATTACCGCGATGGTCGAAGGCTGGGTGCCAGCGGCATGGGCCAAACTACACCATCCACGTTGGTATCGTAAGGTTCGCGAGAAACAACAGGAAAACACACCCTGATGAGCATCTGTCTCTTTCCCAAATAGCTGATAGAGGCAAAGCGCGAGAAACCCACAACGTTGGAGAGCATCCCGCCGTTACTCTTCGCTAATCTGAAAAGCCTTTACCGTCGTCGCGCCAACTGGCGCTCAACAACCCCCTGGGCGAATACCTGAACTTCGCCGCTCAACTGGCCGAAGCGCAGCATCACGCGCTGCACTACTACCCTTTGACGCAGGATCTGAGCGAAGTGCTAGAACAGGGAGCCACTAGCGGCAAACCGCCGCTCGATGTGAGCGTTTATACGCGCAGAGAACATTGGCACCTACTGCTCACCTCATTAATCGCCGAACTGCGCTCGCAGGTGACAGAGCATATTCTGGCAGTGCTGGATAACCTGGAAAAGGCCTCGGTTCATGAGTGGGATCTGATGGCCGATACCTTGCTCAACGGCGAGTTCAGCCGAGTTGGCAGTGAGAAAGCCCCGTTCATCTGGTCTGCGCTATCGCTCTACTGGACGCAGATGGCCAGCCTGCTCCCCGGCAAGGCGCGTGCTGAATATGGCGAAAACCGTCAGTTATGCCTGGTATGTGGCAGCATTCCGGTCGCCAGTATGGTGCATATCGGCACAATCAATGGCCTACGTTACCTGCATTGCAACCTGTGCGAGAGCGAGTGGCACCTAGTGCGAGTGAAGTGTAGCAACTGCGAGCAGACTCGCGATCTTAACTACTGGTCGCTGTCCAGCGACCAGGCGGCGGTGAAAGCGGAAAGTTGCGGCGACTGCGGCACCTACCTAAAAATTTTGTATCAGGAAAAAGATCCTTAGGTGGAAGCCGTGGCCGACGATCTGGCATCGCTGTTACTGGACGCCAGAATGGAAGAAGAAGGCTGTAGCCGCAGCAGCATCAATCCATTCCTGTTCCCAGCGGAATAATCGTGGGTTCTGAGGGTGATCAATTTCAGATTGGGCTACTGGTGTTCACACGGACGAGTTGCTACGTTTACGCCATGATGCGCTTAACATAAGGAAATGGGCAAATGCCGTACTGGCTTCTGGTAACAACGGCAATGCCGAGCTTGTTTCCTGCTTCTCCGCTACCGTGGAGGCAGTGTTACGCCGATCGCCCTAAACTGAAAACCGAGCGACCATGAGCATTGAACCCCACATGCTTTACAGCCAGTTACCCGCTATTGATCGTCTGCTGCGTGAACCCGCCATTGAATCGCTGTTGGTACAATACGAGCAGACGTTGGTTGGAAAACTGCTGCGCCAGTTACAGGCGTAGGCGCGTGAGGCGATTAAACGGTACCAACGGTTGACAGAATGGTGCGGCGACTGGCCTCAAGCCTTGAAGGAAATGGGCAAATGCCGTACTGGCTTCTGGTAACAACGGCAATGCCGAGCTTGTTTCCTGCTTCTCCGCTACCGTGGAGGCAGTGTTACGCCGATCGCCCTAAACTGAAAACCGAGCGACCATGAGCATTGAACCCCACATGCTTTACAGCCAGTTACCCGCTATTGATCGTCTGCTGCGTGAACCCGCCATTGAATCGCTGTTGGTACAATACGAGCAGACGTTGGTTGGAAAACTGCTGCGCCAGTTACAGGCGTAGGCGCGTGAGGCGATTAAACGGTACCAACGGTTGACAGAATGGTGCGGCGACTGGCCTCAAGCCTTGAAAAACTTACTGGCCAGGCAGCAGCGTTCGGCGTTGCAACCGGTATTCAACCTTAGTGGCTCTGTGCTGCACACCAACCTTGGCCGCGCCTTGCTGGGGCAACCGGCGATGGTGGCAGCGACTAGTGCCATGGGCACCGCGGTGACGCTGGAGTACGACCTGGACGGTACCGGGCCTGGCCACCGCGATCAGGCGATAGCGGACTTTCTCTGTCAACTCACTGGATCCGAAGACGCCTGCATCGTCAATAACAATGCGGCGGTGGTACTGCTGATGCTGGCGGCGATAGCGCCCGGCAAATAGGTCGTGGTGTCGCGTGGCGAATTGGTGGAGATCGGCGGCGCGTTCCGTATTTCCGACGTAATGCGTCAGGCGGGCTGCCAACTGGTAGAGGTCGGCACGACCAATCGCACCCACCTGAAAGACTATCACAACGCCATGGGCGAGCAGACTGCGCTGCTGATGAAGGTGCATACCAGCAATTACAGCATTCAGGGTTTTACTGCGGCGGTCAATGAGGCGGAACTGGCGCTGCTTGGGGCTGAACGGGGCATCCCGACGTCCACTGATCTGGGCAGTTGATCGCTAATCGACATGGCACAATACGGTCTACCATCTGAGCCGATGCCGCAGCGGCTACTGGCTGCTGGGGTCGATCTGGTGACTTTTTCCGGCGACAAGCTAGTGGGAGGCAGGCAGGCTGGCATCATCGTCGGTAAAAAGGCGCTCAGCAGCATCCGCTCAAGCGTGCATTGCACGTTGGCAAAATAACTCTGGCGGCACTGGAAGCCACGCTACGGCTTTATCAGCAGCCTGAATTGTTGGCGGAACAGCTACCGACGTTGCGCTTGCTGACCCGTCCGCAATGGGCGATACAGCAAGCGGCCGAGCGCGTGCTACCGGCGCTGGCACCACAGTTTATTAAAGATTTTCAGTTGCGTGCCGAACCCTGCTTGTCACAAATTGGCAATGGGTCGCGGCCGATCGATCGTCTGCCCAGCTACGCGCTGACTTTTACTCCGATCTACAGGCGCGTGGCGGCGCTGTAAGCGTTAGCAGAACGCTGGCGCGGCCTGCCACAGCCGGTGATTGGCCGTATCAGCGACGGGAGACTGTGGCTGGATCTACGCTGCCTGGAACAAGAAAGCGCGCTGATTAAGGCGCTGTGCGCATGATCATCGCCACCGCCGGCCATGTCGATCATGGAAAGACCACCTTTTTGCAGGCGATCTCCGGAATCAACGCGGATCGCCTGCCGGAAGAAAAACGGCGCGGCATGACCATTGATCTAGGTTATGCCTACTGGCCACAACCTGATGGCCGAGTGCTGGGGTTTATTTACGTACCAGGCCACGAAAAGTTTCTCGCCAACATGCTGGCCGGTGTTGGCGGTATCGACCATGCTTTGCTGGTGGTGGCCTGTGATGATGGTGTGATGGCGCAAACCCGCGAACATTTGGCGATCTTGCGGCTGAGTGGATGGCTTGCACTGACGGTGGCGTTGACCAAAGCTGACCGAGTGAATGGCGCGCGAATTGACGTAGTGTGCCAACGTGCAATAAGAGCTGGCCCGACAGGGGTGGCACCCTGCGCCGCTGTTTGTTACCGCTGCTGTACAAGGAACGGGAATTAAGGCGCTGTGCGAGCATCTGCAAACGCTTTTGCCTGGCGATCATCGGTTGACACGTCGGTTCCGTCTGGCCGTGGATCGCGCCTTCAGCATGAAGGGGGGCGGGTCTGGTGGTAACTGGCACCGCGCTCTTCGTGGCCGAGTAACGGTAGGAGAGACATTGTGGCTAACTGGTGTGGAAAACCCCGGTGCGGGTGCGGGGCCTGCATTCCCAAAACCAGCCCCCGTTAAACAGGCGCAAGCTGGGCAATGCATAGCACTGAACATCAGTGGTGATGTCAGTAAAGAACAGATTGCCCGTGGTGACTGGGCTGCTATCACATCAGCCATTAGCGGCCGCAGAACGCATACTGGTGGCACTGGATGCCGATCTACCGATCCACCATAGGCAACCGCTACATTTACACCACGCCGCCAGCCATATCACCGGGCGGATTTCGCTATTGAAGGACAACCTGGCTGCATTGATCCTCGATCGGCCGCTGTGGCTGGTGGAAAATGACCAGCTGGTGTTGCATGATATAGGCGCATGACAAACCTTAGGCGCAGCCCAGGTACTGAGCTTGAGCGCACCAAAATGCGGCAAACGCTCACCGGACTTTCTGGTTCGGCTGGCGGCGCAAGCGCAGGCCAGTGATGATCGGCAGGTATTGGCAATGTTACTGCCCCAGGGGGCATTGCAGTTAGCGGCGTTCTATTGGGCGCGCCAACTGACCGATAGCGGGTTGGCAAACCTGCTGGCGCAGCATAAACTTCTGATCGCTGGTGGCAGCGCACTGGCGATCGACAAAGTGTAGCAGGCCGAAAGCCGCCTATTGCAGATATTGGCAGATTACCATCAGCAGGATGCTGATCAGCTTAGTCTGGAGCGCGCCCGCCTACGGCGTATGGCACTGCCAGCACTGGATGAAACGCTGGATTTAAGATGATCGATAACTTGCTGCATACTGGGACAATCAGCCATACACGTGGCTGGCTGCATTTGCACGAGCACACACTGCTTTCAGCACTGAAGAGATGGCCTTCTGTGAGCGCATAGTACCGCTGTTTGGCGGCGAAGCTTGGTTGGTGCGCGATATGGCCGCTGAGCTGGGCGAGGATGAAGTGCGTGTGCGGACACTGTTGCGCAAGGCAGCCCTACTGGGCCACGTCACGGCAGTAGTGGTGGATCGTTACTCCCTCAGCCGCCGCATCGAACAGTTCGCTGCGTTGATCCGCGAACTTAACGTGACACAGGACAGCGTCAATACCGTTGACTTCCGCGATCGGCTCGGCATTGGACGCAAGTTAGCGATTCAGGTGCTGGAATTTTTTGACCACAGCGGTTTTACCCGCCGCAAGGGTAACCACATCTGTTGCGCGATCATAGGCTGTTTAGCAAATAAGTGCCTATTGGGCAAGAGGTGCATTTAACCCTGTGCCAGTGCCATCAGCGCTTGGGAAGGAACAATACCACCAATGCCAGCCAGCATAGACCGCTGATTAGATTGAACAGATTAAACAACCCGCTGCCGCCCCACACGTAGGCGACCTTGGCCAGTTCGATGCCGATGGTAAACACCAGCATGCTCAGAATACCCATCGTGGCGGATACGGTGCCCTTGCTAACGTTGCTGGCGAACAGCGTCAGGCGATACAGACCGGCATTAGCCAGCCCGATGCCAAAGGCGTACAGGCTCAGCCCGACGGTCATCGACAGGTAGGCGTGGCTGGAGAACAGGGTCGCCAGCGCGGCGATCAATAACCCCAATATCATTGGGCTTGCCCCCTGCTTGATCAGATGCTCTACGCTGTTTTTACCCGTCCTGTATGCCAACGTCAGGTTACCGAGGATCAGCGCACCAAACACCGGAATTTGCAGCAGGCCGTAATCCAGCGTTGACAGCGATTCACCGCTGATCAGGATCACCGGCGATTGGGCAATCCAGGCCAGTAGCGGCAAGCTGGCGAAACCTATCGCCAATGCACCGTAGACAAACCTACGGTTACTCAATACTTGGCGGTATTCACGCCACAGGTTAGCGGCGGAGAACTTCTCGCCCTGCAACGTGACGGTTTCCGGCATCGCTTTCCACAGGCCATAGAAGGCGATGGCCGCCAGCGCCGCAAACAGCACGAACATACTTTGCCACGGGGCGACATGGAGCAGTGCCGCCCCAGCCGATGGCCCAAGCAATGGGGCGATCAGCGCCACATTGGCCATCAGCGCAGTGATTTTGATGCAAACTGCTTCTTCGAAGGATTCCTGAATGGTGGCGTAGCCAACCGCGCCGATAAAGCACAGACCAATGCCCTGTAGGAAGCGCATAAAGATAAACTGCTCAATGTTAGTCACTAACAGGATGGCCAGGCAAGAAACAATAAAGAAAGCTACTCCGGCCAGCATCACCGGGCGGCGGCCACGGCGATCTGACAGCGGGCCGAGTAGCCACTGCAAAAAGATACCACCGGCTAGATAGGCGGTCATTGATGTCGGCACCCATTCTTCGCCGACGTTGAAATTCGCTATCACTGCCAGCATACCTAGCTGGATCATATCGTTGCCTATATAGACGGCGAATTCAAACAGCACCAGAGAAAGTGGGAATAAAAGCGCCTGTCGGCCCAAACGTGCCGCAGGTGGTAATGTCGTTTTCATATTTATTGTACTGATAGTAAAAAATAAAAAAGGAGCTGCCAGGGCAGGAAGCGCAAACTTAGCGAGTTATGGCGGCTATTTTGCCGCCAAATGCCCACCTTGGCAATGGCACGGTGGGCATTTGGCGCCGTCTACTTATCTCGTTTTATAGCGTCATTTAGCTGTTGTTGACGCTGATCAGTGCCGAATTCGTATCGCACCATTATGATTATGGTAGACGGGCTGCCGCCATTTTTCCTCATAGTGCTAAAGATGGACTGCGCTATAATCAGCCTCTTGTTTTTGCTTCCAAAGGAAGCTCCTCGTCCCCGGTGGGACGGCCGGACTTCAAATCCGGTTGGGGCTGCCAGCGGCCCTAGGCAGGATCGACTCCTGTGATCTTCCGCCATTCGACCTATTCTGAACTCTCCTCAAATCAATAAAATCCCTTATAAGGCCTAGAAAAATAGACCGTTAACATCCACGGGTGTCAACCGACGTCAACTGGAATCAATACGATTCTGGGGGCATAATAGATAGGGGGCATGGAATGGATGCTATTCTGGAGATGCCCCCAATGAAGCTAACAGCACGACAAGTAGACACCGCCAAGCCAAAAGAGAAGCCTTATAAGCTCTCTGATGGCGGTGGTCTGTATCTGGAAGTTGCACCCAATGGCTATCGCTATTGGCGCATGAAATACCGCATCAACGGTAAAGAAAAGCGCTTCTCCTTTTGCGTTTACCCTATTGTTTCGCTGGAGGTTGCACGAGACGAAAGAGTAAAGGCAAAGAGGGTACTCGCTGCAGGTGGTGATCCTGGGGAAGTCAAAGAAAGCCGGGAAGTTGGCTCAGAAACTCTCTATCGAGAATACCTTCGAAGCGATTGCTAGAAAGTAGCATAAATCCAAGGCTGACCGTTGGCCACTGCGCTACCGTGATGAAATTATTGATACCTTAGAGAAGGATATTTTCCCCTTTATCGGGAAGCTGCCCATCGCAGAAATCAAACCGATGGAGTTATTGGAAACGCTGAAACGTATGGAAAAACGCGGTGCGTTAGAGAAGATGCGTAAAGTGCGTCAGCGCAGCGGTGAAGTGTTCCATTATGCTATTATTACCGGACGGGCTGATTATAACCCTGCACCCGATCTGGCCTCGGCGCTCACCCCACCTAAGAAACAACATTTCCCTTTCCTAACGGCTCAGGAGTTGCCTTATTTTCTCACTGATCTAGCGGTCTACACCGGTAGTATAATTACCAAAACGGCTACCAGAATTATCATGCTGACGCTAGTAAGAACCCAGGAACTGAGATTTGCGCGCGGGCAGGATATCGATCTCGATAAAGGGATGTGGAACATACCGCCAGAAGTTATGAAAATAAAGCGACCACACGTCGTTCCCCTATCAACGCAAGTTGTCGATCTATTCGGTTCTCTTAAGTTAATGACCGGTGCTTATCCCTTGGTATTCATTGGGAGAAACGATCACCGTAAGCCAATCAGCAAATAAAGCCATGAATGGGTGAAATATGAAATAACTGTGAGTTACCAACGTCAGCAGCAATCTCACCAAGAGCTACTTCAGTATACGTAATACAGGATCTTCGTAAAGCAGGGCCATGGGTACCAGCCAAATGTGCGAGGGCTTTAATCAGAGATGTTCTTTTCTCTGAGCTAGCACCCGCCACCATAACAAAAGAACATGGCGGCGAGCTATCCAGACATGCACGAACATCAAGAGCTTCCTGTGTATCAGGGCTACCAATACGACTGGTCATGCAACCCTCTCACCATCAATTTCAGCCAGATCGACGGATATATCTTCAACCCCCCTCTTCCTGACCTTCTGCAATTTCTAGTTCCGGTTGGGCTATTTCAGCTTCAAGCCATTTCAATCCTTCAGAAATGTATGTCGGGACAGACCATTCATCCGGTTTTTTAAGAAGTAAATTCAGGGCAAAATCAGTTTTACTGAAGCTTTTTGAGGCTTTGTTGAATAAATCAGATTGGGAATAAAAGAGTCGCCTGAATGGGCATCTTTCAGGCAACGCGTACACTTTCTGGCATACCGGCAAGCGTCATCTTGTTTAATGCACAGATCATGGCCATAGCCTCTGCAACTTGCGCATCATAATCTCGGAGCGACAGGTGACCGGCGTTGTTGAATAAATCGAACTTTTGGCCGCCACGAGGATCAGATCACTCTCCTTCTGTCAAAATAGCGACATTCCGTGGCAAAGCAAAAGTTCGATTTATTCAACAACGCCCCAATAAGCAAACGCTGATGCAGAAACAGCGGGCTACACTGAGAAATTCTCATCGTCAGAATATAAAGCCCGTGCCGCTCGCCGCAACTTTGATATAACCAAGGTGGGGTTATGACCATGAATGCCGCAGTGGAATCGGTAAGAAAATCCCGTTAGAGATGGCTGGTAAGCAGCTATTCATCGTGAAATAATCCTAGTCATATGAAAGAAATCGCGTTTTTTGCACTATCAAGAGTAGTCCAAAGCATAAACGCAGACAGCCAGCCGTTGCCTGAACGCACTGTGCCAAGGAGATTGACCAGCATGTGCGCTAGCGTATTTTGCGTTGGCGTCTTATTGTGGCCGCTCGCCAGCCATGTTGCTGGAGACAGTAAATCTCAGCTCAAAGACATCCAACAAAGCATCGCCGAAAAAGAAAAGGTGGTGAAATAGCAGTTGCAACAGCGCAGATCATTGCAGGATAAACTCAGACAGCAGGAAAAGACCATCGCCCAAGTCAGTCGCAAAATGCGTGATACTCAGGGCGCGTTCAACCAGTTGGGTGAAGATATTTTCGGCCTGAATGCCTCCATCGCCAAGCGGCAAAAACAACAATCCATTCAGCAGAGTATACTCGCCAAACAGCTCGATGCTGCCTTTCGTCAGGGGCAGCACAGCCCAGATCAATTGATCCTCAGCGGTGAAGGAAAGTCAACGTAGCGAACGTATTCTGGCCTACTTCAGCTATTTGAACGAAGCACGTCAGCAAGCCATTGAAGAAATGAAAAACACTCGTAACGAACTGGTGGAGCAAAAAACTACTCTGGTGGCTAAACAAAACCAACAGAAAACGCTATTGTGCGAACAGCAGATGGTAGAACTGCGCCAAAACGAAATCCGCCTGCGCGATAAGATCGTCCGTGCCGAACGTGAAGCGCCTGGGGCCGCCAAGGTGCATGCTAAAGAACAGCAGGCAAAGAAAACCGGCACGCCTTATCAGCCAAGCGGGGCTGATCGTTCGCTGATGGCGCGTATTGGTGGCCTTGGCCGCACGGCGGGTCAGGCGGTATGGCCGGTACGGGGTTTCTACCCTGCAGAGCTTTGGCGAACCACTACATGGCGAGTTGCGCTGGAAAGGTATGGTGATCGAAGCAAGAGCAGGCAGTGAAATAAAAGCCATCGCTGATGGTCGCGTGTTGCTGGCCGACTGGCTACAGGGCTATGGCCTGGTGGTGGTGATCGAGCACGGGAAAGGCGACATGAGCCTGTATGGCTATAACCAGAGCGCACTAGTTAACGTCGGCACGCAGGTGCGTGCTGGTCAGCCAATTGCGCTGGTAGGCACGAGCGGTGGCCAAGGTACACCTTCGCTTTGTTTTGAAATTCATCGCCAAGGTCAGGTGGTTAACCCACTGCCGTGGTTGGGAAGATAGATTTGCGCGATTTAAAAATCCATACTGCCGTATTGATTGGCTGCCTGGTGCAGGTTTACGCCGTACAAGCTGGTAAACTATCCATCGTTATTGATGATGTGGGCTATCACCCACACGAGGAAAACGCGGTGTTACAGATGTCGGCGGCGGTTTCAGTCGCCGTGCTGCCTAATGCACCTTATGCACGCCTGATGGCCACCCGCGCCCATAGCCAGAACCGTGAAGTGTTGATCCACATGCCGATGGCCCCGTTCAGCAAGCAGCCGCTTGAACAGGATACGCTGCAACCTGACATGAGCAGCGAAGAAATCCAACGCATCATCCGCAATTCGGTGAATAATGTACCCTACGCGGTGGGAATGAATAACCACATGGGCAGTGCCATGACCTCAAGCCTGCCAGGCATGCAGAAAGTCATGCAGGCACTCACAAGCTACCGGCTCTATTTCCTCGACAGCCTGACTATTAGAAACAGCCAGGCTACTAGTGCCGCTATAGGCACCGGCGTGAAGGTGATCAAACGCAAGGTGTTTCTCGACGATACCGCCAAGGAGGCCGATATCCGCCACCAGTTCAACCGTGCGGTCGCGCTGGCGCGTCGCAACGGTTCCGCCATCGCCATCGGCCACCCACGCCCGGCAACGGTGAAAGTGCTACAGCAGATGCTCCCCGTGTTGCCAGCCAACATCGTGCTGGTCAAGCCAAGCTCACTGCTGAACGAACCGCAGGGTAGCAGCTACGTTCCACTGCTAGTCAAGGCGCAGAAGGACGAGTTCACCGGTAGTGTCAAGCAGTGCAAGGTCAAACTGCCGAAGGAAAAAGTTAGGGTGGCTACTATATTGGGCGTAATCGGTGACAGCTTGGCGGCTTCGCCACACGAAGAATTTATCAAACGCCTGTGGCATCGTTGGACAAATACGGGGCAGTATGAACCCAAAGCGTAAAACAGCTACATAAAAGACAGCTTAATTTACTTATCACCACAGAGCCACCCAAGATGGGTGAGTTGACCAGCCAACTATTGGGCAATTTCTTGCTGCGCCTATTTTCGGCCAGCCGCTGCGAAAAACAGGCACTGATGCCGTATATCAAACTGGAATGGGGTGCCAACTTTCACAAAGAGGAAAGCAGGATGCAGGCAGGCTATCAGGCAGGCTATAACGTTCTAATACTCACAGCGACTTCCGCGCACCTAACCCGACAGTTACTCGAAACCACCTATGCTGTCTGTCTACAGAACAGTGACCAGCAGACATTGATCCGGCAACTGCTGAAAATACCCTTAAATACCGCAGAATGAGGCGCTATAAACGCTTCAGACACTGGTGGCGGCATAAACTGCTCATTAAGCTGGTAAAGCAGAGCAGTGCCTTGATCTTGGGATTGTTAGAGTAATAACAGAAATCGAGTAGGAGGGAGTGTTAGAAATTCTGTGTCATTCCAGTAAAATACCGATAAAAAGTAATGATGTATGTTCCACCCCTTCGATGTTGATAAAGCTCTGAAAGCACTTCAGGATGGTCAGGTTCTAGCGGGTAAAAAGGCATCTTAACCACGCTGATCAGGCAGTTAACCGAAGTGCACTGGCTGCTGAACTCGACTCTCATCTGGCTTGGGACGTTGAAGCCAAGGTTCGCCAAGAAAACGGTCAAAACGCCAACCGGCGCTTTTGAGCTGGCCACTCTACGCGACCATAATGGTTCTTTTTAACCTCATCTCGTAAAAAAACATCAGACCACGCTGTCCGATAAAATCCAACGTAAGAACATCGGTATGTTCGCGCTGGGTATGAGCTATATAAAGACATCAGCCAGGAAATCGAAGATTTATAAGCATTCAGTGTCTCCAGTGCCACCCTCAGCGCCGTCACCGATAAAGTTATTCCTAGGTAGCAACGCCCACTAGAAACGGTGTATCCCCTTGCTGGCTGGATACGATCCACTATAAAATTCGTGAAGATGGGCGCTATCAAAGCAAGGCAGTTTACCCCGTTTTTGCGCTGGATCTAGCTATATGGTAAAAAAAGAGAGCCTGAGCCTCTATCTGTCTGACAATGAGGATGCTAAATTCTGGCTGTCGGTATTGACCGATCTACAAAATCGTGGCGTGAACGATATTCTGATTGCCTGCTTTGATGGCCTGATGGGGTTCCCAGCAGCGATAAACAGCATTTACCCAATACAGAAGTCCCGTTGTTAGTCATCCACCGGATCCGCAACTCAATTAAATATGTTGCCTCAAAGCACCACAAGGCGTTTATGGCTGATTTAAAAGCGGTTTACCCTAAGGTATAAAAAGAGGCAGCGGAAACTGTGCTGGATGAGTTGGAGGATACTCTTGCTGTTCGGCTAACGGGTGTGTAGAGAACATTCACCTCCATATCACCGTGTCACCGCTTCGGTCACCACAGCCAGCCCAGTTGTGCTAACGCGCAACACGCCATACCCGGCGCACTTGTCGTGCGCCTTTCGCTTTAGCAGAGGGCTATTTAATATGGCAGGGGCGGAGAGACTCGAACTCGCGACACCCGGTTTTGGAGACCGGTGCTCTACCAACTGAGCTACGCCCCTAAATTACGTCTAATACTGCGCCTGCTAAAGTTGGCAGACCTAATTCAATTAGGTGGCGGAACGGACGGGGCTCGAACCCGCGACCCCCTGCGTGACAGGCAGGTATTCTAGCCAACTGAACTACCGCTCCACCAGTTCTTCTACGTTGCATCATGCTAGCAAAATCGACTTGGCCTATTTTGCGTATTATCAGCGGTCATACTGATAACGTTTAATTTGATGCCTGGCAGTGTCCTACTCTCACATGGGGAGGCCCCACACTACCATCGGCGCTACGGCGTTTCACTGCTGAGTTCGGCATGGTATTCAGGTGGGGCCACCGCGCTATCGCCGCCAGGCAAAGTCTGTTTTATTCTCGGCCGTTACTGACGTAACCACCAGAACCAATCTCGGAACTTGCTGAAAATAACCTACCCCTGCCTCTAACACACCTTCGGTGTTGTAAGGTTAAGCCTCACGGCTCATTAGTACTGGTTAGCTCAAAGCATCGCTGCTCTTACACACCCAGCCTATCCACGTCTTCGTCTTAAACGTGCCTTCAGGGACCTCTCAGACCCAGGGAAGACTCATCTCGAGGCCAGTTTCGCGCTTAGATGCTTTCAGCGCTTATCTGTTCCGCACTTA
The DNA here is from genome assembly GCF_964019515.1 of Serratia symbiotica (Periphyllus acericola). Taxonomy (NCBI): domain Bacteria; kingdom Pseudomonadati; phylum Pseudomonadota; class Gammaproteobacteria; order Enterobacterales; family Yersiniaceae; genus Serratia; species Serratia symbiotica. The sequence goes on from NZ_OZ026452.1 coordinate 1,220,690, forward strand.
GCTACCGGGCAATGCCATTGGCATAACAACCCGAACACCAGCGGTGCGTTCACTCCGGTCCTCTCGTACTAGGAGCAAACCCTCTCAATCTTCCAACGCCCACGGCAGATAGGGACCGAACTGTCTCACGACGTTCTAAACCCAGCTCGCGTACCACTTTAAATGGCGAACAGCCATACCCTTGGGACCTACTTCAGCCCCAGGATGTGATGAGCCGACATCGAGGTGCCAAACACCGCCGTCGATATGAACTCTTGGGCGGTATCACCCTGTTATCCCCGGAGTACCTTTTATCCGTTGAGCGATGGCCCTTCCATTCAGAACCACCGGATCACTAAGACCTACTTTCGTACCTGCTCGAGCCGTCACTCTCGCAGTCAAGCCAGCTTATGCCTTTGCACTAACCTCACGATGTCCGACCGTGATTAGCTGACCTTCGTGCTCCTCCGTTACTCTTTGGGAGGAGACCGCCCCAGTCAAACTACCCAACAGACACTGTCCTCACCCCGGGTCACGGGGCAAAGTTAGAGCATCAAACATTCAACCCGAAGGTGTCTCACTTCGCATTGCAAACAGGTGAGTATCACTATGACAACTTGACCCTTACCCCAATACATCTATGCAGGGGATAAGTTTCAGCCGTCATTTTTCAATTTTCAGCTTGTTCCAGATTGTTAAAGAGCAAAGTACTTCAGAGCATACTGTTGCCAGTACGCTCTGAAGTAGTGAAGCACCACACTCGGACTTTATGGTGGAGCTAAGCGGGATCGAACCGCTGACCTCCTGCGTGCAAGGCAGGCGCTCTCCCAGCTGAGCTATAGCCCCGTACAGTAACTTGTAGAGACTTTTGAGATCAAAGCTTCTTTTTTTCTAGGCAAGGTATGGTGTTGCGACGCATATTTAAATATGTGAGCGCTACCATGACGCAGCATAGAAGAGAAGTGGTAGGCCTGAGTGGACTTGAACCACCGACCTCACCCTTATCAGGGGTGCGCTCTAACCACCTGAGCTACAAGCCTATTAAGGTATTTCTGCTCGCTACTTTCATCAGACAATCTGTGTGAGCACGCCACACAAGTCAATATCTTTCGGTAAGGAGGTGATCCAACCGCAGGTTCCCCTACGGTTACCTTGTTACGACTTCACCCCAGTTATGAATCACAAAGTGGTAAGCGCCCTCCCGAAGGTTAAGCTACCTACTTCTTTTGCAACCCACTCCCATGGTGTGACGGGCGGTGTGTACAAGGCCCGGGAACGTATTCACCGCAGCATTCTGATCTACGATTACTAGCGATTCCGACTTCATGGAGTCGAGTTGCAGACTCCAATCCGGACTACGACGTACTTTGTGAGGTCCGCTTGCTCTCGCGAGGTCGCTTCTCTTTGTATACGCCATTGTAGCACGTGTGTAGCCCTACTCGTAAGGGCCATGATGACTTGACGTCATCCCCGCCTTCCTCCGGTTTATCACCGGCAGTCTCCTTTGAGTTCCCGACTTTAATCGCTGGCAACAAAGGATAAGGGTTGCGCTCGTTGCGGGACTTAACCCAACATTTCACAACACGAGCTGACGACAGCCATGCAGCACCTGTCTCAGAGCTCCCGAAGGCGCCCCTCCATCTCTGGAGAGTTCTCTGGATGTCAAGAGTAGGTAAGGTTCTTCGCGTTGCATCGAATTAAACCACATGCTCCACCGCTTGTGCGGGCCCCCGTCAATTCATTTGAGTTTTAACCTTGCGGCCGTACTCCCCAGGCGGTCGATTTAACGCGTTAGCTACGGAAGTTACCCCTCCAGGGCGCAACCTCCAAATCGACATCGTTTACGGCGTGGACTACCAGGGTATCTAATCCTGTTTGCTCCCCACGCTTTCGCACCTGAGCGTCAGTCTTTGTCCAGGGGGCCGCTTTCGCCACCGGTATTCCTCCAGATATCTACGCATTTCACCGCTACACCTGGAATTCTACCCCCCTCTACAAGACTCTAGCTTGCCAGTCTCAAATGCCGTTCCCACGTTGAGCGCGGGGATTTCACATCTGACTTAACAAACCGCCTGCGTGCGCTTTACGCCCAGTAATTCCGATTAACGCTTGCACCCTCCGTATTACCGCGGCTGCTGGCACGGAGTTAGCCGGTGCTTCTTCTGCGAGTAACGTCAATGCAATGTCTTATTAACACATTACCCTTCCTCCTCGCTGAAAGTGCTTTACAACCCGAAGGCCTTCTTCACACACGCGGCATGGCTGCATCAGGCTTGCGCCCATTGTGCAATATTCCCCACTGCTGCCTCCCGTAGGAGTCTGGACCGTGTCTCAGTTCCAGTGTGGCTGGTCATCCTCTCAGACCAGCTAGGGATCGTCGCCTAGGTGAGCCATTACCCCACCTAACAGCTAATCCCATCTGGGCACATCTGATGGCGTGAGGCCCGAAGGTCCCCCACTTTGGTCTTGCGACATTATGCGGTATTAGCTACCGTTTCCACTAGTTATCCCCCACCATCAGGCAGTTTCCCAAACATTACTCACCCGTCCGCCGCTCGTCACCCAGAGAGCAAGCTCTCTTGTGCTACCGCTCGACTTGCATGTGTTAGGCCTGCCGCCAGCGTTTAATCTGAGCCATGATCAAACTCTTCAATTGAAAGCTTGATATGCTTCAACGTGTGAAGCGCTGCTTAAAGATTTACTGCATGAATGTTACTTTAGTTAGTCACTCTTCAAGACTTGATATTTTTTCGTCCCAGAAAGGAAGGACGGGATATTGTCTTGTGGAGTGCCCACACAGATTGTCTGATAAATTGTTAAAGAGCGGTGGGTCAGCCGCAGCACAGCGGCAAGCTTGGGGTGGCGTACACTACGCTTTCCCTCTGAAGAGTCAAGCCATTATTTTGGCTTTTCCCTTGCTGATCCGGCGGCGTAGCTGCCGAAATACCGGGTCAGTGGGGGCGCATTATAGGGCGTTCTCGGCAGGCCGCAACAGGTATTTTCAACAAAAACGGTTGTTTGCTGCATTCCATAGCAACATCCCACCTTATACCCATTATCCCACCTTATACCCATTTGTGCACAAATTTATCCACAGGAGCGATTTGCACGGAAAATTTACGAGCGTCACGCAAACGTTTTCGCTACAATCCCCTGCGATAAAAACGTTCCCCCCCTTTAGGGAGCGTGACCTTAATTTGTGCCTGACCCCCCCCCTCATTAAGGTGGAAATTCACGTAACGCTCTATATTACGACTCCAAAAGCCAAGGGATAAAACCATGCAACAACCTCGTCCAATCCGCCGGGCTCTGCTCAGCGTGTCTGACAAAGCCGGTATTGTTGAATTCGCCGAAGCGCTGTTAAGCAGGGGCGTTGAACTGCTCTCAACTGGCGGCACCGCCCGCCTGCTGGCAGAGGCCAATTTGCCTGTTACCGAAGTTTCTGACTATACCGGTTTCCCGGAGATGATGGACGGACGAGTCAAGACCCTGCACCCTAAAATCCACGGCAGCATTCTCGGTCGCCGTGGTAAAGACGACACCATCATGAGACAACACGGTATTAAACCGATCGAAATGGTGGTAGTAAATCTGTATCCGTTTGCCCAAACCATAGCGCGCTTGGGCTGCTCACTGGAAGATGCGGTCGAAAACATCGATATCGGCGGCCCAACCATGATACGTTCCGCTGCCAAGAACCATCAAGATGTCGCCATCGTGGTAAAGAGTAGCGACTATGCTGCTATCATTACCGAGATGGATAACAACAGCGGTTCACTGCAATACGCTACCCGTTTCGATCTGGCGATCAAAGCCTTCGAACATACCGCTGCCTATGACAGCATGATCGCTAACTACTTTGGCACGTTGGTGCCAGCCTACCACGGTGATGCCAAACAACCCTCAGGCCGCTTCCCTCGCACCCTGAACCTTAACTACATCAAACAGCAGGATATGCGCTACGGTGAGAACACTCACCAGCAGGCTGCTTTTTATACAGAAGAGAACGTGCGAGAAGCTTCCGTGGCTACCGCTAACCAGTTGCAGGGTAAGGCGCTGTCGTACAACAATATCGCCGACACTGACGCCGCGCTGGAGTGCGTAAAAGAGTTCACCGAACCAGCCTGTGTGATCGTCAAACATGCCAATCCTTGCGGTGTGGCAATTGGCGACAACATTTTAGCGGCCTACAAGCGTGCTTATCAGACCGATCCTACCTCAGCGTTCGGCGGTATCATCGCCTTTAACCGTGAACTGGACGCCGCAACTGCGCAGGCCATCATCAGCTGCCAATTCGTGGAGGTGATTATCGCACCCTGCATCAGCCAAGAAGCCCGTACAGTGCTGGCGGTCAAACAGAACGTGCGTGTGCTGGCCTGCGGTCAGTGGCAGCATCGCGTTGCTGGCCTTGACTTCAAACGCGTTAACGGCGGTCTGGTGGTGCAAGATCGTGATCTGGGCATGGTGAATGAAGACGATCTTCGCGTAGTGTCTGAGCGCCAGCCAAGCGCACAGGAGTTACGCGATGCGCTGTTCTGCTGGAAGGTGGCCAAGTTCGTGAAGTCCAATGCTATCATCTATGCGCGCGGCAATATGACTATTGGTATAGGTGCCGGACAGATGAGTCGCGTGTATTCAGCTAAGATCGCCGGTATCAAGGCGGCAGACGAGGGTCTGGAAGTGAAAGGTTCTGCAATGGCGTCTGACGCCTTCTTCCCGTTTCGCGATGGCATTGATGCTGCTGCTGCGATCGGCATCACTTGTGTGATCCAGCCGGGCGGTTCGATCAGAGATGACGAAGTGATTACTGCCGCCAATGAGCATGGCATGGCGATGATCTTCACTGACATGCGCCACTTCCGCCATTAATCCCTTTTATTTCGTGTGCTACGGTGCACGCTATTCGTGGAGCATTTGATGAATATTTTAATTATCGGTAACGGCGGGCGTGAGCATGCGCTAGCCTGGAAAGCTGCCCAGTCGCCGCTGGCGGATAAAGTCTTTGTCGCGCCGGGCAACGCTGGCACCGCGCTGGAAGCCAAGCTGGAAAATGTGGCGATCTCTTCCATCGATATCCCGGCACTGCTTGCCTTTGCTCAGAGCCATGATATCGGCCTGACCATTGTTGGCCCAGAAGCGCCGCTAGTTATTGGTGTGGTTGACGCCTTCCAGGCCTCTGGCCTGAAAATCTTCGGGCCTTCGCAGGCAGCCGCTCAATTGGAAGGTTCCAAAGCCTTCACTAAAGATTTCCTGGCACGCCACAACATTCCCAGCGCTGAATACCAGCACTTCACTGAAGTTGAACCGGCGCTAGCTTACATCCTGAGTAAAGGCGTGCCAATCGTTATTAAGGCCGATGGCCTGGCAGCTGGCAAAGGCGTAATCGTTGCCATGACGCTGGCTGAAGCGGAAGACACAGTGCAGGATATGCTGGCCGGCAACGCTTTCGGTGACGCCGGCCACTGCATCGTGGTGGAGGAGTTCCTTGCCGGTGAAGAAGCCAGCTTTATTGTGATGGTTGATGGTGAACATGTGGTGCCGATGGCCACCAGCCAGGATCACAAGCGCGTCGGCGATGGCGATACCGGCCTGAACACCGGTGGCATGGGTGCTTACTCTCCGGCACCCGTAGTGACTGACGAAATCCACGAGCGCGCCATGGATCAGGTGATCTGGCCAACGGTGCGTGGCATGGCGGCGGAAGGCAACATTTACGTTGGCTTTCTGTATGCCGGGCTAATGATCTCTGCCGATGGTCAGCCGAAAGTGATTGAGTTCAATTGTCGCTTCGGCGATCCTGAAACCCAGCCAATCATGCTACGCCTGCGTTCCGACTTGGTAGAGCTGTGTCTGACGGGAGCAGAAGGCAAACTGGGCGAGAAAACCTCCGACTGGGATGAACGCCCTGCTCTTGGCGTAGTGATGGCGGCCTGTGGCTATCCGGGCAATTACCACAGCGGCGAGGTCATTCAGGGGCTGTCACAGCAGGAATATGCTGACGGTAAAGTGTTCCATGCTGGTACATGCATGCAGGGTGATGATGAGGTAGTAACCAGCGGTGGCCGAGTACTCTGTGTGACTGCACTGGGCGCAACGGTTGAACAAGCGCAGCAACGCGCTTATCAGTTGACGGCAGGCATTCAGTGGCCAGGCAGCTTCTGTCGCAAGGATATCGGCTATCGGGCGATCGCACGCGGCAAGTGATCTGAATACCTGACACACATACAGGCTCCGCACTGCGGGGCCTCCTATAGTTGATCCTCGTTGGTTCCCAGCGGCATAAGTCGTCGTTTGCCACTAGCAGCAGTGCACGCCATTTTGGCGCGTCTAACCAAGCGATATTCACCAGTTAGCCGCTGTTGCGCGCCCACTGTTCAATCCAGGCTTCGGAATTAGCAATCAATCCCGGTTTCAACCACTGCCCATCGCAGGTTTGTACCTCACCCCGCAGCCAACGCCCTTGCAACAGTTTAACTTTGCCTCTGCGCGCAGGGCATCACTTACCTCAAGGAGACGCAGCGCCTGGTACTGATACAGTGCGATTTCGTCGCTGGACAATTGCTCGCGTCGGGTCGCCAGTTGGCGCTGCATAAAGCTCACTGTGCCGTCATCGGCAAAGCGTAGCTGGGTGGAATCCCAACGACCATCAGCGTCGCTACCGAACAGGCGATCAACAACTGATAGCCACGCTGACGCGCCTGACGCTCCAGATAGTTGGCGATACGGGTATAACTGGTATTTTTCCAAATCCGGTATCACCAAGCCGATAGAGCGGGTTCTTCCGGCACGCAATCCTGCGGCGACAGCATTAGGGTGATAGTTATTTTCCTTGACTACGGCCATCACTTTTTCGACGGTTTTATCGCTGACACGATACCGCTTTGCTTTGCCATTGATAACATAGCTGGCCGTTGTGCGCGAAACACCCGCGAGGCGGGCGATTTCATCCAATTTCACGTTAACCCGGCTTTGTTGAATAAATAGGATTTGGAATAAAGAGTTCCCTGAATGTGCATCTTTCAGGCGAGGCGTATACTTTCTGGCATACCGGCGATCCTCATCTTGTTTAATGCACAGATCATGGCCAGCGCCTCTGCAACTTGCCCATCATAATATCGCAGCGACAGGTGACCACCAAATAGCTGTTTTACTCTGTACCTCGCTGTTGCCGCTATCGAACGTCGGTGGTAGCCTGTGATACTTTTCCACCGTGTGTTGTCTCTGGTAACGTGCTGGTTCGCCACCGCTTGATTTCGCTCTGCATAGTCTGCCAACCAATAACGGGCTCCGCTGCTGGGCGGTATTAACGCCCTGAGCCTCTTGCGCCTTAACTCATCATCACACACTCGCGTATCCTAAGCCCGATCCGCCGAGGCGACTTTGATTTTACGGTACCTCTGACGGATGAGACCTGGGAAGGCTTCCATATCGGTAACATTGCTCAAGGAAAGGTCAGCACAGATGACCTGATGTGTTTCTGTATCTACGGCCAAATGCAGTTTTCGCCAGATCCGCCGTTTTTCCTGACCGTGTTTTTTTGCCATCCACTCGCCTTAACCCAACACGTTGAGCCCGCTAGAGTCGATAACGAGGTGCGCAATTTCACCCGGCGTTGGGGTTTTAAACGGGACATGGCCGGACTTCGCCCGCTTACTGATGCAGGTGTCGTCCGGGTAGTTCAACGGCACTTTGATCAGTGTGACAATGGAGTCGACGAAGCCCTGGAGGGCGCGAAGTGTTAGGCCGAAAATCCGTTTCAGCATCAATACGCTGGTGATTGCCATATCGGAATAATGTGGTGGGCGACCACGCAGAGAAGGTTTTGCCTCGCAGTACCAGGCGTGAAGTACCGTTTCATCCCCCCAGCAAGTGAGTAAACCCCGAGTGATAAGGGCGTTGTTGTAAGCCTTCCAGTTGGTGATGTTGAACTTTTGCTGGGCCACGGAATGTCGCTATGTTGACAGAAGGAGAGTGATCTGATCCTCGTCCCTGCCAAAAGTTCGATTTATTCAACAACGCCTTATACCCATCATATTTCACGTTGCTTGTGCGTTAGCTTTCCCCGCTCACCCCCGTTACTTAATGGGGTAAACACCTGGGGATCTACTGCGTTGCCGACTTCCTGCAACGCGAAATTTTTAGGGTATAGCTGCATCCGCTATTTATCGCCACTTTAAGTTACGCAGCAACCACACTTTGCGTGCTGGTCGCCCAATAAAAACTTGGTCTGTTTACTTTCTCCCCTTCTGTTACCTAATTACCACGCTTTAGTGAAGACAGATCTTGCGATGGATCTTTCATCGCTAGATCCTCATCAACTGCTGACTCGACACAGTAGATCGGTTACAATTACATTACAGGCTATTTTTAGTGGGTCGGCACCCTCTGATCCCCTCTTTAGAATCCCTCAGGGGAATGGCACAATACCCCGCGTTCGTCATTAAGGTAACTAGTTGAATATTCAGGTTTTTCTCTCAGATAAAGTCAACCAAGCACTGATTGCCGCAGGCGCGCCAGCAGATTGCGAAGCGCAGGTACGTCAGTCAGCCAAAGCGCAATTTGGTAATTACCAGGTCAACGGCGTGATGTCGGCTGCCAAGAAACTTGGCATGCCACCGCGCCAACTGGCAGAAAAAGTGCTGCAATTGTTGGAGCTTGGTGACATCGCTAGCAAAGTGGAGATCGCTGGCCCCGGCTTTATCAATGTTTTCCTGAACAGTGCATGGCTAGCCCGCCAGATCGATTGGGTGTTGAACGTCCCAAAACTCGGTGTTACAGCGGTTGAACCGCAAACTATTGTTATCGATTACTCGGCACCAAATGTGGCTAAAGAGATGCATGTCGGTCACTTGCGCTCTACCATTATCGGTGACGCTGCCGCGCGTACTCTGGAATTTTTGGGTCACAACGTGATCCGCGCCAACCATGTAGGCGATTGGGGCACCCAATTCGGCATGCTGATCGCCTATCTAGAAAAAATGCAGAATGAAAATGCCAGCGACATGGGTCTGTCCGATCTGGAAAAGTTCTATCGCCAAGCCAAGAAACATTATGATAAAGATAGCGAATTCGCCGCGCGCGCCCGCGCCTACGTGGTCAAGCTACAAGGCGGCGACCCTTACTGCCAGAAAATGTGGCGTAAGCTTGTCGATATCACCATGGCACAAAACCAGCTCATCTATAACCGCCTGAACGTAACCCTGACTGAAGGCGACGTGATGGGCGAAAGCCTCTACAACGCAATGCTGCCAGGCATCGTCGCCGATCTGAAGGCCAAAGGGCTGGCGGTGGAAAGCGAAGATGCCACCGTGGTATTCCTTGATGAATACCAGAACAAGGATGGGGAGCCGATGGGCGTCATCATCCAGAAAAAGGATAACGGCTACCTATATACCACCACCGATCTCGCCTGTGCCAAATACCGTTACGAAACCCTGGGTGCCAACCGTGTGCTGTACTACACCGATTCACGCCAGCATCAGCACCTGATGCAAGCCTGGGCTATCGTGCGCAAAGCGGGCTATGTGCCGGAGTCCGTTTCACTGGAACACCACTTGTTGGGCATGATGTTAGGCAAAGATGGCAAGCCGTTTAAAACCCGCGCTGGTGGAACAGTGAAACTGTCTGATCTGTTAGATGAAGCCATCGAACGCGCCGGGCAGTTGATCGCGAGCAAAAATCCTCATATGCCAGCACAAGAAATAACTCAACTGGCTCGCGTGGTCGGCATCGGCGCAGTGAAATACTCTGACCTATCAAAAAGCCGAACCACTGACTATATCTTCAACTGGGATAACATGCTGGCCTTCGAAGGCAATACCGCACCTTATATGCAATACGCCTATACCCGCATCGTGTCGGTATTCAAACGCGCAGGGATTGACGAAAGCAACCTAACCCTGCTTCTGGTAATGAGCGAAGAGCATGAAATCGCCTTGGCAACGCGCCTGCTACAGTTTGAAGAGGCACTCACTGCGGTGGCGCGTGAAGGTACACCGCATATCATGTGTAGCTACCTGTACGAGCTGGCTGGGCTGTTCTCCAGCTTCTATGAACACTGCCAGATCCTCAATGGCGACAATGAAGTAGTGCGTCAGAGTCGCTTAAAGTTGGCTCTGCTGACATCCAGAACACTGAAAACCGGCCTGGATACGTTGGGTATCGAAACCGTTGAACGCATGTGAGCCATGTCGTTCGCTCGATAGCAAAAAGGGTCACCATGGTGGCTAATGCTGTTCGTTTAAGGCATCAGGTGACCTTCACACATGCCATTGCTGTGGCACAGCGGCCAGCATTTCATTGACATCCTCCACACTATAAATGATGTGGAGGATATCAAATCCTTTCGTAGTTATAGCAGCAAGAAATTAGCGTTAACTCAACGTCTGCGATGCTGTAAACAAGTCTATGTTCTCTATCTATACACAGTGAATACAGAGCAGAATTTTTGTGGTGACGACGTCGTTCCAGCTTACTGATGCCAGTAAACGGATTGGTATTAGTGACCTTAGTAAACCGGCAGACACGCCCATCGACCTTTACGTTATTTTCTTGCAAATATGGCTTTGTTGAATAAATCGGATTTGGAATTCGGATTTGGAATTCGGATTTGGAATAAAGAGTCCCCTGAATGGGCAGCTTTCAGGCAAGGCGTACACTTTCTGGCATACCGGCGAGCGTCATCTTGTTTAATGCACAGATTATGTGCCAGCGCCTCTGCAACTTGCCCATCATAATCTCGCAGCGACAGGTGACCACCAAATAGCTGTTTTACTCTATACCTCGATGTTGCCGCTATCGAACGTCGGTGGTAGCCTGTGATACTTTTCCACCGTGTGTTGTCTCCGGTAACGCGCTGGTTCACCACCGCTTGATTTCGCTCTGCATAGTCTGCCGACCAATAACGGGCTCCGCTGCTGGGCGGTATTAACGCCTTGAGCTTCTTGCCCCTTAACTCATCATCACACACTCGCGTATCCTAAGCCCGATCCGCTGAGGCGACTTTGATTTTACGGTACCTCTGACGGATGAGACCTGGGAAGGCTTCGGTATCGGTGACATTGCTCAAGGAAAGGTCAGCACAGATGACCTCATGTGTTTCTGTATCTACGGCCAAATGCAATTTTCGCCAGATCCGCCGTTTTTCCTGACCGTATTTTTTTACTTTCCACTCCCCTTCACCCAACACGTTGAGCCCGCTAGAGTCGATAACGAGGTGCGCAATTTCACCCGGCGTTGCGGTTTTAAACGGGACATGGCCGGACTTTGCCCGCTTACTGATGCAGGTGTCGTCCGGGCAGTTCAACGGCACTTTGATCAGTGTGACAATGGAGTCGACAAAGCCCTGGAGGGCGCGAAGTGTCAGGCCGAAAATCCGTTTCAGCATCAATACGCTGGTGATTGCCATATCGGAATAATGTTGTCGGCGACCACGCAGAGAAGGTTTTGCCTCGCAGTACCAGGCGTGAAGTGCCGTTTCATCCCCCCAGCAAGTGAGTGAACCCCGAGTGATAAGGGCGTTGTTGTAATCCTTCCAGTTGGTGTTGTTGAACTTTTGCTGGGCCACGGAATGTCGCTATTTTGACAGAAGGAGAGTGATCTGATCCGCGTGCCGGCCAAAAGTTAGATTTATTCAACAACGCCCCCTTTTGCTTAAAAAAACGTGTTTAAAAATTTTTTTGCATTTAGGTGTTGCGGCCTGCTGAGAACGCCCTATAATGCGCCCCCACTGACCCGGTATTTCGGCAGCTACGCCGCCGGATCAGCAAGGGAAAAGCCAAAATAATGGCTTGACTCTTCAGAGGGAAAGCGTAGTGTACGCCACCCCAAGCTTGCCGCTGTGCTGCGGCTGACCCACCGCTCTTTAACAATTTATCAGACAATCTGTGTGGGCACTCCACAAGACAATATCCCGTCCTTCCTTTCTGGGACGAAAAAATATCAAGTCTTGAAGAGTGACTAACTAAAGTAACATTCATGCAGTAAATCTTTAAGCAGCGCTTCACACGTTGAAGCATATCAAGCTTTCAATTGAAGAGTTTGATCATGGCTCAGATTAAACGCTGGCGGCAGGCCTAACACATGCAAGTCGAGCGGTAGCACAAGAGAGCTTGCTCTCTGGGTGACGAGCGGCGGACGGGTGAGTAATGTTTGGGAAACTGCCTGATGGTGGGGGATAACTAGTGGAAACGGTAGCTAATACCGCATAATGTCGCAAGACCAAAGTGGGGGACCTTCGGGCCTCACGCCATCAGATGTGCCCAGATGGGATTAGCTGTTAGGTGGGGTAATGGCTCACCTAGGCGACGATCCCTAGCTGGTCTGAGAGGATGACCAGCCACACTGGAACTGAGACACGGTCCAGACTCCTACGGGAGGCAGCAGTGGGGAATATTGCACAATGGGCGCAAGCCTGATGCAGCCATGCCGCGTGTGTGAAGAAGGCCTTCGGGTTGTAAAGCACTTTCAGCGAGGAGGAAGGGTAATGTGTTAATAAGACATTGCATTGACGTTACTCGCAGAAGAAGCACCGGCTAACTCCGTGCCAGCAGCCGCGGTAATACGGAGGGTGCAAGCGTTAATCGGAATTACTGGGCGTAAAGCGCACGCAGGCGGTTTGTTAAGTCAGATGTGAAATCCCCGCGCTCAACGTGGGAACGGCATTTGAGACTGGCAAGCTAGAGTCTTGTAGAGGGGGGTAGAATTCCAGGTGTAGCGGTGAAATGCGTAGATATCTGGAGGAATACCGGTGGCGAAAGCGGCCCCCTGGACAAAGACTGACGCTCAGGTGCGAAAGCGTGGGGAGCAAACAGGATTAGATACCCTGGTAGTCCACGCCGTAAACGATGTCGATTTGGAGGTTGCGCCCTGGAGGGGTAACTTCCGTAGCTAACGCGTTAAATCGACCGCCTGGGGAGTACGGCCGCAAGGTTAAAACTCAAATGAATTGACGGGGGCCCGCACAAGCGGTGGAGCATGTGGTTTAATTCGATGCAACGCGAAGAACCTTACCTACTCTTGACATCCAGAGAACTCTCCAGAGATGGAGGGGCGCCTTCGGGAGCTCTGAGACAGGTGCTGCATGGCTGTCGTCAGCTCGTGTTGTGAAATGTTGGGTTAAGTCCCGCAACGAGCGCAACCCTTATCCTTTGTTGCCAGCGATTAAAGTCGGGAACTCAAAGGAGACTGCCGGTGATAAACCGGAGGAAGGCGGGGATGACGTCAAGTCATCATGGCCCTTACGAGTAGGGCTACACACGTGCTACAATGGCGTATACAAAGAGAAGCGACCTCGCGAGAGCAAGCGGACCTCACAAAGTACGTCGTAGTCCGGATTGGAGTCTGCAACTCGACTCCATGAAGTCGGAATCGCTAGTAATCGTAGATCAGAATGCTGCGGTGAATACGTTCCCGGGCCTTGTACACACCGCCCGTCACACCATGGGAGTGGGTTGCAAAAGAAGTAGGTAGCTTAACCTTCGGGAGGGCGCTTACCACTTTGTGATTCATAACTGGGGTGAAGTCGTAACAAGGTAACCGTAGGGGAACCTGCGGTTGGATCACCTCCTTACCGAAAGATATTGACTTGTGTGGCGTGCTCACACAGATTGTCTGATGAAAGTAGCGAGCAGAAATACCTTAATAGGCTTGTAGCTCAGGTGGTTAGAGCGCACCCCTGATAAGGGTGAGGTCGGTGGTTCAAGTCCACTCAGGCCTACCACTTCTCTTCTATGCTGCGTCATGGTAGCGCTCACATATTTAAATATGCGTCGCAACACCATACCTTGCCTAGAAAAAAAGAAGCTTTGATCTCAAAAGTCTCTACAAGTTACTGTACGGGGCTATAGCTCAGCTGGGAGAGCGCCTGCCTTGCACGCAGGAGGTCAGCGGTTCGATCCCGCTTAGCTCCACCATAAAGTCCGAGTGTGGTGCTTCACTACTTCAGAGCGTACTGGCAACAGTATGCTCTGAAGTACTTTGCTCTTTAACAATCTGGAACAAGCTGAAAATTGAAAAATGACGGCTGAAACTTATCCCCTGCATAGATGTATTGGGGTAAGGGTCAAGTTGTCATAGTGATACTCACCTGTTTGCAATGCGAAGTGAGACACCTTCGGGTTGTAAGGTTAAGTGACTAAGCGTACACGGTGGATGCCTAGGCAGTCAGAGGCGATGAAGGGCGTGCTAATCTGCGAAAAGCGTCGGTAAGGTGATATAAACCGTTATAGTCGGCGATACCCGAATGGGGAAACCCAGTGTGATACGTCACACTATCGTTAAGTGAATACATAGCTTGACGAGGCGAACCGGGGGAACTGAAACATCTAAGTACCCCGAGGAAAAGAAATCAACCGAGATCCCCCCAGTAGCGGCGAGCGAACGGGGGCCAGCCCAGAACCTGAATCAGTGGGTGTGTTAGTGGAAGCAGCTGGAAAGTCGCGCAGTAAAGGGTGATAGCCCCGTACACTAAAATGCACTGGCTGTGAGTTCGATAAGTAGGGCGGGACACGTGACATCCTGTCTGAATATGGGGGGACCATCCTCCAAGGCTAAATACTCCTGACTGACCGATAGTGAACCAGTACCGTGAGGGAAAGGCGAAAAGAACCCCAGTGAGGGGAGTGAAAGAGAACCTGAAACCGTGTACGTACAAGCAGTAGGAGCACCGTTAAGGTGTGACTGCGTACCTTTTGTATAATGGGTCAGCGACTTATATTTTGTAGCAAGGTTAACCGCATAGGGGAGCCGTAGGGAAACCGAGTCTTAACTGGGCGAAAAGTTGCAAGGTATAGACCCGAAACCCGGTGATCTAGCCATGGGCAGGTTGAAGGTTGGGTAACACCACCTGGAGGACCGAACCGACTAATGTTGAAAAATTAGCGGATGACCTGTGGCTGGGGGTGAAAGGCCAATCAAACCGGGAGATAGCTGGTTCTCCCCGAAAGCTATTTAGGTAGCGCCTCATGAATTCATCTTCGGGGGTAGAGCACTGTTTCGGCTAGGGGGCCATCCCGGCTTACCAACCCGATGCAAACTGCGAATACCGAAGCATGTTATCATGGGAGACACACGGCGGGTGCTAACGTCCGTCGTGAAGAGGGAAACAACCCAGACCGCCAGCTAAGGTCCCAAAGTCATGGTTAAGTGGGAAACGATGTGGGAAGGCCCAGACAGCCAGGATGTTGGCTTAGAAGCAGCCATCATTGAAAGAAAGCGTAGTAGCTCACTGGTCGAGTCGGCCTGCGCGGAAGATGTAACGGGGCTAAACCATGCACCGAAGCTGCGGCAGTGGCGCTGATGCGCTGTTGGGTAGGGGAGCGTTCTGTAAGCCGTTGAAGGTGTCCTGTAAGGGGTGCTGGAGGTATCAGAAGTGCGAATGCTGACATAAGTAACGATAAAGCGGGTGAAAAACCCGCTCGCCGGAAGACCAAGGGTTCCTGTCCAACGTTAATCAGGGCAGGGTGAGTCGACCCCTAAGGCGAGGCTGAAAAGCGTAGTCGATGGGTAACAGGTTAATATTCCTGTACTGAGAGTGACTGCGAAGGGGGGACGGAGAAGGCTAGGCAGGCCGGGCGACGGTTGTCCCGGTTTAAGCGTGTAGGGGGAGTTCTGGGTAAATCCAGAATGCCATAAAACCTGAGGCGCGATGACGATGCACCTCGGTGCAGAAGCTGTTGATGCCCTGCTTCCAGGAAAAGCCTCTAAGCATCAGGTCACTTTTAATCGTACCCCAAACCGACACAGGTGGTCAGGTAGAGAATACCAAGGCGCTTGAGAGAACTCGGGTGAAGGAACTAGGCAAAATAGTGCCGTAACTTCGGGAGAAGGCACGCTGGCATGTAGGTGAATTCCGTATCGGAGGGAGCTGAAGCCAGTCGCAGAGACCAGCTGGCTGCAACTGTTTAATAAAAACACAGCACTGTGCCAACACGAAAGTAGACGTATACGGTGTGACGCCTGCCCGGTGCTGGAAGGTTAATTGATGGGGTTAGCCGCAAGGCGAAGCTCTTGAACGAAGCCCCAGTAAACGGCGGCCGTAACTATAACGGTCCTAAGGTAGCGAAATTCCTTGTCGGGTAAGTTCCGACCTGCACGAATGGCGTAATGATGGCCAGGCTGTCTCCACCCGAGACTCAGTGAAATTGAACTCGCTGTGAAGATGCAGTGTACCCGCGGCAAGACGGAAAGACCCCGTGAACCTTTACTATAGCTTGACACTGAACATGAAGCCTTGATGTGTAGGATAGGTGGGAGGCAGTGAATCGTAGACGCCAGTCTGCGAGGAGCCACCCTTGAAATACCACCCTTTAATGTTTGATGTTCTAACTTTGCCCCGTGACCCGGGGTGAGGACAGTGTCTGGTGGGTAGTTTGACTGGGGCGGTCTCCTCCCAAAGAGTAACGGAGGAGCACGAAGGTCAGCTAATCACGGTCGGACATCGTGAGGTTAGTGCAAAGGCATAAGCTGGCTTGACTGCGAGAGTGACGGCTCGAGCAGGTACGAAAGTAGGTCTTAGTGATCCGGTGGTTCTGAATGGAAGGGCCATCGCTCAACGGATAAAAGGTACTCCGGGGATAACAGGCTGATACCGCCCAAGAGTTCATATCGACGGCGGTGTTTGGCACCTCGATGTCGGCTCATCACATCCTGGGGCTGAAGTAGGTCCCAAGGGTATGGCTGTTCGCCATTTAAAGTGGTACGCGAGCTGGGTTTAGAACGTCGTGAGACAGTTCGGTCCCTATCTGCCGTGGGCGTTGGAAGATTGAGAGGGTTTGCTCCTAGTACGAGAGGACCGGAGTGAACGCACCGCTGGTGTTCGGGTTGTTATGCCAATGGCATTGCCCGGTAGCTAAGTGCGGAACAGATAAGCGCTGAAAGCATCTAAGCGCGAAACTGGCCTCGAGATGAGTCTTCCCTGGGTCTGAGAGGTCCCTGAAGGCACGTTTAAGACGAAGACGTGGATAGGCTGGGTGTGTAAGAGCAGCGATGCTTTGAGCTAACCAGTACTAATGAGCCGTGAGGCTTAACCTTACAACACCGAAGGTGTGTTAGAGGCAGGGGTAGGTTATTTTCAGCAAGTTCCGAGATTGGTTCTGGTGGTTACGTCAGTAACGGCCGAGAATAAAACAGACTTTGCCTGGCGGCGATAGCGCGGTGGCCCCACCTGAATACCATGCCGAACTCAGCAGTGAAACGCCGTAGCGCCGATGGTAGTGTGGGGCCTCCCCATGTGAGAGTAGGACACTGCCAGGCATCAAATAAGGTAGAAAGCCTCATGCGTAAGCATGGGGCTTCTTGCTTTGTGTGTTACCGAGAGTCAACGGCCTGATCCTGTGCAGGTGAAACGAAAGAGTCGGGAACACTTTAGGCGTTGCTTGACAGCGAGCTGAAGGGAAGTGAGCAGGAAAGCCCGCTGACGGGCGTTCGCCTGCGGCGATCCGCTAGGTGTGAGTTTAGAATGAGCTGTAATACTGCTGGTATCAATTAAGCCAAGTGGCCATTCGTGAGGAGGCCTCTTGATTTTTCTGCCTTGAAAAAACTGCCGATTTCTACCTGGCACCACAGCGATGAAATTTTTTCACCTTCCAACTGATTACGCGACATCCATTTTTAAAAACGCTATGCTTAGGTATATAGATAGCTAAACATCCAAGTGGATATGTAAGAGTCAAGTAATGCCGATTAGTGTTCATGATGAGCTATCCACGGTGAGTTTCTTGCGTAATGAGAATGTCTTTGTAATGACATCTTCTCGGGCAAAAACACAAGAAATCAGGTCGTTGAAAGTGCTGCTCCTGAATCTGATGCCAAAGAAGATCGAGACAGAAAACCAGTTTTTACGTTTGCTCGGCTTTGTTGAATAAATCGGATTTGGAATAAAGAGTCCCCTGAATGGGCAGCTTTCAGGCAAGGCGTACACTTTCTGGCATACCGGCGAGCGTCATCTTGTTTAATGCACATCGCTGTTTCGGCTATCGAACGTCGGTGGCAGCCTGTCATACTTTTCCACCGTGTGTTGTCTCCGGTAAGGCGCTGGTTCGCCACCGCTTGATTTCGCTCTGCATAGTCTGCCGACCAATAACGGGCTCCGCTGCTGGGCGGTATTAACGCCTTGAGCTTCTTGCCCCTTAACTCATCATGACTCACTCGCGTATCCTAAGCCAGATCCGCCGAGGCGACTTTGATGTTACGGTACCTCTGACGGATGAGACCTGGGAAGGCTTCGGTATCGGTGACATTGCTCAAAGAAAGGTCAGCACAGATGACCTCATGTGTTTCTGTATCTACGGCCAAATGCAGTTTTTGCCAGATCCGCCGTTTTTCCTGACCGTATTTTTTGCCATCCACTCACCTTCACCCAACACGTTGAGCCCGCTAAAGTCGATAATGAGGTGCGCAATTTCACCTGGCGTTGGGGTTTTAAACGGGACATGGCCGGACTTTGCCCGCTTACTGATGCAGGTGTCGTCCGGGCAGTTCAACGGCACTTTGATCAGTGTGACAATGGAGTAGACGAAGCGCTGGAGGGCGCGAAGTGTCAGGCCGAAAATCCGTTTCAGCATCAATACGCTGGTGATTGCCATATCGGAATAATGTGGTGGGCGACCACGCAGAGAAGTTTTTGCCTCGCAGTACCAGGCGTGACGTGCCGTTTCATCCACCGAGAAAGTGAGTGAACCCCGAGTGATAAGGGCATTATTGTAAGCCTTCCAGTTGATGATGTTGAACTTTTGCTAGGCCACGGAATGTCGCTATTTTGACAGAAGGAGAGTGATCTGATCCTTGTGCCGGCCAAAAGTTCGATTTATTCAACAACGCCTCTCTGGGGTTAAATCAACCGATTATGGTTGCGCTTAATTTTCCTTGGAGAGCCTGTCGCTGCGCAAATGGAGTGTAGGTTTAACATCGGTGCTGTTGGCCTTCGGCACCATGGCGCAAGAGATATAACTGCTGAACGTTTCATACGATCCAACGCGCGAGTTCTATCAAGAATATGACACCGCGTTTAGCAAATACTGGCAGCAAAAGACCGGCGATAAGGGCAGGGTGCGCCAGTCACACGTTGGCTCCGGCAAGCAGGCAACCTCAGTGATTAACGGCATTAAGGCCGATGTGGTTACACTGGCGCGGGCTTATAACGTGGACGCCATTGCCGAACGCGGGCGTATCGATAAAGAGTGGATCAAACGCCTGCTGGAAAACTCGGAACCTTATACCTCACTTCAACCATATTGTTTTTGGTACCGAAGCAAATTCACAACTGGTCGGATTTGGTCAAACCCGGCGTCTCAGTGATTACGCCAAACCCGAAAACCTCCGGCGGTGCGCGCTGGAATTACCTGGCGGCCTGGGGCTACGCGCTGCACCACAATAACAATGATCAAGCCAAAACGCAGGATTTCGTTAAAAGCTTATATGCCAACGTTGAGATGCTGGATCCTGGCGCACGCGGTGCTACCCATACCTTCGCTGAACACGGTATCGGTGATGTGCTGATCGCTTGGGAGAACGAAGCGCTGCTGGCGGAAAAAGAGCTGGGTAAGGACAGGTTTGAAATTATTATCCCAAGTAAATCCATTCTCGCCGAACCCTCCGTAGCGGTAGTAGAAAAAGTGGTGGACAAACGCGGCACACGCGATGTAGCTACAAGTTACCTGAAATATCTGTATACGCCGGAGGGGCAGACCATCGGCGTAAAAAACTATTACCGCCCACGTGATGCGGCCGTAGCGGCCAAGTTTGCCGCTCGGTTCCCAAAACTGACCCTGTTCACAGTGGACGAGATCTTTGGCGGCTGAGGTGAAGCGCAAAAGGTGCACTTCGCGACCGGGGGCGTGTTTGACGAAATCAGCAAGCACTGATCCCTATCCAGCAGCGATAAAGCCCCCCGGTTTACCTGGGGGCTTTATCGCTGCTGGATAGGGATCAGGCTTTTTTCGCTGCTGCGGCGGCTTTGAAGATCGCAGCGAAAACATCGGCTTTCAGCGATGCACCACCAACCAGCGCACCATCGATATCCGGTTGAGCAAACAGCTCTGCGGCATTATTATCGTTGACAGACCCCCCGTACTGAATGATCACTTCAGCAGAGGTGGCCATATCGTGCTTGGCAATATGATCGCGGATAAATTTGTGCACTGCCTGAGCCTGCGCTGGGGTGGCAGACTTGCCAGTTCCGATGGCCCACACGGGTTCATAAGCGATCACAGCACCTTTCATGGCTGGCACGCCTAGGGTTTTTAGTACGGCATCAATCTGACAAGCGCAAACTTCTTCGGTTTTACCCGCTTCGTTTTCCGCTTCGGTTTCACCAATGCACAATACCGGGATCAGACCTGCTTCCTTCAGCACGGCAAATTTCTCGGCGATCGCTTCGTCGGTTTCTTTGTGGTAGATGCGGCGCTCAGAATGACCAATGATGATGTACTGGGCACCAACGTCTTTCAGCATATTGGCGGAAATTTCCCCGGTGAAAGCACCGGACAAGTTGATGTCCACATTTTGTGCCGCCAAAGCGATACGGCTGCCCGCCAGTGCGT
Source organism: Serratia symbiotica (Periphyllus acericola) (assembly GCF_964019515.1). Lineage (NCBI taxonomy): Bacteria > Pseudomonadati > Pseudomonadota > Gammaproteobacteria > Enterobacterales > Yersiniaceae > Serratia > Serratia symbiotica. The sequence continues at coordinate 1,241,209 of NZ_OZ026452.1, forward strand.
GTCTAGCCTGATCCAGGTACATAACCGGCGGGGCGATAGCAACGCCACAACCGTCAACACGGCTCAACGCATTGCGCAGGCCAGTGATCAGCTCACTGACCATATGGGTGCTGCCGTTGAGCTTCCAGTTACCCATAACTAATGGATGACGCATGTTTTTTCCTCCAACAAGGGAACGCAAAATAGAAATTACAACTGCCGAACTGGCTGTTTACCTGCGCAGCAGTATAGAGATAATTAAGCACAAAGGCTTTGCTTTTCGCCACTAAATACCCCGTTATCAAGGCGTGGATAGCGCCAACTTAACCGGTTCAACCGCGAAGGTTACCCCTTTATCGCCATTGTCCGATACCACATAGCGAATGGCACCAACCTGCTGTTGATAAAAACGCGAACCTTTGCCCTTAACTAACAAGCTGGTCACTTTACCTTGACTCTGCCCTACCGTCAGCGCCGGTTCAAACTGGCGCATCAGCGCGGCTATATAACTGATGGCGATGGCGCGTGCCGCCTTGTCCTCACCGCTTTGTTGTAACGGTAACTAGGTGATCTGCAACGTCTTGATTTTGCCAGTACCCTTTTCCAACGCGGTGGAGGCATAGAGATTTTTATTGAGTTTGCTGGCGGCACGGGTCAACAGCGTCGAGTCGTCTTCTGCAGCGGCGATGGCACGAAACTCGCCAATCGGTAACATCGTGTTGACGCGGTTATACTTTACCATCCACTCCCCTTCACCCAAGACGTTGAGCCCGGTAGAGTCGATAATGAGGTGCAAAATTTCACCCCGCGTTGGGGTTTTAAATGGGACATTGACGGACTTCGCCCGCTTACTGATTCAGGTGTCGTCCGGGCAGTTAAACGGCACTTTCATCAGTGTAAAAATGGAGTCGACGAAGCCCTGGAGGGCACGAAGTGTCAGGCCGAAAATCCGTTTCAGCATCAATACGCTGGTGATTGCCATATCGGAATAATGTTGTCGGCGACCACGCAGAGAAGGTTTTGCCTCGCAGTACCAGGCGTGAAGTGCCGTTTCATCCCCCCAGTAAGTGAGTGAACCCCGAGTGATAAGGGCGTTGTTGTAAGCCTTCCAGTTGGTGATGTTGAACTTTTCCTCGTGCCGGCCAAAAGTTCGATTTATTCAACAACGCCGGTTGTAATCGTTCTGCGCGTTACGGTATTACGCCTCGGTTTGTGCCAAATCGGCACACAAGGTGCGGATGCTCTCTTCACGGGTGCCGTGCATCTATTGTTCGAGCTGTGCTTTGGCCTTGACGCGTGTCGTATGTGCAGAACGTAATTACGCTATCAGCTCCATACTGTCAAGCTGGATCAACAGTTGCCCACCCTTCACGTTGTCGCCACGCTCTAACAGGCGTTTTATCACCCGCCATTTGGCCTTGGAGGCAACGATCACCTCTGGCGCATCCACTTCACCCTGTAGCAGCACATTCTGATTATGCGCACGGAACAGGATCGCCATAGCGATCGCCACTATCATCAGCAGCAGGGTCAATAACATCTTTTTTTCATTATGATATCGACTCCTAAAGTGTAAGCGGTAGGTAGGGATAATCTTGTTCCCATCTCAATTCGCTCCAATATATCCTCTTTTTATGATAATGATAGCGAGCCTGTTAAACCATTGACGTTTCAGATTTCGCTGCATAAAAAAACCAGCCCGTAAGCTGGTTCTCTGTACCACTGACCACGAACGGTCAAAACAGCTGTTATGCATCACCAAACCGACGGCGAGAAGCCGTAGGCGCTGAGTCATCACGGCGCGGTGCTGGTTTACCGTCACGGTTGAAATTATCGCTGCGACGGTCACCACCACCAGCGGAACGACGCGGTGCACCTTCACGGCGTTCGCCGTTGAATAGACGGCTATAGCCACTGCGTTCATTCGGCGGCGCATCACCCAGCAGTTGCATATTCATCGGCTTGTTCAGGATACGGGTGCGAGTGAAGTGATTCAGGATCTCGCCCGGCATCCCTTTCGGCAGTTCGATAGTGGAATGGGAAGCAAACAGCTTGATATTACCGATGTAACGGCTGCTGATATCACCTTCGTTAGCGATAGTGCCAACGATATGACGAACATCCACACCGTCATCACGGCCTACTTCAATGCGGTAGAGTTGCATCTCACCAACGTCACGACGTTCACGGCGCGGACGGTCACCGTCACGGCTGTCTGAACGTATATTACGGCGGCGATCATTGCCACGATCGTCACAATCATTGAACTCAAGACGCTGACGTGGCTTGAATACGGGGTCCGGCGGCAGAATTATCGGACGTTCACCCTGAGCCATCTTCAGCAATGCGGCAGCCAGGGTTTCCATGTCCAGCTCTTCTTCCGGCTGCAGTTTAGCCAATAGCGCACGGTACATGTCCAGATCGCGACTTTCCAGTTGTTGCTGAACTTTAGCGGCAAATTTGGCCAGACGACGCTTACCCAGCAGTTCTGCGTTGGGCAGTTCTACTTCTGGGATAGTCAGCTTCATGGTACGTTCAATATTGCGCAGCAGGCGACGTTCACGTTTTTCCACAAACAGCAGCGCACGGCCAGCGCGGCCTGCACGGCCGGTACGGCCAATACGGTGAACGTAAGACTCGGAGTCCATCGGGATATCGTAGTTTACTACCAAGCTGATGCGTTCAACATCCAGACCACGGGCCGCAACGTCGGTGGCGATCAGGATGTCCAGACGACCATCTTTTAGACGTTCTAAGGTCTGCTCGCGTAACGCCTGGTTCATATCACCGTTCAGCGCAGCGCTGCTGCAACCACTGCGCTCCAGCGTTTCGGCGACTTCCAGCGTGGCATTTTTGGTGCGCACAAAAATGATCGCCGCGTCAAAGTCTTCAGCTTCCAGGAAGCGTACCAGCGCTTCGTTTTTACGCATGCCGTGCACCGTCCAATAGCTTTGGCTGATGTCTGGACGGGTAGTGATATTGGACTGAATGCGCACTTCCTGTGGATCTTTCATAAAGCGGCGGGTAATACGGCGGATTGCCTCTGGCATGGTAGCGGAAAACAGTGCGGTCTGATGTTCAGCCGGGATCTTAGCCATGATGGTTTCTACGTCTTCAATAAAGCCCATGCGCAACATTTCATCGGCTTCATCCAATACCAAGCCGCTCAGGTTAGCGAGATTCAAGGTGCTGCGTTTCAGGTGATCTAATAGACGACCTGGCGTACCTACCACAATTTGTGGCCCCTGACGCAGGGCGCGCAACTGTACGTCATAACGTTGGCCACCGTACAGAGCCACAACATTCACACCATGCATGTGTTTGGAGAAATCAGTCATAGCTTCAGCCACCTGAACCGCCAGTTCGCGGGTCGGTGCCAGCACCAGAATCTGAGGTGCCTTCAGGTCAGCCTGCAGATTATGCAATAGTGGCAGCGAGAATGCTGCGGTTTTACCACTACCGGTCTGCGCCATGCCCAACACATCGCGACCGTTCAATAGGTGAGGAATACACTCAGCCTGGATCGGTGATGGTTTTTCATAGCCCATGTCAGTCAGGGCGGAAATGATTGTAGCAGATAGCCCCAGATCAGCAAAAGAGATTTTAAACTCAGTAGTCATGTACACATGCCTCATTAATAATGGCAGCCAGTCTACATAACTCGTCGAGAAAATTTTCAGTCATTTTCATTGAAAAATGTGAACCGGCTCAAATTAGTTTATAAAACGAACAAAAAAACATTCACCCGTGAAGGCGGTAGCTTTGGCTGTAAAACCAATGTCTATCAGGCTGATAATCCTTCATCTTTCAAGCCTGTTAGCTGCTCTCCCTCACCCTCGTCACTTAGCAAACTAAGCTCCAGGGATCCGTTCGATTGCCGAATTGCCGCAACTTGAAACCTATTGGGTAGAAGTATTCGTCAGCTATTGCTGGTCCGATTCTGATAAGTCGTCTTGCTCTTGGCCTAAAAGCGCCAATTCCAACAATGCATAGCGGTGCTCAACGTATTAGCCACCGTCAGTTTGAACAGCGCCGAAGCGGTGTTCTTGTCCCCTAGACTCAGGTGGTGTTTACCTAAATAGAAGTCAGTTTCACTTAGATGCTCAGCGAGCGAAGTGTTATCCGTTGTATCTACCTTGAGGCGTGACATCAGCGTTTTTTCGCTAATGTTGCCCAGGTAAAATTCGACAATATTCCATCCCCATTGCCCTAGGTTCGCTTTGTCATAACGCTGCTTGAGCGCTACGTCAGCCTTTTTGGGATCCATTTCTCGTTCCACAAGATACAGCTGCAACGAACGGAAGGGATCGTTTGGGTCGTCTTGATAAAACGCCAGCAGATAATCCTTCGCCAACGAGAAGCGGCCGCCATAATACGATGCGATGCCTCGGTTTAAACGCGCGTAATTGTAAATTGGATCAAGCTCTAATACAGAATCAAACGCTTCATAGGCAACATCAACATTGCTTGCCTGCATTAAGTAAATGCCTAGGTAGTTGAAAACTTGAGGTATATTAGGACGTATCGCCAGCGCCTGCGAGAAATCATTTCGCGCCAGTGCACGTAGCCCGATGCTATCATACAGCACACCACGCTCATATAAAAGCTGCGCACGCTCATCGCCGGTCAGTGCCCGTCTGGCAAGTATCAGTTCCATACGTGCCAGGAGCATTTCTTGCTGCAGCGTAGGCTGCAGTGGGATCGCCAAAACCTCGTCTTTACGCAAATAATAGTTGCTGCATCCTGCCAGCATGAGTGCTATTACAACGTACCACCAACGCAAGAAAGGCTTCATTTCCCACTCCCTAAGACAAACATTAAATGAACGCCCTATCCTCCGTTTGCTAAATACACGAATTCCTACCCAGGCAGCGATAAAATTAGCTCCCGACCCTATGGCAGGGAGCTGCAAATATATCTATACAGCTATTCTGCTTCAACTGCAGGAGGCGATTCCGCTTCTGGCATAGTCGCTTCTTTGATGCTTAGACGTACACGGCCCTGACGGTCAACTTCCAGTACTTTAACCGGCACATCCTGACCCATTTGCAGATAGTCAGTGACTTTCTCAACACGCTTGTCGGCAATTTGAGAGATGTGTACTAAGCCTTCTTTACCCCCGCCGATAGCGACAAACGCGCCGAAATCAACGATACGAGTGACCTTACCTTGATAAATCCGGCCAACTTCAATCTCTGCGGTGATCTCTTCAATACGACGGATAGCAAATTTCGCTTTCTCACCATCGGTCGCAGCGATTTTAACTGTACCATCATCGTCAATTTCAATGGTGGTGTCAGTCTCTTCGGTCAGCGCACGAATCACCGAGCCGCCTTTACCGATCACGTCTTTAATTTTATCCGGGCTGATGCGGATAGTGTGAATACGTGGTGCGAACTGAGAAATATCGCCACGCGGCACGCTGATTGCCTGTTCCATCACGCTCAGGATATGTAGACGCGCCCCTTTGGCTTGGTTCAGTGCCACCTGCATGATTTCGCGGGTGATGCCTTCAATTTTGATGTCCATTTGCAGCGCGGTGATACCGTCACGGCTACCGGCCACTTTGAAGTCCATATCACCTAGGTGATCTTCATCACCCAGAATGTCGGACAGAACCACAAAGTTATCCGCTTCTTTCACCAACCCCATGGCGATACCCGCAACAGCAGCCTTGATTGGCACGCCTGCATCCATCAGCGCCAGAGAAGCACCACAGACCGAAGCCATGGAAGAAGACCCATTGGATTCGGTAATTTCAGAAACCACCCGCACCGTGTACGGAAAATCTTCCAGTTTAGGCATCATAGCCAATACGCCACGTTTTGCCAGACGGCCGTGACCAATTTCGCGGCGCTTAGGTGAACCGACCATGCCGGTTTCGCCAACGGAATACGGCGGGAAGTTATAATGGAACAGGAAGCTGTCGGTCTTCTCGCCCATCAGTTCATCCAGGCTCTGTGCATCACGCGCAGTACCCAGTGTCGCGGTAACCAACGCCTGTGTTTCACCACGGGTGAACAGCGCGGAACCATGAGTGCGCGGCAGTACGCCGGTACGCACATCCAGACCACGGATCATGTCTTTCTGGCGGCCGTCGATACGTGGTTCTCCTCGCAGCACACGGCTACGCACCACGTTTTTCTCGACGCTGATCAGGATGTCATGAATTTCTGAAGCGTCCAGCGTTTCATCTTGCACCAACAGGGTTTCAACCACGCTGTCCTTGATCGCATCTACCTGAGCGTAACGCTCTTGTTTCTCGGTAATGTGATAAGCGTCTCCCAAGCAGGCTTCGGCCAGTTCGGCTACGCGCGCATGCAGCGCTGCATTGACCACAGGTGCCTGCCAGTCCCACTTCGGCTTGCCAGCTTCAGCTACCAGAGAGTTGATGCTCTCGATCACCACCTGCTGTTGCTGGTGACCAAACACCACCGCCCCCAGCATTTGATCTTCGCTTAGCACATCAGCTTCAGATTCAACCATCAGCACCGCGCCAGCAGTGCCAGCAACCACCAGATCCAGGCTACTTATTTTTAGTTCGTCGGTCGTCGGGTTCAGTACATACTGGTCGTTGATGTAACCCACGCGTGCTGCACCAATTGGGCCGTTGAACGGAATACCGGACAGGCTCAGGGCGGCAGAGGCCCCAATCATTGCAACGATATCTGGGTTAACTTGCGAGTTGACAGAAACTACGGTGGCGATCACCTGTACTTCGTTCAGGAAGTTGTCCGGGAACAGAGGACGGATTGGACGGTCAATCAGACGAGAGGTCAGCGTTTCACCCTCGCTCGGGCGGCCTTCACGACGGAAGAAACTACCCGGTATGCGTCCAGCAGCGTAGGTACGTTCCTGATAGTTTACGGTCAGCGGGAAGAAACTTTGACCCGGCTTGGCTTTTTTCTGGCCCACTACGGTGACGAATACAGCGGTGTCATCCATGCTCACCATAACGGCGGCGGTGGCCTGACGTGCCATCATACCGGTTTCGATGGTGACGGTATGCTGGCCATACTGGAATTTGCGAATGATCGGTGTCAGCAAAATTATGTCCTTGATTAACGGCGTACCATCGTAATGACGACTCGACACGCCTATGACTTGACTTACCTTTCCACTACATCCTCGCGACTAATGACAATCTTTATCTCAAACTGGGGATAAAGCCTCTCATTAGTCGCGCGAACCTCTGTAACGGAAAAACCTGTTTTGGGAGCATCAGGCAATACATTAACCTGATTTGCTTATGCTTCATAGAAAAAAGGGGCCATGATAGGCCCCTTTTACTCTGAAACTAGCTAGATTAGCGACGCAGACCCAGGCGCCCGATCAGGCTGGTGTAACGTGCTACATCTTTACGCTTTAGGTAATCCAGCAGCTTACGACGCTGAGAAACCATACGCAGTAGACCACGACGGCTATGGTGATCTTTTTTATGCTCGGAGAAGTGGCCTTGCAGATGGTTGATCTGCGCAGTCAGCAGGGCAACCTGAACTTCGGGAGATCCGCTATCGTGAGCATCACGACCAAAATCAGCCACGATTTGAGCTTTAACTTCAACACTTAGAGACATGGTAATACTCCAGATTATAGATGATAACTACAGGTGCCGATCTATAATTCAGCAACCTAATGCATAAGCCGCGCTATTCTACTATCCCCGCCATCCTGCAAGCTACAAGGGGGATACGCGCACTTTACCCACCCTTAATCGACACGTTCGACGACTAGGCGGCGTGGTGCCACACGACCATCGTCGGCGACGGTACCTACGCCGATAAATTTACGTTTTTCGCCTTCGGTGATGCGCACTATGCCAGAAGCAGGCGCACAAGCAACCTGCACTGTCTTCCCTTGTTTGACATAACCCGCCACTACAGGCAACAGATTCACTTCTGGATAGTTCTCAACCGGGCTGTCCATCGGCATCAGCAATGGATCGAGCAATTCATCCAGCGCAATCGCCTGCGCCAGTAAAGCATTCAGTTGTTCCAACGTCACCATACGTTCAATCGGATAAGTTGCTACTTGCAGGCGGCGCAGGTAGACCACATGCGCACCGCAGCCCAGTAGTTCACCGAGATCGTCGATGATAGTGCGGATATAAGTGCCTTTCGAGCAGTGGATTTCTAACTCCAGTTCATCTCCTTCGCAGCGAACAACCTGTAGCTGATAAACGGTGATGCTGCGTGCTTCACGCGGAACTTCAATGCCCTGGCGCGCATACTCATAGAGTTTCTTACCCTGATACTTTAGTGCCGAATACATTGATGGCACCTGTCGGAGGTCGCCACGGAAGTTATCCAGCGCCACATCTAGCTGCGCCTGGGTGAAACTCACCGGGCGCTGCTGCACAACCTGACCATCGGCGTCCGAGGTATCGGTACGCTGCCCTAGTTTGGCGATCACCCGATAACGTTTGTCAGAATTTAGCAGGAACTGCGAGAACTTGGTCGCTTCGCCCAGGCAGATCGGCAGCATGCCGGTCGCCAACGGATCGAGCGCGCCAGTGTGACCTGCGCGATTGGCGTTGTACAAGCGCTTCACTTTTTGCAAAGCATCGTTAGACGACAGGCCCTGCGGTTTATCTAACAACAGTACACCGTGGATATCACGGCCACGGCGAAGAGGGCGACTCATTTAAGCCTCCTCGTCATCGCCCGATGCGCAACGGCGTTCGGCGTCATTCTTCACCACATTGGTCACCAGGTTGGACATGCGCATGCCTTCCACCAGCGAGTTGTCGTAGGCGAAAGTCATTTCCGGAACCAGACGCAAACGCATGGCTTTGCCAAGTAACGTGCGGATATAACCGGCCGCATCCTGCAATGCTTTAATGCCATTGGTCACCTGGGCTGGATCATGATTTTCAGCCAACACGTTCAGGAAGGTAACGTAAACCTTGGCGTATGCCAGATCGCGGGAAATTTCTACGCCGGATACGGTGGCCATGCCAATGCGCGGATCTTTGATTTCACGTTGCAAAATGATCGCAATCTCTTTCTGCATCTCTTGCGCTACGCGTTGACTACGGCTAAATTCTTTTGCCATTTTGGACTCTCCAGACAAATCTGGGGGCACAAAGGCCCCCGTTAACAGATATTACATACTTAAACTTGCCTCTTTTTTGACCCTCTTCACTCACCTCAGTGGCATAGTTGTCTATTCACCTGGGGATGCGCTCAGTTGCTGTCCTGAGGAAACTCGAATTATTTTAGGTCATCAGCAGATGTACAGTCGTTAAGCAATGGTACGCTGGATTTCGATGATTTCGAACACCTCAATCATGTCGCCAACACGTACATCGTTGTAATTCTTAACACCAATACCACACTCCATGCCGTTACGGACTTCATTAACATCATCTTTGAAGCGGCGCAGGGACTCCAACTCACCTTCATAGATAACCACGTTGTCACGCAGAACACGGATAGGGTTATGACGTTTGATCGTCCCTTCAGTGACCATACAACCGGCGATAGCACCGAATTTCGGTGATTTGAAGACGTCACGCACTTTGGCTAAGCCGATAATCTGCTGTTTGTACTCAGGTGCCAGCATGCCGCTCATCGCCTGCTTCACTTCGTCGATTAGGCTATAAATTACCGAGTAATAGCGCAGATCCAGGCTTTCTGCTTCAATCACGCGGCGTGCCGAGGCATCAGCACGGACGTTGAAGCCCAGAATGATCGCGTTGGAGGCTACTGCCAGTGTAGCATCGGTTTCAGTAATGCCTCCCACGCCGGAGCCGACAATTTTCACCTTCACTTCGTCGGTAGAGATCTTCAGCAATGAATCCATAATCGCTTCGCAAGAACCCTGTACATCAGATTTCAGTACGATGTTCAGCTCAGAAACTTCCCCGTTTGTCATGTTGGAGAACATATTCTCCAGCTTAGATTTCTGCTGGCGCGCCAGTTTGACTTCGCGGAACTTGCCTTGACGATATAGTGCAACTTCACGCGCTTTTTTCTCGTCACGCACTACGGTCGCTTCATCACCCGCTTCTGGAATGCTGGAAAGACCCAGGATTTCCACCGGAATAGATGGGCCAGCGGAGGCCACTTCGTGGCCCAATTCATCACGCATCGCACGCACGCGGCCGTATTCAAAGCCGCACAGCACGATATCACCTTTGTTCAGCGTACCTTCCTGAACCAGAATGGTCGCCACCGGGCCATGGCCTTTATCTAGGAAGGATTCGATCACCACTCCACTAGCCATGCCACTGCGTACCGCTTTCAGTTCGAGAACTTCAGCCTGCAACAAGATAGCATTAAGCAGTTCGTCGATACCGGTACCGACTTTCGCAGAAACATGGACGAACTGCGCTTCGCCACCCCACTCCTCCGGCATCACGCCGTACTGGGATAGCTCCTTCTTAACGCGGTCCACATCGGCTTCCGGCTTGTCGATTTTGTTAACTGCAACCACCAATGGCACCTGCGCCGCTTTCGCATGCTGGATAGCTTCAATGGTTTGTGGCATCACGCCATCATCGGCAGCAACCACCAACACCACAATATCAGTCGCCTGAGCACCACGGGCGCGCATGGAAGTAAAAGCGGCGTGGCCTGGAGTATCCAAGAAGGTGATCATACCGTTGTCGGTTTCTACGTGATAAGCACCAATGTGCTGGGTAATACCGCCAGCTTCGCCCGCTGCCACTTTGGTGGAGCGAATGTAGTCCAGCAAAGAGGTTTTACCGTGGTCAACATGGCCCATGATGGTCACCACTGGTGCACGCGACTCAGCCGCAGCACCGGTATCACGGTCACTCATCAACGCTTCTTCCAGCTCATTCTCGCGACGCAGGATAACCTTGTGGCCTATCTCTTCAGCCACTAGCTGTGCAGTTTCCTGATCGATGACCTGGTTGATGGTGGCCATTGCACCCAGCTTCATCATCACTTTAATGACCTGAGAGCCTTTTACCGCCATTTTGTTGGCCAATTCAGCCACGGTGATGGTTTCACCAATAACCACGTCACGGTTTACCATCTGAGCTGGCTTGTTGAAGCTCTGCTGCAAACTGCTTAGCTTCCGTTTACCTTTACCTCCACGCGTTACAGCACGTGCTTCTTCACGATCTGCTTTAGACTCAGAAAGCTTACTGCCTTTCTTCTGCTTAGTCGCTTTGCCACCACGGGTGCGGGCGCGGCGCTCACCTTCAACTTTAGCGTCGTTTTCGTCTTCGGCGACACGGGCGTGCTGAGAGGTGGTCACATGGTAATCGGCAGTTTCAACTGCAGCGCTTGCTGCTTCAGCTTCTGCCCACTTCTCACCGTTCTCTTCAGCCATACGGAGCGCTTCTTCCGCCACGCGTTTGGCTTCTTCTTCGACCCTCCGGCGTACTTCTTCTTCCGCTTTACGTTTCAGTTCAGCCGCTTCGGCTTCACGGCGTGCTTTTTCTGCCTGAGCTGGCTTGATCATTTCATCGGTATGTTGATTGGTCACTTTTTCTTTTTCCGCTGCATTACGCTTAGCAATTCCTGCAGCCTCACGTTTGGCTTGCTCTCCGGCTGCACGTTTCGTTTCTTCATTACGCTGTGCCTGCTCTGCCGCTTCAACCTGTTTGGCTTCCTGCGTATTGCGATTTACATAGGTGCGTTTCTTGCGGACCTCAATTTGCACCGATTTACTTTTACCGCCGGTGCTCGGAATATTTAAGGTGCTGCGCGTTTTGCGCTGAAAAGTGAGTTTGTTCGGCACACTGCCGTGTTCACGGTTCAGGTGCGCCAGCAAGGTTTCTTTTTCTTGCTGGGTCACAGAATCCGACTCTACCTTGTTGATTCCTGCATTAGCAAACTGCTGTACCAGGCGATCAACCGAAGTCTGAATCTCTGCTGCCAGCGATTTTACGGTTACATCTGTTGTCATGCTGTTCCTTCCTGCTACAGTTTATTACGCGTTGTCGCCAAACCAACAGATATTACGTGCGGCCATGATCAACTCGCCGACTTGCTGGTTGCTAAGCCCTTCAATATCAGCCAGATCATCAATACCCTGCTCGGCAAGATCTTCCAGCGTACCAACCCCACACGCGGCCAGTTTAAAGGCCATGCTGCGCTCAAGACCAGGCAGGTTGAGTAAATCTTCTGCAGGTTCTTGGCTACCCAGGCTCTCTTTTTGAGCAAGGGCTAGCGTGGTCGATGCAGCTCTGGCGCGATCGCGCAATGCTTCAACCGTATCTTTATCCAGACCGTCGATTTCCAACAGCTCTTTGATTGGCACATAGGCCAGCTCTTCCAAAGTGGAGAAGCCTTCTTCAACCAGAACGGTAGCGAAATCTTCGTTGATATCAAGATACCTGGTAAAGGTATCAATAGCGGCCTGTGCTTCGGCCTGGTGCTTGGCCTGCAAATCATCCGCCGTCATCACGTTCAGTTCCCAACGGTCATCGTCGCGATGCTGTTTCAACAACTGGGAGGCCAAACGCACATTTTGGCCATTACGGCCGATGGCCTGTGCCAGATTGCTGGCTTCAACGGCGATATCCATCGTACAATTATCCTCATCAACCACGATGGAGGCCACGTCTGCCGGGGCCATGGCGTTGATGACGAACTGCGCAGGGTTATCATCCCACAGTATGATATCGATGCGTTCACCACCGAGCTCGCTCGAAACGGCCTGAACGCGTGCACCGCGCATACCCACGCAGGCACCGACTGGATCGATGCGTTTGTCGTTGGTTTTTACTGCAATTTTTGCACGGGAACCGGGATCGCGGGCTGCCGCTTTAATCTCAATCACTTCTTCGCCGATTTCCGGCACTTCAATGCGGAACAGCTCTTTCAGCATCTCTGGGCTGGAACGGCTGACGAACAATTGCGCACCTCGGGCTTCAGGACGCACGGCATAAAGCACGCCACGGATGCGGTCACCAGGGCGGAAGTTTTCGCGCGGCAACATGTCTTCACGGCCAATCACTGCTTCGGCGTTGCTACCCAGATCCAGCGCGATACTATCACGATTAACTTTCTTCACAACGCCAGTGACGATCTCATCTTCGTGTTCACGGAAAGCGTCAACCACCATCGCGCGCTCGGCTTCGCGTACTTTCTGCACGATAACCTGTTTGGCCGTCTGAGTGGTGATGCGGTCAAAGGTGACGGAATCGATCTGATCTTCGATATATACGCCCAACTCAGTGTCTGGCTCTTCATACTGAGCCGCTTCCAGCGTGATCTCACGCGTAGGCTGCGTCACTTCATCAACGACGACCCAACGACGGAAGGTATCGAAATCGCCGGTTTTGCGATCAATGCTGACGCGGACGTCGATTTCCTGCTCATATTTTTTCTTGGTGGCGGTGGCTAAAGCGGTTTCCAACGCTTCGAAAATCTTTTCACGCGGAAGGGATTTTTCATTGGAAACTGCTTCAACAACAGCCAGAATCTCTTTATTCATCCTAGGTGCCTCATACAAACTTTTAAAAGTGGGGTATCAGGTTCGCTTTCTGGATATTGCTCAGCGCAAACACTTCATCTTTCCCATCTACAGTAACCGTGATCATTGCGCCTTCGGCAGACTTGATAATACCTTGCCACTTGCGGCGGTTTTGAACTGCCATGCGCAGAACCAAGCTGACTTCTTCACCGAGAAAACGCGTGTAGTGTTCTGCGGTGAACATCGGGCGATCAAGGCCAGGAGAGGAGACTTCTAAGTTGTAAGCGACTGCGATTGGTTCTTCGACATCCAATACAGCGCTAACTTGGTGGCTGACATCAGCGCAATCATCAACATTGATGCCGTTTTCACTGTCAATATAGATGCGGAGCGTAGATTGGCGCGCACGAATAAATTCAATGCCTACAAGCTCAAAACCCAACGCTTCTACCGGTGCTAAAAGCATCTCAGTTAACTTTTGCTCTAATATGCACAAACTCCACCCCCAGTACATAAAAAAAGGGCTAAATAGCCCAGTGATTCTGCTGCCAAATAACAAAAAGCCCCGAAAATCGGGGCGTTATGTAACTGGACCCTATGTGCCGCTGAGCGACTTCGGTGCAACTTTCAAGCAAGTGTCATTTTCAAATGTTGTTCGAGAAAAGTGGATTTCATTCGAAAAGTGTATTTGAAAATCAACACCTAAATGAAAGTGGTTGCGGGGGCCGTATTTGAACCGACGACCTTCGGGTTATGGGCCCGGCGAGCTACTAAGCTGCTCCACCCCGCGTCCGAAAACGTGCCGAATTTACGCAAAAAATCGCAAAATTGCAAGCTATCTCTTGGATTTGGTACCGAGGATGGGACTCGAACCCACAAGCCCGTTAGGGCACTACCACCTCAAGGTAGCGTGTCTACCAATTCCACCACCTCGGTACTGATTCTTACTGCTAACAGCCGTTGCAATTATCCAGTATCCAGATAAAACCGAGGTTTCAAGCGTTGTTGCTGCTTACTGCGGGATATCACTACTCGGCTTGGCTGGTGACGATGGCACGGTAGTTTGCTCAGACTTTACTGGCTGACCCAAATTTTCCCACTCGCTGCCTTTCTTGCTTTTGTTACTACTGAGGTTGCCCAAAACCAGGCTGATGACGAAAAACAATGTCGCCAACGCCGCAGTCATACGGGTCATAAAGTTGCCGTAACCGCTCGAGCCAAACAGTGTGGCAGAGGCACCGGCTACAGCTTCAGCGCCTTTACCTTGCTGCAACATAATCAGAGCAGCTAGCCCGATTGAGATCAGTAGGAAGATTACCAGAAGAGCTTCGTACATAGTCGTACCCGTGTCCTTGCGGCTTCAACCGCATGCCAGATGCTTTTCACCTCAAAGCTTCTAAAAAGAAGTCTCAGGCACTCTTATATGCTGACTATTTAAGCGGTTTTGAATACTAACTAAAGCCGCCAAACCGCGCAAGGGCAATTTTCTGCAACCAATGCGTTTGCAGAAAAAAACACCAACAATTATTTTTCCTGATAACCGGCTGATTTCACAGCGTCAGCGATGCGCTGTGCCAGCACAGTCACCTGCTGTTCATCCTCTCCTTCCACCATAACACGGATAAGCGGTTCGGTGCCGGATTTGCGCAACAATACACGGCCGCGATCGGCCAACGCAGCTTCAACCTGTTCAGTGATTTTACGCACTTCAGCGGATTCCAATGGGTTGTGCTCGCCCTCGAAACACACGTTGATCAGGATCTGAGGCAACAGCTTCATCCCTCTGCATAGATCATACAGGCTAATGTTATTACTCACCATTGCGGTCAGCACCTGCAACCCAGCCACAATGCCATCGCCGGTCGTGGTTTTATCCAACAGGATTACATGGCCGGAGTTCTCCGCGCCGAGGCGCCAGTCCAGTTCTTGCAGCTTTTCCAACACGTAGCGATCACCGACTTTGGCGCGCGCAAACGGGATACCCAGTTGCTTCAGCGCCAACTCTAACCCCATATTGCTCATCAGCGTACCGACCGCACCACCGCGCAACTGGCTTTGACGCAGTCCTTCCCGAGCAATGATATACAGGATCTGGTCTCCATCCACCTTGTTGCCCAAATGATCCACCATCATCACACGGTCTCCATCACCGTCGAACGCCAACCCAACATGCGCCTTTTCTTTTAGCACCGATTGCTGCAACTGGCGGACATCGGTCGCACCGCATTTTTCATTAATGTTCATGCCATCCGGCGCGACGCCGATGGCAATCACTGTAGCCCCCAGCTCACGCAACACGCTCGGCGCAATGTGGTAGGTGGCACCGTTGGCGCAATCGACCACAATTTTCAACCCCTTCAGGCTCAGTTCACTGGGGAAGGTGCCTTTGCAGAATTCTATGTAACGACCAGCGGCGTCGATAATCCGGCTGGATTTACCCAACTCCGAGGATTGCACACAAGTCAGCGGTTTTTCTATCTCAGCTTCAATCGCTTCCTCAACGTCATCCGGCAACTTGGCCCCGTCGATCGAGAAAAACTTGATGCCGTTATCGTAGAACGGGTTGTGCGAGGCAGAAATCACGATGCCGGCTTCAGCGCGGAAAGTGCGTGTCAGGTAGGCTACCGCCGGCGTCGGCATCGGGCCGGTGAAGGAAGCAGACAACCCTGCGGCTGCCAAGCCAGCTTCCAGCGCGGACTCCAGCATATAACCGGAAATGCGGGTATCCTTACCGATAATGATTTTGCGAGAGCCGTGACGCGCCAGCACTTTACCGGCCGCCCAACCCAGTTTCAGCACGAAGTCCGGGGTGATTGGGCTATCACCGACCTTGCCACGAATACCATCGGTGCCAAAATATTTGCGCTCACTCATGTTTCTACTGTCCCTTAGCTGAAAGTGTTGCCTCGACGACACGCATCGCCTCAACGGTTTCTTTAACGTCATGCACTCTGATAATCTGCGCGCCCTGCATCGCAGCGATCACTGCGCACGCCACGCTGCCGATGACGCGTTGATCAGGCGGCACGTTCAATAGCTGTCCAATCATCGACTTGCGTGACATCCCCACCATCAGCGGCAGACCGAAGCGGTGAAATTCCGACAACCGCGCCAGAAGCTGGTAGTTGTGTGCTAGATTTTTACCAAACCCGAAGCCTGGGTCGAGCAGCAATTGCTGATTTGTTATCCCAGCATCATGGCAACGCTTGATATGACGCTCAAAAAATATCTTCACATCAGCAATCAGGTCATCGTAATGCGGTGCATGATGCATAGTGCGTGGCTGCCCCTGCATGTGCATCAGGCACACCGGCAAGCCGCTTTCGGCCGCAGCAGCCAACGCGCCGGGTTCCTGCAACGAGCGGATATCGTTAATCAGATGCACTCCCGCTTGTGCCGACTCACGGATCACCCCCGCTTTAGACGTATCAACCGAGATAAACACCTCGAAACGCTGCGCCAATGCCTCCACTACCGATACCACCCGTGCAATCTCTTCATCCTCACTGACCTCTTCCGCCCCCGGCCGGGTGGATTCGCCCCCCACGTCGATCATGGTAGCACCAGCTGAAATCAGCGCATACGCATGCAACAGTGCCTGATTGAGTTGGTTGTAACGACCACCGTCAGAAAACGAATCCGGCGTCACATTGAGGATGCCCATCACCTGCGGATGGGAGAGATTGAGCGTCATGTCGCGCAGGGCTAACTGCATGGCTATACCCTAAATAATTGGAGTGACATCACAGCGGCATGAGCGTGACAAATCTGCCGAGAACCGATTTGAGCAGCACTTGCGCTGGCCCACAGGGGAGCCCCATTAATCCCCATGAGCTTACTAAAGTAAGTCACTGAGGTGACAAATCTGCCGGGACAAATCGCTCAGGAACCGATTTAAATGCCGCAAGGGAAATCTACAAGAATGTGATTCCTAATAAATTTGAACGCTGCATGCAGTGCCCCCGAGGGGGTGAGACCCACATATGGGCCGAGTAACTGCGCAGCCAACACATATGCATTCAAGTATGATGGATATCATTCACCTGACTGTTGCATGGTGCGCTGCCTACCGGGCAGTAAAAACCCCGGCATGCCGGGGTTTAATGTTACCACATAGCAGAAGTGACTTGTCGAGCTGTTCAAACATGGTTATTGCCTGGACTCGGCGTGTGCGATTCTTCTACCGACGTCGGCGCTTTTGGCGTGCCGACGGCGTCGGGGCCATTACCTTTGTTTGCATCGTCCCAACCCGCTGGCGGACGTACGTCTTGGCGGTGCATCAGATCGTCGATCTGCGGCGCATCAATGGTTTCATATTTCATCAGTGCATTCTTCATTGAATGCAGGATGTCCATATTTTCCATCAACAGTGAACGGGCGCGCACGTAGTTGCGTTCAATCAGAGATTTTACTTCCTGATCAATGATGCGTGCGGTTTCATCCGACATGTGCTTCGCCTTGGCGACGGAACGGCCAAGGAACACTTCGCCCTCTTCTTCTGCATACAACAGCGGCCCCAGCTTCTCAGAGAAACCCCATTGAGTCACCATGTTGCGGGCGATAGAGGTCGCCACTTTAATATCGTTCGACGCCCCAGTAGACACATTTTCCGACCCGTAGATGATCTCTTCCGCCAGACGGCCACCATAAAGGGTGGAGATTTGGCTCTCCAGCTTCTGACGGCTTGCGCTGATTGAATCGCCTTCCGGCAGGAAGAAGGTCACGCCAAGTGCTCGGCCACGAGGGATAATGGTGACCTTGTGAACCGGATCGTGTTCTGGTACCAGACGCCCGATGATAGCGTGACCTGCTTCATGATATGCGGTCGATTCCTTCTGCGCTTCGGTCATCACCATGGAGCGACGTTCCGCACCCATCATGATCTTGTCTTTAGCTTTTTCGAACTCAACCATTGATACCACACGTTTGTTGCTACGGGCAGTGAACAATGCCGCCTCGTTGACCAGGTTGGCCAAGTCAGCACCAGAGAAGCCTGGTGTACCTCGAGCAATGACGGAGGTATCGATATCGGCATCCAACGGCACACGGCGCATATGTACCTTCAGGATCTGCTCACGACCGCGCACATCCGGCAAGCCGACAACCACCTGACGGTCAAAGCGGCCTGGTCGCAGCAGCGCCGGATCAAGAACGTCAGGGCGGTTGGTTGCCGCGATGACGATGATGCCTTCGTTGCCTTCAAAACCATCCATCTCCACCAGCATTTGGTTCAGGGTCTGCTCACGTTCATCGTGACCGCCACCCAGGCCGGCACCACGTTGACGACCTACGGCATCGATTTCATCAATGAAGATGATGCAAGGTGCTGCTTTCTTGGCCTGCTCGAACATGTCGCGCACACGGGAAGCCCCCACACCAACAAACATTTCCACGAAGTCAGAACCAGAAATGGTAAAGAACGGGACTTTTGCCTCGCCAGCGATCGCTTTCGCCAAGAGCGTTTTACCAGTCCCCGGTGGGCCAACCATCAGCACGCCTTTAGGGATCTTGCCGCCCAGCTTTTGGAAACGGCTCGGTTCGCGCAGGTATTCCACCAGTTCGCTCACTTCTTCTTTCGCTTCATCACAACCGGCGACATCAGCAAAAGTGGTCTTGATCTGATCTTCGCTCAGCATGCGAGCCTTGCTCTTGCCAAAGGACATCGCGCCCTTACCGACACCGCCTTGCATCTGGCGCATAAAGAAGATCCAAACCCCGATCAGCAACAGCATCGGGAACCACGAAATAAAGATAGAGGCCAGCAAGCTCGGCTCTTCAGGCGGCTCACCGACAACTTTCACATTCTTGGTTAACAACGTATCCAACAACCTGGGATCGTTGACAGGGATGTAAGTCTTGTATTTGCTACTGTCTTTCTTGGTAACGTTAATTTCGCGTCCGTTAATTCGCGCTTCGCGAACCTGATCCTGGGTCAGTTCAGACATGAAGGTAGAATAATCTACCCTACGGCCATTCGACTCGCTGGGCCCAAAACTCTGGAATACAGACATCAATACTACTGCGATGACTAACCAGAGAATTAGGTTTTTAGCCATGTCACTCAAGGGATGAACCTCATATTACAACTGTGTTAACAAACAGCGTTAGGGGACTACAGCTTGCGCCCTGTCGCTACAATGTACACTTCGCGCGAACGGGCGCGGGAAGCGTCTGGCTTACGAATCTTAACCTTCGTAAACAGGGAGCGAATTTCCCGTAGGTACTCGTCAAAGCCATCTCCCTGAAACACCTTCACCAGGAAACTTCCGCCTGGTGCGAGGACATCACGACACATCTCCAATGCTAATTCCACCAGATACATCGATCTTGAAATATCGACGGCAGGGGTGCCGCTCATATTCGGAGCCATGTCAGACATAACTACCTGAACCTTACTCTCACCTACACGTTCCAGCAGGGCTTTGAGCACCCATTCATCACGAAAATCGCCCTGAAGGAAATCAACGCCAACGATAGGGTCCATCGGCAAAATATCACAAGCAAAGATGCGACCCGCACCGCCGATTTGGGTAGCCACGTATTGCGACCAGCCACCCGGCGCTGCCCCCAAGTCCACTATGGTCATGCCTGCTTTAAAAAGTTTGTCACTCTGCTGTATTTCATCAATTTTAAACCAGGCGCGGGAACGCAGCCTTTTTTTCTGCGCCTGCTGCACATATTTATCACTAAAGTGTTCTTGCAACCAGCGACTAGAGCTAGCAGAGCGCTTTTTATTAGCCATCTGGTTTTCCAACTATCGTAAAGAGAGTCTTATGCCAGGATCACTGCTCATGTGGGCCCCCGTCGATAAAGACCGATTTGGCGATACACATGAGATGGCGGTAGAATGTCTCGTTTTCAATCCCAACTTAAGTAAAAAAGACAATGCATCTAAATAATAAACAAAAACAGCACCTGAAAGGTCTAGCGCATCCTTTAAAACCGGTTATCATGCTGGGTAATAGAGGTCTCACCGAGGGGGTGCTGGCTGAAATTGAACAAGCTCTGAAACATCATGAGCTGATCAAGGTAAAAATCGCGTCTGAAGATCGCGAAACTAAAACCTTGATCGCCGACGCTATCGTGCGTAAAACCGGTGCCTGCAACGTGCAAGTCATTGGTAGTACGCTTATTCTTTACCTACCATCGAAAGAGCGCAAGATCAATATACCGCGTTAATTAAGGATCAAGTTGACGCAAAAATGCCATGCACCTGATTCAGATAAAAGGTCACTGGTGGCCTTTTTCCTTTCTTTACAACCCACTTGGGCATTTCTGCCTCAGTGGGTACGATCAGAGATACTCGACCTTCAGGATTTCATAATCCACATCACCGCCAGGAGTTTTGATCACCACAACATCGCCCTGCTCTTTGCCGATCAAACCACGTGCCATTGGTGAATTGACCGAAATCAGATTCTTCTTAAAGTCAGCTTCATCGTCGCCAACGATGCGGTAGGTAACTTTTTCCTCGCTATCCAGGTTCAACACCGATACAGTGGCACCAAAAATCACCCGGTCAGCATTCGGTATTTTAGTGATATCGATCACTTGCGCGTTGGACAATTTTTCTTCAATTTCCTGGATACGCCCTTCACAAAATCCCTGCTGCTCACGGGCAGCATGGTACTCGGCATTTTCTTTCAAATCACCGTGCTCGCGGGCGTCGGCGATGTCTGCAATGATTTTTGGACGGCGCACGCTTTTCAGATATTCAAGTTCTTCGCGCAGTTTTTCAGCGCCAAACAAGGTCATCGGGATCTGTTTCATCGTATAAATACCTCTAAATCTTTCCTGTTCAAATAACCGTCATCTTGACGTGTTCGTATGAAAATGCGGTCAGCTCATCGCCCTACCGCTAAGCGATAGATATAAAGAAACCTGACCCAGGACAGGGCCCAAGCTAGGATCGATTTTGCATTTTATCCTAGAGTTCCTCAGGGGTCATCGTTTACTTTTTCCCTGAATGCACCGTAGTATGTCGGCACGTTATCAAACTGATGTCCCAAGATTATGCGTTTTTCACGAATTGTCAGTGCATTGACTTGCGCATTTGTTCTGAATGCGTAGGCGATCCCAGTTGAAAATTACACACAATATTTACCTGCATTTACCTGCATTTACCTGCAGGAGCCAACTTAGCCCTGGTAGTTCAGAAGATCGGTACCACCACATCAGCCATCGATTATCACTCTCAACAAATGGCATTACCCGCGAGTACTCAGAAGGTGCTAACAGCGCTAGCGGCATTATTACAACTCGGGCCAAACTATCGCTTCATTACCATGTTGGAGAGCCAGGGCGGCATCAGAGACGGCGTACTGTACGGCAATCTGATCGCCCGCTTCAGCGGCGATCCGACCTTCAAGCGCCAAAGCTTGCGTCACATGGTGGAGATCCTAAAGAAACAGGGTGTCCACCAGATTACCGGCGACGTGCTGGTCGATACTTCAGTGTTCGCTAGCCATGATAAGGCACCCGGTTGGCCATGGAACTACATGACACAGTGCTTCAGCGCGCCGCCAGCAGCGGCGATTATCGATCGCAACTGCTTTTCGGTATCGCTGTACAGTGCACCAAACCCAGGAGATATGGCATTTATCCGCGTTGCTTCCTATTGCCCGGTCAACATGTTAAGCCAAGTGCTCACGTTGGCAAGAGGCTCTACCAACGCCCAATACTGCGAGTTAGACATGGTGCCCGCTGAGTTGAATCGCTTTACCCTGACCGGCTGCCTGATCCAGCGCAACGATCCGCTGCCGCTGGCGTGTGCCATCCAGGACGGTGCCAGTTATGCAGGAGCTATCTTGAATGATGAATTGACGTAGGCAGGCGCAGGCATCCAGATCGACGGCCATCTGAAACGCCAAACCCAGCCGGGTCTAATCGGTACGGTGATTGCTCAGACGCAGTCTGCACCGCTGCATGATTTATTGAAAATAATGCTGAAAAAATCGGATAACATGATCGCCGATACGGTATTTCGTACCCTAGGCTATGAACACTTCGGCATACCAGGTACTTGGCGTGCAGGTAGTGATGCAGTACGTCGGGTTCTGCGCCAGAAAGCTGGCCTCGATCTGGGTAACAACGTTGTGGTAGACGGTTCCGGCCTGTCGGGCCATAACCTGCTGTCCCCAGCTACCATGATGCATGGCACTACAGTATATCGCACAGCATGACAGCGAGCTAGACTTTTTCTATATGCTGCCGTTATCAGACTATGACGGCACCTTACGTTACCGTGGTGGGCTACACGAAGCCGGCGTCGATGGCAGGGTATCGGCTAAAACTGGTGCATTGCAAGGCGTCTACAACCTGGCAGGCTTCATAACCACCGCCAGTGGTCAACGTTTGGCCTTCGTGCAATATCTGTTGGGCTACGCCGTACCGCCGGAAGATCAGAAACAACGTCGCGTGCCGCTGGTACGCTTCGAAAGCCGCCTGTACCGAGATATTTATAAAGTCAGCTAGTCTGTGTCCGGTGATTAACCCTGCCGCCGTTGCAGACACAAAAGCCCATAATTAAGATGGAAGGGGGACAGGGCTTATGTTCAAACCCTGCAGCGCGGAGCACCGGCTATTAGAGCGTGAACCAAAGGGCTGGGCCATTTGAACACGACCTAGGCTTATAGCGCACCATCCCTCACAGACTACTCCTTGCTGTGCGTTCAAGTAACTGCCAGCGGCGCCCACCAGCCATTGCCGGACACAACCTACAGAATCATATACCAGATAATGCAGTAAAAAGGCTCATCACCGCTGAGCCTCTTGAGCCGGATTATTTCTGGTAAATGATTTCGACGCCCTCGTCCCATTGATCATCCAAGTCATCTTCCGCTTCAGCTTCGGCGATTTGTTCACGGTGGTAGTTATCCCACATGAATTCGACTTTTTCTAGCGCGCTTTCTTCAATCGCCAACGCTTTCGGTTCGGTGTTGATAAAATTCATCACATCCCAGCACAGTGCATTGACGCCTTCGCGATTGGCGGCGGAGATCAAGTAATACTCACCTTCCCAGCCCATGCCCGCTACAATCGCCTTAGCACGTTCAGCGGCTTCTTCCTCATCTAGTAAATCAATTTTGTTGAAAACCAGCCAGCGTGGATTCTGCGCCAAATTTTCACTGTATTGATTCAATTCGTTGATGATAATCTTAGCATTTTCTACCGGATCGGATTCATCGATCGGCGCGATATCCACCAGGTGTAATAACACGCGGCAACGTTCCAAATGCTTCAAGAAGCGGATGCCTAAGCCAACACCATCAGAGGCACCTTCTATCAGCCCCGGGATATCGGCAATCACAAAGTTTTGCTCATAATCCATGCGTACCACACCCAGGCTCGGCACCAGCGTTGTGAACGGGTAGTCGGCAACCTTCGGCTTGGCGGCGGATACCGCACGGATAAAGGTTGATTTGCCAGCATTAGGCAAACCCAGCATGCCCACATCGGCCAGCAGCAGCAGTTCCAACAGAATGTCACGAGCCTCACCAGTAGTTCCTAACGTCTTCTGACGCGGTGCGCGGTTAACTGAAGATTTGAAACGGGTGTTACCCAAGCCATGCCAGCCGCCTTTGGCGACCATCAGCTTTTGCTCGTGACGGGTCATATCACCGAGGATCTCGCCAGTGCCCTGATCCTTCACACGAGTGCCGACAGGAACCTTGATGATGATATCTTTGCCACGCTTGCCGGTACAGTCACTGCTCTGACCATT